>NZ_JBHUSG010000067.1:36584-44684 GCF_042673745.1 Kitasatospora sp. NPDC057015
GGGGGGGGGGGGGGGGGGGCCGGGGGGGGGGGGGGGGGGGGGGGGGCCGGGGGGGGGGGGGGGGGGCGGGGGGCCGGGCCGCCCGGGGCCCGCCCCCGCGCCTCAGCCGTCCGCGCGCAGCACCGTCAGCGGCACCTGCACCGCCATCGCCTCTCCGGCCCGGCCGGTGGTCCAGCCGCGGCCGGCGACCGGGGTGGACCGGATCAGGTGCACCGGGAGCCGGATGCCGATCATGTCCCCCTCCTGCAGGCTCTTGGGAGCCAGCAGCAGACCCCGGCGGGCCCGCTTGGCGGCGGTGACCCAGCCGCCCATCGCCACCTGCAGGGCGTCGGCCGGGCCGGCGTAGAGCAGGCCGAGGCCCCGGTCGCGGCCGAAGGTGGCGATGTCCTTGAGGATCCGGTCGCAGGCCGGCATCGCCAACAGGTCCGCGTCGTCGACCACGACCACCCGCGGGCCGCCCAGTTCGTCCAGCGCGGCCTGCACGTCCTGCGGCGCCGGGTCCGGCTCGGTGAGCACCCTGGCCCGCGCGTGCCGGGCCAGCGCCCGCAGCGGGGAGTGCCGGGGCGTCAGGACGACCAGTGAGGTACCGCCGGCCAGCAGCGACACCGCCAGCGAGGCCAGCGAGGTGCTGCGGCCCGATCCGGGCGGGCCGAGCACCGCGAAGGCCGCCGAGGAGCCCGCGAAGTCCACCCCGACCGGGCCCGCGTCGTCGCCGCCCAGCCCCAGCAGGCCCCACATCGGACGCCGCAGCCCGGCCTCGACGGTCTCGTACGCCTCGGCGAAGTCCACCGACCGGGGCAGCGGCGCGACCGGGAAGGGCCGCCGGGCGGCGGGCACCCGGGAGTCCCGGCGGGTGGTCTCGGCGCCGATCGCGGCGAGCGCCTTCGCCTGCTCCTGGCCGCTGTGGTCGGGAGCGAGCAGCGCCACCTGGGTCTCGGTGCCGGTCAGCGCGTGCCAGCCGCGCCCGGGCGGCACCGCCGCCGGCACCTTGCTCGGGGAGAGCCCGACCAACTGGTAGTCGTTGCGGTCGCCCTGGCGCAGCAGCAGCTTGTGGTCGTTGTGGGCCGCCAGCCGACCGCCCAGCAGTGAGCGCTCGGAGCTGGCGACCACGTGGATGCCGGCCGCCGCGCCCTCCCGCAGCAGCCGGGTGACGAGATCGACCAGGCGCCCGTTGTCGTGGTCGTCGAGCAGCCCGGAGAGCGCGTCCCAGCCGTCGATCAGCAGCAGGATGTGCGCGGGCCGCTCGGCCTTGGGCAGCAGTGCGCGGAGCTCGTTCAGGCCGGCCGCGTTGTGCTCGCTGCAGCGCTCCTGGCGGCTGGTCAGCTCGGCGGTGAGCCGGTGCAGCAGGCGCTCCAGGCGCTCCAGGTCGTGCCGCGAGACGACGGCGCCGCAGTGCGGCAGCGCGGAGAGGGCGGCCAGGCCGCCGCCGGCCGCGTCGATGCCGTAGAGGTGCACGTCGGCGCAGGAGGCGGTGCGGGCCGCCGAGCCGGCGAGGGTGCGCAGCACCTGGGTGCGGCCGGAGCGCGGTGCGCCGATCACGTACAGGTGGCCGAAGACGGCGAGGTCGGCGGTGGCGACCCGGCGTTCCTGGAGCTGCGGGACGTCCTCCAGTGCGTACGGGATCGGGGGGATGGCGCCGGTCCGGTCGGGGAGCAGCTCGTCCAGCTCGTCCAGCAGGATCCGCTCCTCCAGGGCGGGCAGCCAGGGGCTGGGCTGCGGGACGAAGTCGTCCAGGCCGGCCGCCGCCTCGCGCAGGGCGGCGACCAGGGCCTGCAGGTCGGTGGGGGCCGGGGCCGCGGGGGCGCCGGGGTCGGTGTCCGTGAGGGGCATCGCGACGGGCCGGCCGAGCCGGGCCCAGGAGAGCTCGGCGGCGCGGACGGTGCGGACCGCGGGGCGGGCCGGGCCGGCCGCCGGGCCGCCCGGCGCGGGGCGGGCGCCGCCGGCCCAGGCGGCCTGGAACGGCACCGTGGAGCGGTGGCCGAGCCGGACGAGCGCGCGGCCGGGGGCGGAGGCGGGGATGTGCACGGCCTCGGAGGTGTCGATGATGTCCTGGCTCTCGGTCGCGTCGGTGACCCGCAGCGCGATCCGGAGGTTGGTGTTGGCGCGGATGTCGCTGGTGACGGCCCCGGAGGGGCGCTGGGTGGCGAGCACCAGGTGGATGCCGAGCGAACGGCCGCGCTGGGCGATCCCGATCAGGCCGGGCACGAAGTCCGGCACCTCGCGGACCAGGGTCGCGAACTCGTCGATGACCAGCAGCAGCCGGGGCAGCGGCGCCAGGGTGGGATCGGCCAGCCGCTTGGAGCGGTACTCGGGGTGGTCCTTGGCCGCGACCTCGGCGAGCAGCCGCTCGCGGCGGCGCAGCTCGGCGCCGAGCGACTCCAGGGCGCGCTCCACCAGGTGGGCGTCCAGGTCGGTCACCATGCCGAGCGTGTGCGGGAGTTCGGCGCACTCGCGGAACGCCGAGCCGCCCTTGTAGTCGACCAGGACGAAGGTCAGCTCGTCGGGCCGGTTGGCGGCGGCCAGCGAGGCGACGAAGGACTGCAGCAGTTCGGACTTGCCGGAGCCGGTGGTGCCCGCGACCAGCGCGTGCGGGCCGTCGCGCACCAGGTCCAGGGTGAGCGGCCCGTCGTAGCCGGTGCCGAGCAGGAAGCCGGTGGACGCGGGCCGCCGCCGCCAGCGCGCCAGCAGCTCGGCCGGGGCGGGCGGCTCCAGCCGCAGCAGGTCGAGCAGCTTGACCTGCTGCGGCAGGCCCGCGTCGTGCTCCGGACTGACGTCGCGCACCGGCGCCAGCGCGCGGGCGACCTGCTCGCACCAGTCGGTGTCCACCTGGTCCGCGCGGACGTCCGTGATGTTCGGCGCACCGGTGCGGCGGACGGTGAGGCGGTGGCCGGCCGCGAGCACCACGGCGGCGCACTCCTCCGGCAGCAGCCGCTCCTGCTCGTCCAGGCAGATGCTGAAGACCCGCACCCGGGGGCCGTCGGTGAGCACCTGCACCATGCCGGGGACGTCGCGCAACTGCCGGGCCCGGTCGGCGATCACCAGCACGTCCGGCTCGTTGAACATCGCCTTGCCCATGGACGAGCCGAGCGCCCGCTGCCGGGCCTGGATCTGGGCGACCAGCTCGGAGATCCGGTTGGCGGTGGACTCCGGGTCGTTGCCGATGCTCACGACCGGGCCGCCGGCCGCGGCCGGCCGCAGGTGCGGCAGCCACCGCACCCACTCCCAGCCCTCCGCCCCGGCCCGCTCGGTGAGCACCACGATCCGCAGGTCGCGCGGGCTGTGCAGGACGGCCGACTGGGCCACCAGCCAGCGGGCGAGGGCCTGCACGGGCTCGCCGGCGCCCGCCACGCCGACCACGCCGTACTCGGCGATCTCCACCCCGATCGGGACGTCCGGGATGTTCCAGCGCACCGTGCGGTGGTTCTCGTCGCGGGCGGGATCGTCGAGCTCCTTCACCGACGGCTGGTCGACGGTGCCGAGCCGGAGCACCAGGTGGTCGGGGTCGCGCCGGCGCCGCTCCCAGAGCCGGCTGCCGGGGCCGACGGCGGTGAGCCCGACGGTGGCCGGGTCGGGGCCGGCCAGGCCGCGGACCAGCCGCTCGCGGTCGGCCGCCGCCCGGATCTCCCCCTCCAGGGTGCGGCGGCGCTGCCGGTAGCGGGCCTCGGCCTGCTCGTGCGCCTTGCGGTTGCCGCGGCGTCCGACGATCCAGTTGGAGAGCGCCATCAGCGGGCTGAACAGGATGAACACCAGGTAAAAGTACGAGTGGAAGACCGCCACCATGACCATGCCCAGCACCATCGGCGCGACCATCAGCAGCAGCGGGAACGGCCGCCGTGAGGGCGCGGTGGGCGGCATCGGCAGCCGCAGCCGCTCGGCGTCCAGGTGCGGGGCGATCCGCGGCGGACGGTTGTAGTCGACCCCGGTGCCGTCCGCGGAGGGCGCCACGGCGGCGTCCGGCTCGACCGGCTCCACCAGGCGCAGCAGCGCGGCGCCGGCGGCGATGTCGCCGCCGAGCGGCCAGGCCACGGCGCCGCTCGGCAGCGCGGCGGCGGCCGGCAGGGTCCCGGGGGCGGGGACGGCCGCCGCCGGCTCGGCCCCCGACCGGGCGGGCCCGGCCTGGGCCGGGAGCCCGGGGGCGGCGTGTGCGGGGAGCGCGTCGCCGGCGGTGCCCGACGGCCCGGGGACGCAGGCCCGCACCTCCACCGGGGACGAACCGGTTCGGTGCCAGAAGGCGGAGCCGTCCTGAGCGACCGTCACCCAGAGACCGCCGGCCGGCACGCCGCCGCCGGGCAGGCGGACGGCGCACGCCTGGTCCGAGCCGATCTCGTGACTCCCCGGCGCCAGCCGCCAGGTCCGACCGGCGCCGGGACCGGAGACCAGGTGGAGCTCCAGCTCCGCCGGGCCGCCGGGCCGCCGCCCGTCCGGCGGGGGCACCCGGACGAGGTCGGGCTCCGCCACCGGGCCGCCGAGGCCGAGGACGGCCCCCTCCAGGACGCCGGCCTCGCTGACCGGAGCGGCCGTGTCCAGCAGGACCGGGCCCAGGTGCAGCCCGCGCGGCTCGGGCACGCCGGTGCCGGCGGCGAGGGCGCCCGGCCCGCCGGCCGATCCGGCCTCCCCGCGCGGCCCGTACCCGTCGGACGGGCGCCGGTCGACGG
This sequence comes from Kitasatospora sp. NPDC057015, assembly GCF_042673745.1. NCBI lineage: Bacteria > Bacillati > Actinomycetota > Actinomycetes > Kitasatosporales > Streptomycetaceae > Kitasatospora > Kitasatospora sp. NPDC057015. The sequence continues at coordinate 41,240 of NZ_JBHUSG010000067.1, forward strand.
CGGCGGCCAGGTCTCCCACGGTCGCGTACGGCGGCAGGTCCAGTACATGGTCGCGGCGGCGGGCGTCGGCGCTGTCGACGAGGGTGACGGTGAGCTTCACCGGGCGGTCTCCAGGGGTCGGACTCGGGATGTCGGACGTCGGGGTGCGGGCGTGGCCGCACGGCTGGGCGGCGGGGCGGCCGAGGCCCGGATCGGGTCGGGTCGGATCGGGTCGGGACAGTCGGGACGGGACAGGACGGGTCAGGACGGGACGGCTGCGGAGACGCCGGGCCCGCTCCCGCCCGCTTCCGGGGCGGGTTCGGCGAGGTCGTCGTCGACCGGAACCGCGCGCGGTGCGCCGGGCGCGGCAGGACCGTTCAGCGGGCCCGGTCCGTCGCCGGTGTCCGGGGTGGCGGGTGCCCGAACCGGCCCGAAGGTGCCGTCGTCGCCGGCGAGCGCCTCGGGGCGCGGCAGCCGGAGTCGGCCCCGGACCCCGGGGATCGCGGGGGTCGCCGGGATCGCGGGAACCTCGGGGGTGGAGTCCCCCGATGCCGGGGCGGCCGGGCCCGCGGGCACCTGCGGGCCGGCGGGCCGGTCCGCTTCGACGGGCGCGGCGGGGTCGGTGGCGGGCTCCTCGCCCTGGCCGGCCTCGCCCGCGGGGCGCTGTACGAACCTCGGCCGGGTCGTGGGCGCAGGTGCGAGCGACGGTGCGCCGGGCGCCAGCGGTGCGCTCGGTACCGTCACCCGGCCGAAGACCAGCGGGGGCGGACCGGCGGTCACCCCGCCGTCGGCCCGGCCGGCCGGCTCCGCCTCCTCCGCGGCGGGCTCCGCCGCCGCGACCGGGGCGACCGGCGCCGGTGCGCCGACCTTCACCGCCGCACCGCGGGCCGACCGTCCGGGCAGCCCGGGGCTTCCGGTCGTCGCCGCTCCGCCCTCCTCGGCCGGGTCGGCGCCGAGCGCGGGCACCGCCACCGGCTCCGGGTCCGGCTCCGGCTCCGCGGCGGGCTTGGGAGCGGCGGGCGTGAGAGCCGGCGGCGGGGCCTGCACCGTGGCGCCGATCGCGGACAGGCCCGGCAGTACGGCCTGCGCCGGCCCGTCCCGGTCGGCGAAGCCGTCCGCGCCGAACTCCGGCTCGGCCAGGTCGCCGTCGTCCGCCGGGCCGGCGTCGTGGGCCGGATAGGGCGGCAGCAGCGGGAGGCTGCGGGCCGTCGCCCTGGCCAGCGGGACGGCGTCGACCAGCAGGCCGGTGCCGAGCACGCGCAGCCCGGCCCGGTCCGCGGTGAGCAGCCGGGCGGAGCCCCGGGCGCCGCCGAGCGCCAGCAGACGGGCCCCGCCGGCGGGGCGGACGGCGTCCGGTGCCTCGACGCAGACCGCGAAGGCCGGCGCTCCGCCGGTCGCGGCACGGTCGGCCTTCGCCAGGGCGTCCGCCACGTCCGGGCCGGTGTGACGCGGGTGGACGCCGTCCGCCACGGTGACGGCGCCGGCCGGGAGCCGGGCGTCGAGCTGGGCCGCCACCGCCTGCAGCACGGCGCGGGCGGTGCCGCGCTCGCCGCCCACCGTGGTGACCGCGGGCCCGGCGGCCAGGTCGAGCAGCACGGCATGCCGGCCGTCCGTCCCGAGGGCCGCGAGCAGCGGCGCGGGGCGCGCGCCGGTCACCGCCCGGGCCGCGTCCGCACGGTCGATCCACCAGAGCCGCGGGTCGGTGTCGTCCGGGGCCCAGGGCTGCGGCGGCACCGGCGGGGTGCCTGGTCCGCAGGCGACCAGCACCCCCACCACGGACCTGCCGAGCAGCACCCCGTACGGCTGGACACCGGGCACCCGGCCGGCTCCGAGCGCCGCCCGCTCGGCGTCGGCCCAGCCGGCCTTGTCACCCAACAGCCTGACCAGCAGGCGCACATGGCGGCGGTAGCGGAGCTGGGCCCGGACGGGTGCGGCGAACGCGGCGGCGGTGGCGGCCGCCTCCCGGCGCAGGCCGCGCCGTACGGCCGCCCAGCCGCCGACCCGACGGGCCGCGAGGTGGGCGAGCACGGCGAGCAGCAGGAGCAGGCCCGCGAGTCCGAAGAGGGTACCGGTGCCGCCCGGCACGGCGCTCGCGGCGTTCACGAGGCGATCCCGTGGGCGGCGACGCCGCGGTCGGCGAGGTTCCGCCGCAGCGCCTGCATGCCGTAGTGGGTACGGGACTTGAGGGTGCCGCCGGGTATGCCGAGCAGCCGGGCGGTGTCCGGTCCGGCACGGCCGAGCAGGTGGATGTGCACGACGGCCTCGCGGTGGATCGGGTCGAGCAGGCGCAGCGAGTCGACCAGCACCCGCCGGTCGAGCACCTGGGCGGTCTGGTCGGCGACCGGCGCCTGGTCCGGGAACCCCTCGGCGGCGATGCCGACCGGGACGGCGCGGTCCTTGCGCCATCCGTCGATCAGCAGGTGGCGGGCGACCCGGAACAGCCACATCCGGATCGGCAGGTCGCTCCAGTCCAGGCGGTCGGCCAACTGCCAGGCCCGCAGGAGGGTTTCCTGGACGATGTCCTCGACCAGGTACGGGTCGTGGCGGGCGAGGCTGGTGACGAACCGCTGGAGCCGCTCCCGTTCGGCCAGCAGGAGTTCGGCGCAGTGGTCCGGCCCGGGCGGTGCGTCCGCCACTCTGCGCAGGGGAGCACGTGAGGGCTCGGAGGGACCGTCGGGCGTCCGGCTGGGCATACCGGCGCTGTGCTCCATGAAACTGCTCTTCCTGATCGCGCGGCTATCTGCGGACGGCGGAGCTCCCCTGTCATGTGCGCGCTGGTCGCACATCCCCAACCGGCGGCCACGGTACTGACCACAGTCGTCCAAAGGTTCGTGCAGAGGTGAACAGCAGGCCAAGTCGCGTCGCTCAACTGGCCAACTGGCAGCAGTTCTTGACAATCAGCCACGCGCCGAGCGGCGAATGTTCACCTGCTCGTGGTGTGCGGGAGGGAACCTGTCGTGGACATCCTCACGCCCACTGGAGGCCCGGTGCCCCCCTCCGATCAGCCGTCGGCCGGCCCGCAGTCCACCGGCCGCTTCGCCGACACCTTCACCCGGCACACCCCCTCGCCGCCGCGCGGGCTGCTCCCCGGAGCCCGGGCCTGGGGCGCGACCGTTGCGGTCGCCGCCGCGACCGGGGCGTTCGTACTCGGCGCCGCCCAGCTCCCGCACCTCACCTCGCGTCCGGCGGCGGCAGCCGGCACCCGGCCGGCCGTCGCCGCGTCCGGCGGGCAGCCGTCGGCCCGACCGACCGGGGCGCCCACCGACCGGGCCACCGGCACGGGCGACCGCGCACCGGTCACCGCCGGCCCCGCCCCCACCGTGACCGTGCAGGCCGCGGCGCCGCCGGCTCCGGAGGTCGCGGCCCCGGCCGGCGCCCCCGCGGCCCCCCCGCCCCCGGCACGGGCGCGGCGGCCCCCGCCCGGCCCGCTCGGCCGCCGGTGCCCGGAGCCGCTCGACGTACGGGC
>NZ_JBHUSG010000068.1:0-44360 GCF_042673745.1 Kitasatospora sp. NPDC057015
GCGGCGATCAGTCCGCCGGGAACGCACTCTCCCCGCGCCGCCGCGGCCACGGCCCGCACGACCGCTCCCGCAGCGCCCGCGTCCAAGCCGGGCGGCCCGATCCGCCGTGCGGGGGGCCAGCTCTACCACCCCCGAGAGCTGGCCGACCTGCCCGACGTTGAGGCGCTGAATCGCCTACGCGACGCCAACGTGCCGGTGCTGCTCTACGGCCCCCCGGGCACCGGCAAGACGAGCTTGGTCGAGGCGGCGTTCGACGACCTGATCACCGTCGCTGGCGACGGCGACACCACCGTCGGCGACCTGATCGGCGAGTACACGCAGGCCGACGGCGGAGGCTACACCTTCCAGTACGGCCCGGTCATCACCGCGATGACCGAGGGTCGGCCCCTGCTGATCGACGACGCCACCCTGATCTCACCGAAGGTCCTGGCAGCGCTCTACCCGGCGATGGACGGGCGCCGCCAGATCCAGGTCAAGGCCCACAAGGGCGAGACCATCAAGGCCGAGAAGGGCTTCTACGTGGTGGCGGGCCACAACCCCAACGTCCACGGAGCGATCTTGACCGAGGCGCTGGCGAGCCGGTTCAGCGTACAGATCCAGGTCGGTACCGACTACGACCTCGCCCTGGCGCTGCGGATCGATGCCCGGGTGGTCCGGGTCGCCCGACACCTCGCCCGCCAGGTCGAGCTGGGTGAACTGGGCTGGGCCCCCCAGCTGCGCGAGCTGCTCAGCTACCAGAAAACGGAGGCCGTCCTCGGCACCAAGGCCGCGCTCGCGAACCTGGTCGGCATCGCTCCCCTGGAGGACCGCGACGCCGTCGCCGACGCCGTCAAGAAGATCGCCGGCGTCAAGCAGATCGCGCCCCTCACCCTCGGCAACCAGCTCTCCGCCTCGACCGCCTCGGCCGCCCGGCAGCCCCCGGGCAGCACCGCAGCCGCGCACCGGGGCCGCCAGCGATGAGCACCCACCACCACGTCCAACCCTCCGCCACCACGCCCGACGACGACCTCGCGCGCTGGGACGACGACGGCGCCCGGCCCGCACCGCCCCGTTCCTCCCCGGCCGCGTGGCTGCGCGTGGGAGCCGAGCTCGGCGACCGGCTGGTCGCCCTGTCCGGCCGCCAGGACCTGCTCGTCACCTGCCGCCCCGGCACCCGCAGCGGCGCACCGGCCGGCTACTTCCCCGGTCTGGGGGAGATCGAGTTCGACGCCGGCCTGTTCGCCCCCCTTCAGGCCCATGAGGTCCGTCCGCGGATCGTGGGTGACGAGGAGCGCTATCCCGCTGCCTGGGGAGTGTTCGTCCACGAGGCCGCTCACGCCGCCCACTCCGTCTGGCGGCAGCCGCCCGGCGCGGACCCGCGCGTCGTCGAGGCCGCGCTCCTGCTGGAGGAGAGCCGCGCCGAGGGCGCCCACCTGGTCAGGCGGCCCACCGACCGCACGTACCTGCGCACCAGTGCCCGGACCCTGGTCATGCCCGACATCGCCAACCCCACCCTCCAGGGCGTCGAGCACGCCGCCGGCGCGGCGGCCCTGATCCTCGGCCGTCGGGACGTCGGCATCCTCGACGCTGGCGAGACCCGGGCCGTCGCCGACCTGTGCGAGAAGGTCCTGGGCACCGACCTGCTGGCCACCCTCAGCGGCATCTGGACCGCAGCCCATCAGGTCGACGACCACGACGCCACGACTATGCTCGCGCACGCCCAGGACTGGTGCGACGCCCTGGACACCGCTTCCCCCGCTCTGCCCGTGCCGGAGGACCTCACTGATCTGCTGTCCGACGCCGTGGTGGTCGTCATGGACAGCATGGCCGCCACCGACGCCGCCGACCTCGCGGCACAGGCCGCCGCGAACAACGCCATGGCCTCGCAAGCCCAAGCACGGACCCAGGACCGCGCCCAGCAGGCCGGCCAGCGACGCAAGGCCGCCGCCACCGCCAAGTCGGTCTTCAACTCGCGCAGCGCCACCGTCAGCCCCGACGGCACACCGATGCCCTCCAGCAACCCGGTCACCGGCACCCGCAGGCCCACCGCAGCCGAGCAGAGTGCCGCCGCGCGCCTGAGTCGCGCGCGTCGCGCAGCGGCCTATCGGGAACGGACCGAGGAGCGGACCACCAGCCCCACCCCGCCCGGCCGCCTCAACATGCGCGCGGCCCTCGCCCGCGACGCCCAACGCGCCGCCGGATCGATGCCCACCGCAGAGCCGTTCACCGCCACCCACTGCCGCAACTCACCCACCCCACCGCTGCGGGCGGGGATCGCCGTGGACGTCTCCGGCTCCATGTCGGCCGCCTGCGGGCCCGTCGCATCCGCTGCCTGGATCGTGGCCCGCGCAGCGGCCATGACCGGCCCCGACTCCCGCACCGCCACCATCGCCTACGACGCGCATCTGACCGCACTGACCCGGCCCACCCACCGAGCACCAGAGCGCGTGACGACGTTCAACGCCAGCGGTGGCAGCCACAACCTCGCCGACGCCATCGATGCACTCGACCACGGCCTCGACCTCAGCCGCCCCGGCACCGGCCGTCTCCTCGTTGTCGTTACTGACGCCCAGTACGCCCGCGACGAAACCGCTCAAGCCGTCACCCGCATCAAGCGCCTCGCCGCCGCCGGCTGCGCGGTACTCCAGCTCACCCTCACCGCGGAATCCCGCCACCTGCCGGGGACCACCCTGCTCCACCTGCCCCGGCCCTCCAGTGCCCCCGCCGCCATCGCCAAGGCCGCCACCGACGCCATCCGCAAAACACGCTGAGACGCCGGGTTCATCGAGACAGGACACCTGTATAGCCGGACTCCTCGCACCCCTGCTGGTGGGCTTTTTGCTCGCCTGCAGGGGTGCTCTGCGTTCTGCCCTGGTGTTCGCCTCCGGCAGACGGATATCACTACGCGAACCGGTCGAAACCAAGCAAATATGGACGCTTCCCCCGAACAGGAAGGCGAAGCGTCGTGACCGTGGCGATCACCGCTCCCACCGTCCCCGGACTCAAGCCGGGCGCCAGCATCGAGCACCGGGCCTGGCTCGTCGGCCCCGGCAGCCCCTACCTGATCTCCGACTTCTTGGCGGCCCGTAGCTGGAGCTGGGTCATCGATCCTCGCGGCAGCCTCCATGCGGCCAGCCCCGACACCCGCGTCTACCTCGGCTACGCGCCCGACGACCCGAACGCCGACACCTGGACCATCGCCGTCACGGGCACCAGCCGCCACCCCGGGTGGAAGGCAACCTTCGACCGTGACGCCCCTGTCGAGCTGGTGCTCGACCTCCTCACCGCCCTGTACGAGCGCCCCGCCCGCTGAGCACCCGCGAAGGGATCCACCATCACCACCAGCTCCACCGCCCCGGACACCAAGCTCGTCAGCCTCTTCGCCTCGGTCCACTACATGGCCATCGTCGGCGCCGTGTCGACCGCCGCCACCGCCGCCGTCTGCGCCGTTCTCCACCTCGGGCTCCTGAGCGCCACGCTCGCCCTGACCTGCTGCCAGCAGATCGCTCTCCAGATCAAGCTCCACCGGCTCCAGAGCGCCGCACTGGCGGCAACTGCAACCGCGCGGATGCCCCAGCAGGGCGGCCCGTCCGACTAGCCATCGGACGCCGGAGGGCGTGGCCCGACCCACGCCCTCCGGCCGGACGCCCTCGTTCCTTCGTCGTTCTGGAGAAGCCGTGAAGCCTTCCGCCCGCCCCCGACCCCGCATCCGCTCCCGCGCCGTCAAGACGGCCGTACTCGCGTGGGCCACCGCAAGCGCCTCGACCGCCATGACCTTCGCAGTCGTCGTCGTGTACGACGCCCTGCGGTACAGCTCCGTGGCCAGCGGGGAGCTGCTGATCACAGGGCTCGCCGTCATCAACCTGCGGCTGGTGTCCTCGCTCTGGGACGAGATCACCGACGCTGATGTCCTGCACCGCCTGCGCCTCGCCGAGAACCCGTGCAGCGACCGCAACCTCGCCCGGCACCTGGGTCGCCGCCCCGGCCCCGTCGATCTGAGCCTGCTGCGCCTCTTCCGTGCCGGCCTTGTCGCCCCGGTCGACTCCGTCAACGGCATGGTCCGCTAAACCGCCAACTGACCGAAGGCACACGTCGGGCCCGCACCGCGCAAGCGGTGCGGGCCCGACGTGTTTCGGCTCCAGACACCCTTCAGGCTCTGGGCGCCGGTCAGCTCAGATGCCGGTGCCGACTGCGCGGCGCGCGCTGCGTCCTACGCGGCCCACCAGCGTGCTGGGCTTCAGGTTGCGTTCGGCCCGCAGGAGGTAGCCCACCGGGGAACTGCCCATCTGCTCCTTACGGAGGCCAGCCACCGTCTGGCGCACGGTGACGCCCAGCACGGCCAGGCCGGTCACGGCGACCGGGGCGGTGCCGGCCCACAGGCCAACGGCGGCGCCGACCGCGGGCGCCTGGAAGCCGAGGGCGCTGGTGAAGACCGTCATGTTGAGCCCGGCCATCGCGCTGCGCAGCTTGTCCAGAGGCTGCGCGATGTTGGTGTCGAAGGTGAGTTGGAGGTGCTGCTCGAAGGCGCCGCGGTCGGTGACGCCGGCGGTGCTCTCGCGCAGCTCGGCAACGGTCCTGTCGATGCCCTCGGCGAAGGCGGTGAACTCCTGACCATGGGTGCGCCGCAGTTCGATGATCTTCTCGATGGGTACGTTGCGCAGCCCTGATGGCAGAACGCACTGCACGGCCATCAACCCGATCCTTGCCGACACGTCCGTCTCCAGAGCGGCGGGGGCCCTGCCGAGCAGTGCGGCGGCGATGTTCTCGCTCGTCCAGTTCCGTGCTGCGGCGTGGGCGCTGACCTGGTCGGTGGTCGGGGTGTAGCCGGTCTGGCGGGCCAGTTCCTCGGTGAGGGCGCACTTGTAGATCCAGGCGATGGCCGGATCCATGGCCAGCCAGCTGATGGGGTTGTGTCCGGGGTCGAGCCTTCGGGGGGGCATCCTGGCCAGGTCGGTCTCCTGCAGCACCTCGGTCAGCTCCTGGCTGACCTCGCCCGGATACAGACCGGCCAGGGGCCGGTCCCGCAGCGGTTCGCCCGGTGCGGTGGGTGGGGAGTTGACCCGAAGGCGGGTGAACGGCCGCTCCAGGGCCGCTCGGTAGCGCCCGGGCAGGGCGTCCTGGTGGTCGCGGACCGCCTGGATGAATGCCGGTGCGATGGCCGCCGCAGCTTGCCGCGGGTCCTGGTCGATGATGAAGTCCAGCTCGCCGCGCAGCGCCTTGATGCTGTCGGGGTCGGCGACCGGAAAGCCCGAGGGCACGACCCGGGCCAGCTTCGGGCAGTACAGTGCTGCGGCCTTCACCCAGGCGTCGTCGCGGAAGTGCACGTACGGGTAATAGAGACCGATCCGCTGCATCACTGCCCTCTCGCCTGGCCGGCTGCCATCATCACGTCGCGTGTTCGAGACCCGACGCGATGCTACCGCCGCGGGATGCAGCGGACGGGCAACGGTCAGGGCCTCGGACACCCAGGCGGTCTCGAAGGCGGCTGGCCGTCCGCCGGAGTCAGTGCTCCGGCGGGACAGTCAGCCGAAGGGCTCGGCGCGCTGGCGGCCCGGCCGGCTGCGCCTGCGGGCACCGTTCGCCCGTCACCCGAGGTAAGTCATGCGGAACAGGCCGTCGAAGCCGAGGCCGGCGTACAGGTGCTCGAAGCTGTCCCACTCCCTCTCGGGGCCGCCGGGGATGCGGGCGCCGTCGACCTCGCCGGCACCGAGGTCGTGCTCCTGCCACTCGTGCGCACAGCGGCAGCGGACGAAGACGAGGTCGCCGACCTGGATCAGGAGCCAGTCGCGGCCGGCGCCGCAAGCGGCGCAGGTGATGACGATGCCGCGCGGGCGCAGGGCGGCAGGGTGGGGAACAGCGAGGACGGCGGCCGGCTCCGGCGCGGGCTGGGGAGCCTCGCCGAAGTGGAAGTGGGTGTACCGGGGAGTCTCGGGGTCGCGGCCGTCAGGAGTGTTCAAGGAGCCCCTCTCGTGGTGTACGGGAGTAAATGCTCCGAGAAGCACGATTGGTTCCCTAATGTCCGCTTATTCCGACGTGATCCGGAGCACATCGACTCCAACGCCCCGTCACGGTGTGAGCAGGGACCTCTCGTTGAGCAGGCACACGAGAGTGTCGTACCTCTCGAAGAACACCACCCGCAGCTTGTGCAAGCTGTTCTCGGTCGCGCCGGACTTGTGCGGCCCCGGACGCAGCACATAGCCGTCCTGCGGATGAGTCAGCCCGTCCAGTGCGTTGGGGGCGAGCAGGTCCGCGAAGAGACCTTCCGTCGCCCAGTTCAAGTTCTGCGCTGCCTGAAGGCAGGCGGCATCCGCCTCGTGCAGGGCCGGGTCGACGTACCGGATCGGATCGCTCCCCAGCTCGGTGACGGCCTCGTCGAAGAGGCGGTCCACCCGGCCGGAGTGCGTGTAGAAGTTCTGCATCCGCAGCCCCCGAAGCCACGGCGCGTGAGGGTCCAGGACGCGGAGGAGCCGCTGCGCCTTGTCCCGGTCGCCAGGATGCGGGTGGCTGGCAACAGGCACGGCTGCCTGCGGGCCGGGGGCCTGGGAGGCAGCCAGCAAGTGGGCCCGCAGCGCCTGGTACACGTCGGCGTCCCGGGTTGCGGGCCGAATGATGCCGCTGTGGTCGCCGGCGAGCATCCGGGGCTGGGGGAACCCGCTCTGGGCGGAACTCCTGCGGACGATGTTGTCCTCGGTTCCGCCGTAGACATGGAACGGGATCGGGCACGACCCCGGTCCCAGTTCCGTGGCGTAGACGATCTTGGCAAGCACCGTCCGCTGGGCGTCCTTCACCTGCTCGTGAAGCGGTCGCAGCTGCCGTTCCTGCGGGTTGCGCAGAAACCGGACACGCAGGGACAGTGCGAAGTCCGAGCCCTCGTTCGGGCAGGCCAACAGCACGACGGATTTGATCGAGGCGAGGTCGGGGCCCCTGGTGTCGGCGATCATCCGGGCCAGGAACCGCTGGACCACGAGTCCGCCCTGGCTGTGCGCCACCAGTACGAAGCGCTCGTATCGGTCCGCCTTGAGTTCCAGGAACGTCCTCAGCCGATCCGCGAGGTCGTTGAAATCGGGAATGCGCCGGTCCGGCCGAAGCCGCAGCTTCGGCGAGCTGTACTGGAACGGGTACAGGTCGGCGAACCCCAGCTCCTCGTCCGTCTTCAGGAGGTTCACCAGCGGATCCCAGGTATGGGGACCTGAGAAGAATCCGTGAACGAACACGACGGCGACGCGATCCCGCGCGGGCATCATATGCGGCCTCCAAGAGTTCGGACTGCCCGAAGCAGCGGGACGCGACGATTCTTCCGCAGCAGGGCTGTGACCGCAGCCGGTTCGGCGGGCCAGAGTCGAATCGGCCGTCTCAGTGGAGGCCGTCACCTGCTGGCGCAAGTCGTGAGTGCGGGTAGTCCACCGTCCTGCGCCAATGCTCGTCGGCCGTATCCGCAGGAGACGGGCAGGCTGAATTACCCGGCGTATTTCCCCACAACCCGGCCGCTACGGTCAGTTTTCTCCTACTGGAAGGACTGACATGGCCAGGTACTGCCCGAGCTGCGCGGGGACTCTTCGGGAGCGACCGCCGGGTACCCGGGGCCGGCCCCGGGTCTACTGCAGCCCGGCCTGCGGCGAATCGCTCAGGCGACGCCAGACCGCCCTTTCCGCCGACCCGCTGAAGGGCCACGAGCGGCTCCTGGTCGACTCCGACCGGCAGATCGGCCTCACGATGGCGGGGCTCGTGCGGCTCCAGCAAGCGGTCGAGGACCCGGCCCGCGGCGTGTCTGCTCGCGCCGTCGCCGCCGAACTCCGGGGGCGCGCCGCGCTCCTGGAGCGGATCGCCGCAGCGGCCGACGCCAGCGCGGAAGCGCGGGCAGCGTGCCCCGAGGTCACCACCTCGCTGGTCATCTCGCTGGACCCCGGCGACCTCAGCGAGCTGGTCCTGCGGGTGAGCGTCGCCGCCGAGGAGGAGGTCCGGGCCGAGCTGCGGGCCGAGGGCGAGACGGTGGGCCGCAAGCTCGAGTTCAGCGCGGAGACGCCCGGGATCCTGGTGGCGCTCCTCGTCGGCATGAGCCCGACCATCTGGCCCTCCATGCAGCGCCGTCGTGCAGGCGCTCGCCCACCGGCACGCGGACAAGCGGGTCGTCCTGCGCCTGCGCGGGAGCGAGCTGGAGGTCACCGGCTACTCGGCGAAGGACGTGGACCGGGTCCTCGCCCAGGCCGCCCGGATCTCCGAGGACAACGAGCGCCGGACCCAGGAGTGGCGCGCACGCATCCGTCCGTAACCAGGGCAGGTGTACCGGCGGGGTCGGGGCCGCACGCTGCGGCGGCCCCGGCCCCGCCGTTCGGTCAGCTGACCGTGATGTCGAGGGTGCCGGTGGCGTCGGCGAGGTGCTGCAGGCAGATCTCGGCGGTGGTGCCGGTGGCGACGATGTGCGCGACGCGGGCGGTGCCGAGGTCGCCGTCGGGCGGCAGTGCCACGTGGTCGCCGGCCTGCTTCTCCCACACCAGGCGCTCCAGCCAGGGCTCGCTGCCGAGCGCGGGGTCGGCGTCGGCGCGGGTCAGGCGGCCGGTGGCGGGGGCGTAGACCAGGCTGATCGCCGCTGCCCGGCGCCGGGTCGGAACGAGGTCCGGCTCCAGGCCGAGGGCGATGTCGGCGGCGGCGAGCGGCAGGTCGATGCCGGTGGCCTCCCGTACCAGGTGCGGGATCAGGTCTCCGCCCAACCGGCCGTTCACCTCGATCAGACGCGGGCCGGTGTCGGTCAGGCGCATCTCGACGTGGCTGACACCGGTGGTGAAGCCGAGGGCGTTCAGCGCCGCGACGGCGACGGGACCGGCGATGGCCAGGAGCGGGTCGCCCGCCTCGACGGAGTGGCCGACCTCCTCGAAGAACGGCTCCGGACCGAGCTGCTTGCGGGTGACCGCCACCGGGGTGGTGACGCCCTGGACGGTGACGCACTCCACCGAGATCTCCGGTCCGTCCAGGTACTCCTCCACCAGGACGTCGGCGCCCTCGTCGTCCTGGGCGGCCTGGGCGGCGTGGGCGTACGCGGCGGCGAGGTCGCCGGGGCCCGCGGCCTTGATGACGCCGAGGCTGCCGGCCTGGCGGGCGGGCTTGAGGACGAGCGGGTACCCGGTGGCCGCCGCGGCCTGCTCGGCCTCCTCCAGGGTGGTGACCAGGGTGCTCCTCGCCGACGGCACAACGCAGGCGGCGAACGCTTCCCGGCTGGCGGCCTTGTCCCGGCAGGCCATGGCGGTGGCGGTGGAGTTGCCGGGCGTCCCCAGCAGGGCGGCGACGTGAGCGGCGCCGAACTGGGAGAACTCGTCCCAGGTGAGAACGCCCCGGACGTCGTTGACGAGGAGGTCGTCGACCGCACCGACCAGGTCGTCCAGGTCGTCCAGGTCGGCGACCTCGTGGTCGGCGATGTACGGGCCTTCCCAGCTCGGCCCGCTGCGGCCGATCAGGACGACCTGGTGGTGAGCGGCGATCTGGGCGAGCGAATACTCCCGGTACGCGCGGTCGCCGGAGTTGATCACAAGTAGCGAGCTGGTCAGAGTCGTTCCTTCGGTAGATGGGGAGGTGCGGGACTGGGCGTTCACCAGGGCAGGTCCGGGTGCTGGCGGCGGGCCTGTTCGCCGAGGCGGCGCGAGAGGGCGGTCAGGGCGTCGGCGGTGGTGTCGGCGTTGGTGGGCAGGTGGATGACGGTGCGCAGGACGTGCGGCTGGTAGCCGAGGCGCTTCTTGGCCTGGTAGTTGGCGCGGCCGGCGTCGATGCGGCGGGCGCCCTGCTCGATCGCCCAGCGGGGCGCCTCGGTCATCAGCCAGGTGTAGGCGTGGCGGCCCAGCGGGTGCCGGTAGTCGATGCCGCTGGCCCACAGGTAGAGGCATCCGGAGTGCAGCCAGCAGTACAGGCCGCCGACGAGGTACCCGTCGTGGCGGGCGGCCAGCAGGACCGCACCGGGTACCTCGGCGAGGCGCTCGAACAGATCGCGCCCGTAGAGGGCGGTCCCGTGGCGCTCGGCAGTGCCGACGGCCAGGTCGGTGAAGGCGGGCAGGTGGGGCAGCATCTGCTGTCCGGTGAGGGGGACGAGGGTAAGTCCGGCCTCGGTGGCGCGGCGCCACTGGCGGCGGATGTCGCGCCTGTGGCCGGCGGGTGTCCCGTTCCACCAGAGGTCCAGGTCGCCTCCGAGGTCGCGGACGTGCGCGACGTCGGTGGCCAGGTCGAGGACCCGGGCGGCGCCCTGGTGGCGGCCGGCGACGGTGAGGCTCGCGGCCTGCTCGGCGGTGAGACCCGGGTAGACGACGGCGTGGGCACCGAGTTCGTCGGCGAGGTCCAAGCCCGCCCTCGCGGTCAGGGAGGCGAGCGGGGCGCTGGAGGTCCCGGCGCCGCCGTACTGGCCGTGCGGGCTGCCGGAGTACAGGACGGGCCCCAGCCACGCCGGCGGTACGCCCGCGTCGGTTTCCTGGCTGCTCCAGTACGGGCATCCGCGGGCCGGGACGAGGAAGTACGGCACCGTCTCGGTGCGGCCGGCCGCGAAGTCGGTGGCATGCAGGTGCCGGTGGGCCTGGACCTGCTCGGTGGTGACGCCTTCCCATGCCGTGCTCCAGGCACGGCTGCGGGAGGGGTGCGGCGCCGGGTGGCTGTCGTGGGGAGCGTCGGTGACGGTGTCGTACCAGACGCCGATGGCGTCGGCGCGCCCGTGGTCGGAGTCGAGGTTGGCGGGGGTGATGGGGCTTCTCCGGTGGGTGAGTGGTGATCGGTCGGTGGGCGGTCCGGTCGGGGACTCGCGGTCAGCGGGCGGGGCGCCGGGGGCCTGGCTGCTGTACCGGTCCAGGCGTCGCCGGGAGCGCCGGGGGCCGGTCGGGTCGGGCGACGGCGCCCGCCCGTGCCGCCTGGGCCCGTGCTGCCCGGCTGGCCGTCGGCGTGCCGATCCTGGGGGCGACGTGCGCGGTCAGGACGGGCAGCGGTCCGGCGGCCAGGCGCGCCACGTGCGGCCACGCCTCGTGGTTGCGCAGGTGCTCGGCGCGGCGCAGGACCGGGAGTGGGTCCGTGCCCTTGGCGGTGGCGGCCTTGGTGATGTCCGCCATCGCTTCGTTCCAGCCCGTCCGGATCTCCTGGAGCTGCAGGCGGGCGGCGTCGACGGCGTAGAGCCGCCTGAGCTCCGGGCCTATGACCGGGTTGAGGTGGTCCTCGATTCCGGTCGAGGCACGGATGCCCGCGGTGACCTGTCCTGCCTGGGCGAGAAGTGTCTCGACGTGGCGCCAGGCGGCGCGGTTGCGAGCTTCTTCCGGGCGGTGGCCACCGCCGTGGCCACGGCGGCCGGGTGCGGCGACCCCGTGCGCTTCCAGGTCCCGGACGCACTCGACGGCGTGGGTGACGGCAGCCGAGCGGGTGCTCCACTCGGCCTGTCGGCAGCGTGGCGCGAGGTCCCTGATGGTGGCCGCTGCCGCTGCCGGGCCCGCCCCGGCCGCGACGGCCACGGGCGCGGGCGGTGCCACCTCGCCGAAGGCGAACGGGGGGATGTCGTCGAACCGGGCGGCGCCGACGAGCAGCGGGGCGTCCGCGGTGGTCCGCACCGCGAGGAGGTACTCGCCTTCCGGGCCGGTGAGGGCGACTGCGGTGTCCGGAGCGGTGGTGGTGGTCCACGAGGTTCTGCCCCAGCCCCAGGCCATTTCCGCGAGTTCATCGAGGTCCCGGCCGGGGTTGAGAGGGCAGGGCCGCACGGTCCACCCGGGCAGCTGCTCCGCGAGGTGATCGGCGAACGGCGAACGGCGCGTTCGGGATGGTCGGGCAGGGCCCGGCCTTCCTCGTCGAAGTACACCTTGGCAACCGGCGACTTGTCGTGGTCGGCCGTGGCTGCGGGAACGAACAGGGCGTAACTCGACGTCCACTGCGGTCCCCATGAGCTTTGCTGGGAAAGGATCATGTGCCAGTGGGGATCGGCGTGGTGGCGAGACTCGCGTCGCGCGGCGAGCAGCTGCTCGAAGGCGGCGAAGTCGGCGGGGGCCAGTCCGGCGTGGTCGATGTAGGTGGTGGTGTCGTTGGAGGGCAAGAGGCTTCCGTTCTCGGTCAGGCAGCGGTGGCGAGGTGGTCGTCGCTGTCGGCGTCGGTGACCTCCCATGCGTCGCGGTGCCGGCGCAGCCCGCGGAAGCAGAGGCCGGTGGCGAGGTTGACGGCGATGGCGGTGGCGAGAACTAGGGCCGGGAGATGGCCTGCGGGCCATACGGCGACGAGCAGGCCGGCCAGCGGCAGGGGCGCAAGGGCCAGCAGCACGGTGGCGGCGAGGGTGGAGGCGAAGGCCCGCGGGGGGATGAGCCGAGCGCGGGCGGTGCGCAGGACGACGGTGGCGGCGCCCTCGCCGGCCATCAGTACGGCGACTGCGCCCGCGTAGAGGGCGAGGTTGGGCGCCACGGCGCTGACCAGCGTCGCGCCGCACATCAGGGCGACGGAGACGGCGCCGACGCGCAGCAGGCCGTGGCGTTCGATTCCTCGGTGTGCGACGGCGACCGCGGCGAGTGAGAGCGCTGCGGCGATGCTCCACACCAGGCCGACGGCGGCGCTGGAGTGGTGGAGGTCGCGCGTCACCGTGATCGGCGCGGACACCTGCACCAGGCCGCTGGCCAGGTTGACGCTGGCCAGGGCTCCGACGAGCCAGGCGAGCGCGGGGGTGCGGCGCAGCACGCCCAGGCCGGTGGTCAGGCTGGTGAGCGGACCGGCCGCCACCGGGTTGGTGACCGCGTACAGGTGGGGGCGCTCCGAGCGGACGGTGGCCGCGACGGTGGCGGCGACGGCGGACAGGATGGCGACGGTGGCCAGCAGCAGGGCCGGACCGGCGAGCAGCAGCAGCCCGCCGATCAGCGGGCCCAGCAACAGGGCGGCCTGGTCGATGCCGGTCAGGACGGCCTGCACCCGGTGTGCCCGGTCGCCGGCCCGGCGGCTGGCCTCGCCGCCGAGCGATTCGTTGGCCAGGAAGGAGGTCTCGGCGAGCATCCCGCAGACCACGCCGAACGCCAGGACCAGCCACGGACCGGCGCCGACCGAGAGGCCGACGAGCGTGGCCAGGGCGACGGCCGCGCGCAGCAGGCTGGTGCCGAGGATGGCGCTCTGCGGGCTGCGCCGGTCGATGATCGGGCCGGTCCCGGCGATGGCGGCCAGCCGGGGTGCCCACTCCAGGAGGAACGCGAGCCCTGCCCAGCCGGGGGAGTTGGTGAGGGTGAGGACGAGCAGCGGTACCGCGTACATCACCACGGCTCCGGCGAGGGCGTCGGCCGCGCGCAGCACGTAGCAGCGCAGCAGCCAGTCCCGCTCTGCGGCGGGCTGGGCGCGGTAGCGGCCGGCGCTTCTGCGGCGTGCTCGTGCGATGGCGGGCGGCTTGGGCATGGCGGTCTCCGGGATCGGGCGGGGCGGGGTGAAGGGTTGGCGGTTGGTCGGCCGCCGACGGAGCCCAGGTGGCGTCCGTCGGCGGCCGGGTCAGCGGCGACGCGGTGCGTCGGAGGTGGTGGTGCTGGTCGCGGTGGCCGTCGCCGTGGCCGGAGGTGATCCGGCTTCGGCCCGTGCGGGACCGGCGGCGCGGGTCGGCGGTTGCGAGCGGGCGGGGACCGGAAGGTCGGCCAGCCGCCGTACGCGCCAGGTCAGTACGGCGCTGACCGAGTCGGCGGTGCCCAGCTCCCGCCAGGAGCGGGCCTGCTCCAGGAGAGCCTCCGGGTCGTGCCCGGCCGCCTCGGCCTCGGCCAGGACGGCGGCGAGCGCGTCGAACTCCGGCTCGGCCAGCAGCCTGCGTCCGGCCTCGCCGGGGACGACCCGGGCCACGGCCTGCTCCTGGCGCTCGCGTACCGGCCTCGGCAGCTGCCGGCCGCGCTGGCGCAGTGCGGCCATCGGCCGGGTCGCGGCCTGGCGGTAGGCGGCCCGCAGGTGCTCGGCGGTGGCGCGGGCGGCGGCGGCCTGCTGGCGGTGGCCGCGCTCGGCGTGCCAGCGGCTGCTGGCGATCACCAGCAGGAGCAGAGCGGCGAGCAGGGTGGCCGCCGCGGTGGCGTCCGGCGCCTTGTTGGTGGTGTAGCCGCCGGCCAGGATCTGCCGGGCGGCCGACCGGACGCTGCGGGTCTCGGCGGAGGCGGCACGGATGTGCGAGCGGGATGCCCGCTCGTACGCCCGTGCCGCGGCCAGCAGCTGGGTCTTCTGCGCGGGCATGGCGGTGCCCGCGAGGGCGTCGAGCACCTCACCGGTGTCGGTGATGATCCCGGCGGCAGCGGCGTCGTCCTCGCCGTCCAGCACGTCGATCGCCTCGTCGATCGCCGTCGAGGCGGCGAGGCGGGCGCGCGCCGGAGCCGAACGGCGCCCTGGCGTACGGTCGATGCCCTGCGGCTGGCGCTCCTCGTCGGCGCGTTCGCCGAGCGGCACCGCGAGCCGCTGGCGGATCCTCGGCAGGGTGAGGTCCGGCCCGAGCTTGTAGCCGCCGAAGAACACCGGCTTACCGGCGGCGTCGCGTTCGCCGACGGCGGCGACGCTGTAGCCGAGGACGTCGCCGGACGGGCCGACCTTGCGGTTGACCAGTACCCCGGCCGTCTCCAGCCGAGCGAAGAACTCGCCCTCGTCGGACGCGCCGGCCAGGGCCTGGCGGACGGCGTCGCGCAGCAGCTGGCGGCTGGTGTCCGGTTGGCCCAGCCGGGCGGCCTTGTGCTTCTCGGCGTTGGTCGGCTCCTTCGCCGCGGTGCCGTCGCCAGGGTTGAGCTGGCGTAGTCCCCACTCCTTCTCGATCTTGCGGCACTCGGCCTGGGCTCTGCGGAAGTCGTTCTCGATGTCCGCCTTCAGCAGGTCGCCGCGCACGATGGTGGCGGCGATGTGGACGTGGTCCTCGGCATGGCGGACGGCCACCCAGCGGCAGCCGTCCGGGTCTCCGTCCGGTGCGATCCCGGCGGCGGCGACGACCCTGCGCGCCGCCTCGGCCCACTCCTCGGTGCTGAGCGCCCGGTCCTCCGGGGAGGTCCGCAGCGAGCAGTGCCAGACGTGCTTCTTCAGGGCGCGGCGCTTCCCGCGCTGGTCCACGCGCATGTCCAGGGCGGTCTGGAGCTGCTTGAGGCTGGCGGCGGGGTCGCGGCCCGGGTCGGGGGCGTATCCGTCCCAGGACGCGATCAAGTGGGGGTCGACGTGCTCGTCGCGCCGGCCCGGCCCGTAGAGGTAGGCGAGGAGTCCGTACGTCCGTGAGCCGCACACGATGTTCGGCACCACGGCGTCTACTTCTCCTTCACGATCTTGGCTGAGGCGGTGTCGATGGCGGCGATGGTGCTGCGGACGGCCGCCAGCGCGGCGACCAGGTCGGCGGGGTTCGGCAGGCCGCCGCTGTTGAGCTCCCGCGCGATCTGGTTCAAGTTGTTGCCGCAGCGAGCGACTTGGTGGCGGGCGGCGGCGAGTTCGTCGAGGGCTCGGTCACGGCGGTCTTCGGGGTCTTGGTCGAGGGAGAGGCTGCGGGCGGCGTTCAGGCTGCTCGTGGCGATGAGGCGGGCGACGGTCAGCGCGCGGTCGGCGGCAGCGCGCTGGATCTCGGCTTCTTCGTCGGCGCTGAATCGCACGGTGAGCTTGCGCTGGCGCTGCTGTGGCTGGTGGTAACGGCGGCGCGGACGGCGCTCGACGTTCTCGTCGTCGGCGTCGACGGCGGCGTTCATCAGTGTTCTTCCTGTCGGTTCCTGCCTCCGGAGCCCCCTGGCTCCGGAGGTTCGGAGTCGAGTCGAGCGCCCCCGCTCGGCTCGACTCCGTACCTCCCCCGGCCCCTGGCCGGGGGCGAGCCCTTGGACCGTCCGATAGGACGGTCCAAGGGGATAGCTCGCTCCGCCGTAGGTGGCAACACGTCTGAGAAGAAAACGGGTTGGCCGGTGCTTCGTGCTCGGGGCGTGCTCGGTGCCGGCTAGAAGTCGAGGCTGTCGTCGGCCAGTCCATGGGCGGCGAATGCGGCGATCAGGTGGTCCATCACCAGCTCCTCGACCTGGTCGCCGGAGAGGAGTTCGGTCGGACTGCTCCCCGTACGACGGACCCTCCACCGACCGTCGCCAACCTGCTCGGCGGTGTGCAGGTGGCGGTGGCTGGTGAGGACGGTCATGAAGTCGCTGACGATGTCGCGGTCGGCGAGAACGGCGGTGCTCACGGGTACTCCTGGTGGTCGACGGGAGGGGGGTTCGGGCGAGGAAACGTCAGTGAGAGCGTGGCGGCGGTTTGTCGGTGCGCAGGATCTGCAGGATTTCCCCGACCCGCTCGTTCGAAGCGCTATGGCCTGCCTGGCGGATGGCGGTGGCCACCACGGTCCGGGAGGTCCGGCCGGCCAGCTTCGCTGCCGCACGGCCGATCTCCAGCAGCTGCGGATCCGGACCGGACGGACCGGTGGGGTCGGCTGGACCGGCGGCGGACCGGGCGGTTGCTGCGGACGGACCGGTGGGATTGGTCCGTGGTCCGGGTGGACCAGCGACGGACCGGCGGTCCGGACCGGACGGACCGGTGGGGCCGGGTGGTGGTGCGGTCGCGCCGGACGGATCGGACGGACCGGACCGGTTGGGTGGTCCGGACGGTCCGGTGGGGTTGGTCTGCAGACCGGTGGACGGACCGGACGGATCGGGTGGTCCGGACCGGTCGGGCGGCCCGGCGGGTGGTCCGGACGGACCGGACGGGTTGGTGGCTTGGGTGGTTGGTGCGGACGGAACGGACGGACCGGCGGGGTTGGTCTGCGGTCCGGGTGGACCGGCGGCGGACCGGCGGTCCGGACCGGACGGACCGGCGGGGCCGGCGGGGCCGGGTGGTGGTGCGGACCGGGTGGTTGTTGCGGACGGACCGGCGGTCCGGACCTGCTGGCGGTGGAGCCGGGCGAGGATGCGGTCGCGCCTGCGGGCTCCCTGATGGTGCAGCCGGATCTTCTCCTCGGCGGACCGTTGGGTTAGTGCGTGGTCCGGTCCGGCGCTCAGCTCCGCCGCAGCGGTCCGAGTGGTTGCGCTTGCCAGCTCGGGCGTCTGACTTGGCTCCCACGCGGCGCCCCTGTCGTGGTGCAGGGGTCGTTGGCGCGTGAGCGTTCCGAGCGCTGTGGCTGTGGGCTCGGGTTCGGCCGGGCCGGCTGTGGTCGGCTGTCCTCCGTGCCGGGTAACGATGATGCCGAGGTGGACTGCGCCGGCGAGGGCAAGCGGTGCGATGGTGCTCAGGGATCCCACTGCGAGGTCGCCGAGTCGTAGGGTGTCGGCCTGACCGGGTACTTGGTCGTTCAGGCGGATGGCGTGGAGGGCATTGGCCCAGACGCTGGTACCGGTGGCACCGGCGAAGAGGGACCAGGTGTAGGCGCGGGCGGTCGCGGGTGCCTCCCGCAGCAGGACCAGGGCGCGGACGCCGTAGGCGATGAAGCCGTCGACCACGACCGGGAACAAGTACGACAACTGGCCACGGACGTGGATGGCCTGGGCCATCTGCTGCAGTGCGTCGTAGCTGAGGGCGAACCCGGCCGCGCCGAGCAGGGCGACAGCCGCGATGTCCCAGGGTGAGACCTTGGGGCGGCGGGACTTCAAGCCGCCACCGCCATCGAGTCAGCGATCATCTGCCGCAACTCGTCGGCGAGTGCGGACTCCTCCCCCCGCTCGTGCTCGGGAATGATCGCAAGTTCACGATCGGCATGCCGGCGGCGCTTGAGCGCGGCCTTGTAGCCGATGCCCAAGGCAGGGGACCAGACCTCCCAGGGGATGCCGACCATCTGGGCGACCCGGACGGTGACGCGCTTCTCCGGGTCCGTGAGCGGTATCCGCTGGCCGAGCAGGACGGCGCGGATACGGGCGAAGTCGGGCCGGTCCTGACGGAACGTGATGCGCTTGCCGATCTCTTCGCTGGTCAGGCCACCGCGGATGCCCTCAGTAACGCGGCACTCAACAGCGTCTTCCAGGCACTCCCTGCGGACGGGGCAGCGCTGGCAGAGCGCGAGCGCCTGGTGGTGGGCGGCGAATCGTGGAGGCGCAAACCAGGCGTCCGGCTGGGGGTGCCCGGCGCAGAGGGCCTTCTGGCGCCATTGCTGGTTCCCGCGGTCGAGGCCGATGATGTGGACGAGCTCCAGCTCGCGGATGATCGTGTTCATTCGGGATGTCTCCATCGCGCCGCAGGTAGGCAGCGGGCGCGGGCAGGGGCGCTCCCGGGCTCGGCGTCGATGCCGGCCCGCAGAAGGAGCGCTGGTTCAGTGATGAAGGGGGGCGTGGCGGCGGTCGGGGCCGCCGAGGATGGCCTTGTGGCACATCTGGCGCAGGCGGCTGGCGCTGCGGTCGCCGAGGAAGCCGGCCAGCTCGCCGGGGGTGATGTTGCTGGTGATCAGCGTCGGCAGCCGGTGCTGGTACCGGTAGTCGACCAGCCGGTACGTGATCTCCTCGGTGAACTCGCTCGCCTTGGCGGCGCCGAGGTCGTCCAGGAGCAGCAGCGGGGTGGTCTCCAGGGCGCGCATCTCGCGCTCGGTGTCGACGCCCGGCCGGGGGCGCATCATCGCGTGGAACGACACGGAAGAGACCGCGCGCCACCGCAGCCGGACGCCGGCGCCGAGCAGCGTACGGATCGCGCCGTACGCCTGGTGCGTCTTGCCGGTGCCGGTCTCCCCGAGCAGGAGCAGGGAACGGGCGTGGGCGATGCCGAGCATGCCCTCGGGGCCGCGTCGGGCGGCCTGAGTGACGTGCTCCACCCATGCGAGGACCTCGGGGTGGTCGGCCTCGGCGTCCTGGAACAGGACCGGGATGCGGGCGGCGGCCAGCTCCAGCGCGTCGTGCTGGGGGCGGTGCGTGGCGGTGTGCTCGGGCACGCCGATCACGGACGGATCGACTCCGAGGCGGGCGAATCGCTCGACGAGCTGCTGGAGGCCGCCGCCTGCGCGGCGCGGTTCGCGGCCGGCCATCACAGCTCCCCGGTGTAGGCGGCGGCCCCGGCGACCGGGTTCGTCCAGGCCTTGTACTGCCTGGCGATTTGGCGTTTGCGGGCCTGGTGGGACTCGTGGACGAAGGACTCCAGCGCCCCTGGGCTCTTGGGGTTCGCGGCGAAGAGATGCAGGCCGGAGCGGATCTGCTCGGTCCGGAAGCCTGCGGCCAGCAGTCGGCGGACCTCGGCACCGAGGTGGCCCAGGAACCGGTCGGTGGGCCGGTACGGGCAGGACGCGACGTACTCGGCGACCAGCGCCTTGGCACCGGTGGCATGCGGGTGCATCTCCGAGGCCGCGGGCCATCCGGGTGGCTGGTCCCCGACACGTGGGGAGGGCTCGGCGCAGCCGTCCCCCGGAGGGGTACTGGATCCAGGATCCGGGATCCTGGATCCACGCACGGAGTGCTCAGTGAGTTGTTCGCTGCTCGGCTCGCCAGCCGCGTCGGTGACCGGGGTGCCGTGCTCGTCGGCTGTGACCTCAGGCAGGGGCAGGTTCACCGGGGCGGGGCTGGCCAGGCTGGTTACCGCAGCGACCTTCTTGCGTGTCTTCGCCGCTGGCTTCTCCTGTGCCTGCGCCGTGGCGTCGCCTTGGTGGATGGGGCAGGCGGCGAGCCGGGAGACAGTCGGCCGATTGATCACCTGGTGCTTGCGGAAGGTGGGGATGTGCAGCAGCAGGTCGCCGTCGTCCTCGGGGTTCGCGTAGCGGCAGATGAGACCGACCTCCGCGAGCTGGCGCAGGTCCTCCTCGACGTCCTCGGGGGTGTGGAGCAGGTCGTCCACGCCCATGCGTCGCGACCACAGGGCGCCCTGGATGAGGCCGGCGTGGTCGAGGTGGCGGCCTTGGTCGTCGGCGTAGGGCAGGAGCTGAGTGAACGTGCGCTCGGCGGTCAGCGACACCTTGGCCAGGCGTCGCGAGCGGGCCATCTCCGGCTTGATCGTACGGATACGTCCTCGCATGTCAGCACCCAGCCGTGGCGAGAGCGCGGATGCTGCCCCCGGTGGGGACGATTCCGGTGCTGAGGTCGACGTCGTGCTGGAGGCGCCAGTCCCGGCCAGGCTGGTCGTAGGCCACCCATCGCGCCAGTGCCTCGTCGAGTCCGGCCGGAAGCTGGCTGCCCCGTCCTGTCCGTACGCGCGGGCCGCCCACAGGCTCTCGGGCTCGGAGACGGAGACCCGCACGACCCGGGTGGTCGGGGCCACTGAGCGGAGACTCTCCGTGACGATCCCCCCGGAGGGTCCTGTCGGACATCCGGACGGGACCATCGACGATCCCGGGCGGCTCCTGGCCTGTACTCATGAGCAGGGTCATGGTTAGCTTCCTCTGTGTAGGAGCTGGTCGGCCCGACTCGTCCAAGGGCAAGGCCGTCAAGCTCTGGTGCTTTATTGCACGCATAACACGGTGCACGGCAAGCGTCTGGAGTTCCCGCTCCAGGCGCTTTGTCGTTTTCTGCCCGCTCGTAAGGGCTTCAAGGGCTGTCGGGCAGGGCCCACGGCGCGCTGTCGCAACGCGTACGCATGCTGGACGCCCGGCGGCGCAACGGATGTTTGCCTCTTCCGCGCGCACCGAAGGATGGGCTGATTTTCATGCGTTATTCCCCTCTTGGCGAGCCTCGGATCCGCTCCAGAGAACATGGGTCAGGGCGTTGAAATTTCGCCAAGCGTTTCCTGTCGCCAGCGTTCTCACGGATTTAGTGATCACCCTAAAGACCTCAACGGATACCGGGCAACGAATCCGGTGAAGTTCTCCAAACTGCTGGGCCAGGCGGGGCCGCACCCTCCTCCTGTCACTGGGGGTGACGGCAGGGGTGGGTATGGCACCTTGGCCGCTCTATGCGCCCGGACGGCGGCCGCCGCACCACCAGTCGCAGGTGGCCGGCCATCCGGGCGGAGATGCAGGTCAGCCCCAGGTGCTGTCCTGCATCCGGTAAACCGCCGCCTGCTCGACCGTGATTTTTTCCTGCGTAGACGTCGCTGCTGCCTGTGCTGCAGCAACGGGGGGGCCGGACAGGAGGGCGGCGGCCATCAGGGCCAGCGCGGCGATAATTTTTCCGGGCCTGATCATGCGTCGTTCCTCTCTCCCCCGAAGCGAGATGCATGGCCGGATCTGGCTTACGCTTGACGAGCTCGGTTCGGGGGCGTCTGATCAGGATCGCTGCGTAACCGAGCCATTACAAGGCCCGACCGGCTGCGTGCGGGTGCAATTACATGAAGTGGAAGCTGGAATTCGGACATGTCAGGCATCTCGGCCCCTCGCGTCGAAATTGATCCCACAGCGCGAGATCTGTACATGCGGCTCGCGTCAACTGGCAGGCAGCCGACCGGTGACGACCAGGAAGCGCTGTGGGTGCTTCTCGACCTCGGCCTGGTACGCAAGGACGCGGATCTCGGTCACGTCCTCGTCGACCCGGGCTTCGTGGGGGCACGTTGGGAGGCATCGCTCTACTCCAGCGCCGCCGCGGTCATGCACCAGGCCGCCGAGGTCCGTACGGCTCTCGACGAGCTACGGACGGCCTTCCACGCCCGGCGGGACAGCCAGGCGGCCGGCGTCCTGGAGTTCCTGCGGGGAAGCCGGACCATCAACGCACGCCTGGACCAGATCATCGGCACATGCAAGGAGGAATTCCTTGTCTGCCAACCGTCCAGGAGCAGGACCAGGGACGCCCTGGACGAATCTCGCAGCCGCGACCTCAACCTCGTACGCACCGGCGTTTCGGTGAGGCACCTGTACCACGCGGAGGCACGCTCGGGAACGGCGCTGCAGGACTGGGTGAGCCAGATGACGGAGCATGGCGCGGAGGTGCGGACCCTCGACGAGGACTTCCAGCGCATGATGATCATCGATCGCACCACCGCAGTCATCCCGGGGGACTCGATCCTCACCGCCAGTGAGAGCGCGACCGCCTACGTGGTGAAGGACCCAGGGGTGGCGTCCTTCCTGGCCGAGGTCTTCTGCCGCGACTGGGCACGGGCGGATCCCTGGCACCGCACGGGTCCAACCGGCCTCCTCACCGACCGCGAGGATCTGATCCTGCGCCATCTTGCGGCTGACAAGTCCTACGAGGCCATCGCCCGCAGCCTCGGCGTGACGCAGCGGACCGTGGCCAGTGACGTCGCCCTCATCAAGGAGAAACTGCAAGCAGGCTCCCTGTTCAGCATGGCGCTCGCCTGGAAGGGACTCCTCGACACCTCGTACATGACAGCCTGAAACCGCTGGGGGACCATCAGCACATCGGGTCGGACTGCGCGTGCTCGACCTGCCCAAGCGGCGCAGCAGGCCGCCCGCCGCACCCGCGCGGCGGGCGGCCTGAGCAGGTCTACCGTGCCCGGGCCGCCCCGCGCATCGCGGCCCGTACCCTCGCCGCTCCGGCTGCCGTGATCGGCTCACCGCAGCCGATGCCTGCGGCTGCCAGGTCCGGGAGCCCCGAGCATCGCCTGCACAGCCCAAGCGTGCTCATCGGCACCCGGCACTCCACGCATTCGTGCTGCTGACCGGCGCAGATCGACCGCGTCTGCGGAGGTGCGGGCGGCAGCTTGCGCACGAGGCGGTCCCGGACCACGGCGACCGGCGAGAAGATCTCCGAAGGCAGGCCGGACAGCAGCGCGGCGGCAAGTTCCGCCGGGCCGCACCCCGCCGCCAGCCAGCGCTCCACCAGCGGCACCAGCTCCACCATCTCCGCCTCCCCGAGCCGCAGGCGCGGCTGGTCCTTCAGCGCCCGGTACAGCGCCAGGGCCGCCGCTCGCGGCGGTCCCGCCAAGTCCTCCATCGAGGGTGTCGCCCGCCCACCCGCCGGCCTCGGGCGCCGCGCCGACGGCGCGGTACACCCAAGGCTGTGCACGTCGCCACGGTCGGGGGCAGGGGGAGAGGGTTCTTTGTCCAGGTTCTTTACTACATGGACGCCAGCATCACCGGAGTCCGCCGCACCGGACGCCGGATGGGCCACACTCGGTGTCGCCTGCGGCTTTACCGCGCCCAGCAGCTCCTCGGCGGCCTGCAGGCCCGGCAGCTGCGGGGTGTCGTAGACGTGGGCTTCCGACCGGATCGTGCCGTCCGGCATCCGGACCTTCTCGACCCGGTAGTACCCCGCCGCGATCAGCTCCTTGAGAGCCTTCCGCACCGCGGCGCGGCTGTCGATGCTGGAGTCGGCGATCTGCCGCGCATCCTCGCGCCAGCGCTCCGGCCGGGACAGCAGATCGGCAAGGAGCCCGCGAGCGGCGAGGCTCAGCTGCCGGTCCTGCACGGCGGCGTTGGGCAGCACGATGAAGTTGCGCGCGTGGGCGCTACGATGTACCTGCAAGGGAGTTGCAACTCCTGTTGCCGGACCCCGGGGTGTTGACGCACCGCCGGGGTCACCTGTCTTCGATTGGACTACGGAACGTAGCACAGGCAAGCCCCAAGGCTGGAAGCCCAGTTCGAGCGACCTTGATCACGTACTGTCCGGCCGAATGGGGTGTGCAGGACCCCCGCGGCAGCCCTCGGGCCCGCCATACAGGGCGCTCAGGGCGTCGTGGATGGCGAACTGCCAGCGGTCGCCAATCCGGGACAGGCACGTAGCACTGCAGCGGGTTCCGCGCGGGCGGGATGGTGAGGTGCCCTGCGAAGGCAGCCAGGGGCGGCGGTATGTGACCTGTGCAGGGCTATGGGGACCCCACCGGCCCGGCAGGGCCCCGTATTGGGTCACCGCGTCAGGCCAATGGGCTCCGCTCGTGGATCAACGGCGCCGCAGTTCGCCGCGCATGATCCCGGCGACGAAGGCGTCGTATTCCGCGTCGTCGAAGAGGTGAGGGGGCTTGTGGGGGTTCTTGGAATCGCGCAGGGCGACGAAGTTCTGTTCGAGGAAGGCCACCTCGATGCAGGTGGTCCCACCGCTGCTGGCGGTCTGCCACTCGGCGTCGGCAAGCTGGCTCTCGATCCAGGTTGGGTCAAGGTTGTTCTTGTTCATGACATTTCCTTGGCGAGCATGGCGAGGAAGGGCAGCGACGCCTTCGGTGAGAGGGCGTCGGACTTCAGGAGGTCGCTGGTCGTGCGGTAGACCTCGACCGTCTCCGGCCGGTTGAGGTGCAACGACGTGCGCATCGACTCGATACAGACGATGTCGCGCCCAGCGGAGAAGGACATGAGCATGAACGGACCGTCCATGCCCGCGTGTGCGCCCGCCGTGTAGGGCAGGACCTGGATGGTGATGTTGGGGTCGGTGCGCGCCAGTTCGGCGAGGTGCTCAATCTGAGTGCGCATGACGCTGCGGTCGCCGACCTCCTGGCGGAGCAGGCCTTCGGTGAGGACCGCCCATATCCTCAACGGAGGTGTGCGCTCGAGCATGGCCGTCTGGTGCTTCTCGCGCACGGTCATGAAGCCGTCGATATCGCCGGTGGTCTTCCATGCCCGGCTCCCTTCGATGACGGCCCGCGCGTAGTCCGGGGTCTGCAGGAGGCCGTGGACCGCCAGGGGGTTAAAGGTGAACAGGCTGCTGGCGGTCTCGATCTGGGAGAGGTAGTCGCCCAGTGGGTCATCGACGATGCCCTCGTACTGCTGCCACCAGTCGGGCTCGCCGGCCTTGCGCGCCAAGTCCCGTAGTTCCTGGCGAACGACTTCGTCGGTGACGCCGAACACCTCGAAGAAGTGCGGCAGCTGCTGGATGGTCACCCCTTGGGTGCCCTTTTCGATCTTGCTGACCGTTGACAGCGCTCGGTATCCGAGGCGGCTGGCCGCCTCTTCCTGCGTCCATCCCAGCGCCTCGCGCAGACGCCTGAACTCAGACCCCAGGCGCCGGCGACGCGGTGTCGGCTCGACAGACATAACCACCTCCTTCGTCGTCAGGAAGCGTAGCGCTCAGGACAGTTCCGGCATACGCCAAATCCCTGACAGGAAAGACTTTCCTGTCCGATGGGGTTGCCCGGCCGGGCCACGGGGGTCCATCATCGGAGCTCGACATGCGGAGGGTGCTCTGGCGAGTACGGAGCGCTACCTCGTTCGCTGTGCTTCACCCTGCCGATCGGAGGGGCCGATGCCTGCCATGGCGGTCCGTGCAATCCCGCAGTACCGGTTGGTGCTGCCCGAGGTTCACCCTGAAGTAATGGGTCCTGTGCGCGAGATCGTCCGCGCTCATCTGCGGCTGTGGCGCAAGAGTGAGCTGAGCGACCTCGCGGTCCTGGGAGTGACCGAACTGCTGACCAACGTCCTCAAGCATGCCCCGGGAGACTGCGAGCTGCAGATGCGCGAGACGCCGGATGGGGTCTTCGTAGGTGTCACCGACTCCGCGGACAGCCTGCCGACGGTGCGGCAGCCGTCGGACGGCCAGACCGGCGGCTGGGGGCTGTTCCTGCTTGCCGACGTCGCCACCGAACTGGACGTGAAGCCTCTGCCGCACGGTAAGCAGGTCTGGTTCAGACTCGGCGATCCGTCTGTCGACAGCCGAAGAACGAGCGACCCTGCGTGCTGACGGTCCCTTCCCGGGCAAGGACCACGGCGCGAGGCGGCGCCACCTGGACGGACTCCTCAGAGCACGGCCTCGATCACTGCCCCTTCGCCGACCAGGAGCCGCGCACATGCAGATCGTGACCGCCGTCCGTGCCGACATCCCGCCCTGGATGTCGCTCGCCGCAGAGGTCGAGGAGCTGTTCGGCCCGCTGGTCGACGCCCCGGAGTTCCAGGCGGCGCTGATGCGCAACATCGAACGCGGCACCGCCCTGTGCGCTCGTTCGGGCGAAGGACGTACCGGATCGGCGCTCGCCGGCGGCCTGCTGTTCTCGGCCCGCCACCCGCACTACGAGATCACCTGGCTGGCCGTCGGCGGAAGGTCCAGGGGGCAGGGCATCGGTCGGCTCCTGGTGGACTCCGCCCTACGGGCCTTCACCTCGCCCCCGTGCACGGTCGACGTGACGACCTTCGGGCCGGACCACCCCGGCCGGGGCGCCCGCCTCTTCTACGAGGAACTCGGCTTCGAGCCGACCGCACAGCTCAACGAGGGCGGCTCGCGTCAGGTGTACCGGCTGCAACTGCCGCGGATCTGAGTCCAACACCCGCAACAGTGCGGCGCCGGGGCTCAGTCCCACCCCAAGACCATCACGCAATGTAACTGACGTATCGCGATCCGCTGATCCTGCGGGTGGACGGCACAGGCCGGTCCCGCAGCAGTCCGCGGCCAGGGAGGGAATCGTGAGCAACAGCAGATCCCGAGAACATCCCGCATCACCCGTGGTGATCCTCGGCGGTGGTCCCTGCGGCCTGGCGTGCGCGTACGAGCTTCAACGGCTGGGCCACCGCGACTGGCTGCTGCTGGAGGCCGCGCCCGAGGTCGGCGGCCTGGGCTCCTCCGTGATCGACGAGGTAGGCTTCACCTGGGACCTGGGCGGTCACGTCGTGTTCTCGAAGCTGCGGAGCTTCGACGAGCTGATGGGCGAGCTGTTCGCGCCGCAGGAGCTACTTCACCACGACCGCTCCTCGTTCGTCCGGCACGCCGAGAGCTGGGTGCCTTACCCGTTTCAGCAGCATCTGCACCACCTGCCCGCAGCGCGGGCCCGAGAGTGCCTGGACGATCTCGCCGCCGCCCAGGCCGACGGCCCCGCCCCGGCTGAGGCCGATTTCGCCTCGTGGCTGGCGGGGACCTACGGGCCCGGCCTGGTGGAGGAGTTCTTCGGCCCGTACAACCACAAGATCTGGGCCACCGACCTGGCCCAGATGTCCGCCTCGTGGATCGCCGAGCGGATCGCCCCCTGCGACACGGACGAGCTGCGGCGAGCACTGGACGCAGGTCCCTCGCTCGTACAGCCGTGGGGCCCCAATGCGCAGTTCGCGTTCCCGGCATCCGGCGGGACGGGCGCGATCTGGCGACGGCTCGCCGACCGGCTGAACGGCGACGTCCGCACCGGCAAGGCCGTGGTCCACATCGACGCGGCCTCCCACACCCTGCTGACGGCCGACGGCGCCCTCATCTCCTACGGAAAGCTGGTAGCCACCGGGGCGCTCGACAGACTGATCGCGATGACCGCCGGAGCACCCGACGACGTACGACAGGCGGCACGCGCCCTGCGCCACACCACCGTCGCCATGGTCGGCCTCGGCTACCGCTCCCCAACGACCGACCGACGCTCGTGGCTGTACTTCCCAGGCAGCGAAGCACCGTTCTACCGCGCGACGAACTTCTCAGCGTACGCGCCGGCAAACGTCCCCGGCGCCGACCCCGGCCAGTACTCGGCCTGGATGACGGAGACCTCCCTGCCCGCGGGCAGTCTGCTGGAGCGGACGGGCCTGGTCGAGGAGTGCGACGCGGCCCTGCGCCACTGCGGCCTCGTTCCCGATACGGCGGAGCGCATCAGCGGGCACGTGGAACTGATCCCATACGCCTACCCCGTACCGACCATCGGCAGGGACGCGGCGCTCGCGCTCATCCAGCCGTGGCTCGAGGAGCACCGGATCTACTCCCGCGGCCGGTTCGGCACCTGGCGCTACGAGATCGGCAACATGGACCACGCCGTCACCATGGGCCAGGACATCGCCCGACGGATCGTCAACGGCACGCCCGAGCGGATCTACACCGCACCCGCCCGCGCCACCGTCGGGGCCGGCCATGCCCGGTGAACTCCTCCTGGACGCCCACACCGTGACCGGGGGCCTGCTGCTCGGCGCCGCACCGGACAGCCCCACAGCCGTCGGCGAGCTCCTCGCCCTGGGCGTCACGCACGTGCTGGACTGCCGAACCCCGCGCCCGGCGCCACCGCTGGCCGCCACCTGCCCCGACCTCGTGTGGCACTCCGCGCCCACCGAGGACGACGGCGCCTCGCGGGGCGCCGCCTGGTACGCCGCCTGCCTGGCCTTCGCCGAGCTCGCGCTGCGCGAGGACGGGGCCCGGCTGTACTGCCACTGCGCGGCCGGGGTCAACCGCTCGCCGGCCGCCGCCTACGCCATCCTGCGCGGGCAGGGCTGGGCGCCGCCAACCGCCCGGGCCCGCATCCTGACCCGCCGCCCGCAAGCACACCCCCGCTATTTCGAGGACGCCGACCGGTGCCTGCGCGAACTGGGCATCGCAGAACAGGAGACATCGTGATCCGTGCCAGCCGACTGCTCGTCGCCGCCTACACCGCCCGGTCCCTGTACGTCACCGCGTCCATGGCCCTGTCCTCGCGCTCCATGCGGGCCGAGGCCGCCCGCGCCGAGCACACTCCGACCGGCCGGGCGCCCGCCCTGACAGTCATCGTCCCCGCGCTGCGCGAGCAGAAGGTGATGCCGCGCTCGCTCGCGCACTTCGCCGATCTGGCCGCCGATTGGCCGCAGCTGCGGATCGTGGTCGTCACCGCCGCGCGGGAGGCAGCCGAGACCCCCGACGGACAGCAGACCACCGAAGAGCTCTGCCGGGACCTGGCGAAGACGCACAACGACCTGCTGGGACGGGAGGCGTTCCACGTCGTGTCCTACCCGGGCCAGGGACGGCGGGCCTCCCAGCTCAACCACGCCGTCGCCGCGCTGGACACCCTGTTCCCGCCGAGCGACGACTACATCGCAGTCTTCGACGCCGACGCGGTCCCCGACGCCCGCCTGCGCGCCCACTTCGCCCAGGCCGCGACCGAGCGGCCCGCGATGATCCAGCAGCCGATGCTCCCCGCGTTCCCCGCCGGCTCCGGCGGGCGCCGCTCCGCCGTGATGTCCGGCCAGGACCTGGCGGCCTTCCGCCGCACCGTCGGCATCGAGTACCGCCGGATCAAGGTGGCCCGCTGGTGCGCGCCCGGCCGGGGCGGCGGCCTGCTGGCCGCGCTCGCGCGGCCGATGGTCTACGGCGTTGGCTCCGGGCTGATCGTGCGCCGCGACAAGATCGAGGACATCGGGTTCTTCCAGGAGCCGCACGACGACCTCGCGGTCGGGCACCGTCTGAGCATGGCCGGCGAGCCGATCGCGGTGCTGCCCTCGGTCAACATCGTCGAGCCGTACCAGAGCGTGGCGAGCATGGCCCGCGCGTTCAGCAGCGTCGCCTTCGCCAACGCCGCCACCCGCCACGACTACCGCTTCGCCGTTGCCCGGCCCACCCGCCTCTCGCGCACCGGACAGCGGCTGCTGGCCGCCCGAGCCCTGGCCGACGGCGCCGCCTGGGCGCTGGGACCGGTCGTCATGACCGCCGCCGCAGCCCACCTGGCGGTCAGGCGCGAACACCGGCCGCTGGCCGCGGCCGCCCTGCTCGCCGGGATCGTCGAGCCGGTCGTGGCGTACCGGCTGCGCGGCCGGCTCCTGGCGGACTTCCGCTCACCCGGCAAGACCGACGCCGCCTGGCAGCAGCCCGCCCCCGCCCCGGCCGTCGCCACCAGCCTGCTGCAGCCCGCGGTCAGCGCGCTCGGCCCGTGGCTGCTGGCCCTGCGCGCGAGCGCCGCCCAACTCACCGGCCGCAACCTGCGCTTCACCAAGACCGAGCACCTGGGCGAGATCGCCCACTGAGCTGTGAGGAGGACCCCTTCCATGGGCGATCTCGACACCGGCTGGGCCGTGCCCAGCGACTTCCCCGAAACCGGCTGGACCCCCGAATCCATCGACCATCACCTCGCGCAGGCCCGCTCCGAGATACCGGCCTGGGACGACCCCCAACAGACCCGGCTCGGCTTCGCCATGGCCGCCCCGCACCCGCAGGCCGTTCGCACGCTCGGCGACTGGTCGGCGGTCAACACCAACAACGTCGGCGTCCACACCCGCTTCGGCGAGGGCAAGACCGGCACCCGCCGCCTGGAGAAGGAAGCCCTGGCCGCCCTCGCCGGCCTCTACCGGGCGGGAGCCCTCGACGGGCACCTGACCAGCGGCGCGAGCGAGGCCACCCTCGCCGCCCTGCGCATCGCCCGAAACCTGCTGCGGAGCGCGGGTCACCGGGTGCACGTGATCACCTCGGACCTGTGCCACGCCTCGGTCGGCAAGGCCGCCGAGATCCTCGACCTGGAGCTGGTGCGCCTGCCCGCCGGACCCACCTGGACCCTGACCCCTGACCAGGTCCGCCAGGCCGCCGCCGACGCCATCGCCGAAAGCGCCACCGGCATCATCGTGGTCGCCACCGCCGGGTACTACAACAGCGGCTTCGCCGACCCCGTCGACGCCATCGCCGCCCAACTTCGCGATCTCGCCTTCCAGCACCCCGACCGGGTCCGCTTCTTCCTCCATGTGGACGCCGCCCACGGAGGCTTCGTCTTCCCGTTCACCGCCCCCGACCTGCCCTTCGACTTCCGCAACCCCGGCGTGCACTCCATGGCCGTCGACCCGCACAAGGCCGGCCTCATGCCGTACGCCTGCGGAGCCCTCCTCGTCCGCAAGGGACTGCTCGAACACGTCACCCGGATCGACCCGCACACCCGCATCCCGGACGAGACCGTCCTCGGCTCACGCCCCGGTGCGACCGCCGCAGCCCTGTGGGCCACCCTGCACACCCTGGGCCGCACCGGCTACACCACCCTCGCTGCCCGCTGCCTGGAACGTCGCGACCAGCTCGCCGCCGCCATCCAAGCGGCCGACCCCAATGCCTTACTTGTGCCTGCGCCGAATGCTCCCGTCGTCTCGGCCGCCTTCAGCCACCCCGGCGGGCAGCTGCCGCCCGAACTGTGCGAGCGCTACCGGCTCGTCCCCCTCATCCTGCCCGACCCCGAGAAGGACGGCGAGCGGCGCCTCTTCTACCACTTCTACGCCTCCGCTTCCCTGACGGATCAGCAGATCGCCGCCTTCGCCGAGCACCTGGCCGACGCCACCGCGGCAGCCCTCACCGCAGGTCCAGCAGACGGGACGGGCCGGAGCATCACCTCCGACGTGGTCGCCGACACCCGCACCCACACCGACTGCTTCCGCCACTTCGTCGTCCACCCCGAAGACCGGCGCGACCCCGACGTCCCCGGATACTCCTTCCACACCTTCACCCAACGGCGGGCCACCGACGAGCAGATCCAGGACGCACCCTTCGGGAAGGCGCGGGCCGGCGGCCCCCTGTGGGTCTACGCCCCCGACCTGAAGGACCCGTTCGCCAACGAGCTCCTCGGCGTGCGCACCGACCACTACTTCCTGGAAGTCCTCGACCGCCACCAGCAGCAGCTGTCCCTGGTCGGCGCGATGCACGCCACGATCCTGCTGCCCGGCACGCTGCGCGTCCTGCTGAACTTCGAGCCCGACGGCGCCTTCCGCTCCGCCGAGTACAAGGCCCTGGGCGAGCACGGCGCCGACGAACTACAGGTCTTCCCCGACGCGATCACCGCCAAGATCGGCAAGCAGGCGGCAGGGTTCCGCCGCCCCCGCAGCGACGACTACTCCTTCTCCATCGACACCTCCGCCGAGATCACCGTCCGCCTCACCGACGGCGCCGCACCGCCCACGGTGGTCACCGCCCGGCACAACGCCGATGTGCTGCTGCCGCGCCGCCCGCACCTGCGCCGCGAGCAGTTCCGCCGCTTCCCCAACCGGTTCTTCGACACCGAGGTCGACATCGAGGCCGGCCGGACCTGGACCGGCGCCGCCTACCTGCCCGAACTCCTCGCCCCCACCCCCGTCGGCACCGTCCTGGCGGCCCGCTCCGCCACCGCCGGACTGTGCACCGTCGACGGCCGCATCACCGACACCGGCCTGCACCTGGCGCTCACCCCGCTGGCCGAGCCCCGCACCGACGCCCTCGAAATGACCGCCACCTGGGACCTCGGCCGTCGCCTGCACGACGCCCTGCCCCGCCTGGACGTCCAGGACCCGACCCGGCTCAGCATCGAGCAGGTCGTCGACTTCGCCGAGAGCGTCCACGAGGTGTTCACCCGCGACGGACTGCCCGCCGGCCTCGCCATCGCGGGGGCCCGCCCGTGACCACGCCCCTGCTCGACCACGCCGCAGCCAGCCGTCTCATCCCCGGCACCGGCACCCTCAGCGCCCGGCCGCTGCCCCAGGGCCGCTTCAACACCTGCTGGCACCTGGCCGGCTCCGGCCGCTCCTACCTCCTCAAGCTCAACCACCGCGAGGGCGAACAGCACCTGCGTCGCATGGCCGACGCGATGACCGACGCCGCAGGACGCGGCGTCGCCGTCCCCCGCGTCCTCGACGTCGGCCACGATCCGTACCTCGGCCCCTACCTGCTCCAGGAGTGGATCGAGGGCAGGACGTTCGCCGAAGCCCGCGAGGCCGGCGGCATCGACCCGGACGTGTGGCCGGCACTCGGCCGCCAGATCGCGCTCCTGCACACCGAGCCGATCCCCGGCGCGACGGCGACACCGGCTTCGCGCAGCCGCCAGCTGTCCGACCTCCTCGCCCGCCTCGGCGAACACGCTCTGATACCCGACGACCTGGCGGACGCCGCGCGCCTGCGCGGCACCCTGCTGGCCGAACGACTGTGTGAACGCCAGATGGTGAATACCCATCAGGATATTTACCCCGATAACATCCTCATCCGACCCGGCGGCCAGATCGCCCTGCTCGACTTCGACCACGCCACCGCGGCGGAGGACGCCAGCGACTTCGTCAAGATCGATCGCTGGTGCCTCACCTCACCCGAGGACCGCCGAACGCTGCTGGACGCCTACTGGCAGCAGCGCGCCCAGCCGGTGGACCCGATGTTCGAGCAGCGCCTCGCCTTCCACCGCCTGGTCATCCACCTCTCGTACTTCCTGTACTGGCACGGCCGCGACCCCACCCAGATCCCCGGGTGCACAGCAGCCCTGCAAGACGAACTGGAGTGAGCCATGACCGCAACCCAGCCCACCACCCCGGCCCCCGCGCCCGTCGCCGGCCCCGGCGTCCAGGTCGTCGCAGCCCTGCTGCGACGCGGCGACCAGATCGTCCTCGTCCAGGAACAGCGCGACGGCCAGGAGATGTGGTCCATCCCCGGCGGCGGGGTAGAACGAGGCGAACTCCTCGGCGAGGCCCTCATCCGCGAGGTCCTCGAAGAGACCGGCCTGCGCCTGTCGACGGTCGGCCCGCTGGCCTACCTCGTCAACACCACCACCACCCGCTACCCCTCCACGGTGGTCCTCACCTTCGACTGCACCGACTGGGACGGGGAGATCGCCGTCCACGACCCGGACGGCAAGGTCACCGGCGCCGTCCTTCTGCTGCTGGACGAAGCCAGGAAGGTCCTGGCCTCCTCCACCGCCTCCCGCCCCGAGATCGAACCCCTGCTGGACTACCTCGACGGCTCCGTCGCCGGCCGCGTGTGGTCCTACCGCGACGACCAGCCCTCCGACTGACCGCGCCCGGGGCAGCTCGCCCCGGGCCGCTGGGAGAACCCATGACGCTCACCCGCGACCTCGACTCGTCCATAGCCGCGCTCGACCCGCTCGGCGCCGACGCGGTGATGCGGGCCCTTCCCCAGGCCAACATCGCGGCCGACACCACCTGGCTCCGCACCCGAGCGATGCGTCTCTCCCAGCACGCCGCCCGGATCCGCGACGTCGCCCCCGCCCGGGCGGCGTTGCGGGACCTGGGCATGCTCACCGCCTCCCTCGCCCGCCACACCGGCCGGACCGTCCCGCCCCGCAGCGTCGAGGCGGCCCTGCGCCACCTCGGCGCCGTCGCCGACGAGGTCCCCCGCGAGAGCGTCTACTCCTACGCCACCCGCAACCCCCGCGGGCCCCGGCGGCGCTCCTTCACCGACACCCCCGGCGAGCACCTGTTCATCGACGAGGTCACCGCCGCCAGCCACGCCCTCGACGCCGCCATCCTCCACGGCTCCCACCTCGCCGAGGCCCGCGACCAGCACGCCGCCGACACCCTCGCCGACCTCGTCCACCAGCACCTCCAAGCTTTCGCCGCCCACCTTCTGACCGTCAAGCGCAACCTGACACCGCAGTACTTCACCGGCCAACTGCGGCCGTACTACCCGCCACTGGACATCGCCGGGCACACCTACTACGCACCCGGCGGCGCCCAGATGCCCCTGCTCGTCCTCGACGTCATGCTGCTGAGCCAGGCGGCCACCGGCGAGCTCGCCACCTGGTACGAGCAGTACCTCGACGACAACGCCCTCTACCTGCCCCCGCACCACCGCGCCCTCATCGAAAAGGCGCGGCACGCACCGGGACTCGCCCGCCTCGCCCAGCAGCACCCGCACCTGCGGCCCGCCGCCGCCCTGCTGATCGGCGACCTCCTGCGGTTCCGCCTCCCGCACCGCCAACTCGCCCGAGCCAACATGGCCGTGCGCGACGACGGCTCCCTCGGCAGCGGCGGCTACACCGCCGACGCGCTCGACCAGCTGCTGGCCGTCACCGAAAGCGCCCGCGCCCTCCTCAACCCCGGGAGCCCCGTGTGAGCACCACCTCCACCATCGACACCGACTTCCCGCCGTTCCCCCTCGGCGCCCAACGCTCCGCACTTGTCCACGACCTGACCGCGCCGCCCGAGCCCGTCACCGCCCGGGTGCGCCTGGTCTACCCGAGCCGGATCAACGCCATGGCCCTGGACTCCAGCAAGATCGTCCCCAGTCAGGGGGCCTACCTCGCCGGCGAACTCCTCTTCGCCTGCGACCTCGTGCGCGACGTCGAGATCGTCATCGTCGAGGACGGCCCCGCCGTACAGACCGCCCCCGACTGCGACCACCCGGTCCTGGCCCGGCACGCCGCGCTGCTGATGCGCTCGGCACTGGGCATCCGCGAGCGCCTGCGCGTGCGGGTCACCGCCCCGGACCTGCCCGCCCACCTGGGCCTGGGATCCAGCAGCGGCCAGATCGCCGCGGTGGCCGCTGCCGTCAACGAGCTCTACGGCCGCCCCGTCTCGGCCCACCGGCTCGTCAAGTTTCTGGCCCTCAACCACGGCGAGGAGATCGACGGCGAGGACCACCGCCTCCTGCCCGTCCAGTGCCTGGGCGGATCCGCCGCCGCCGGCCTCATACCCGGCGCGGTCCAGGTCATCGCCGGAGCCCACGTGCCGCTCCTGCAAGCCGGCCTGCCCCAGGACGTCCACATCGTGCTCGGCATGCCGAACGACCCAGTGATCTGGGACGCGCGGGCGAGCCTCGCCGCCGAAGCCGTCCACTTCGACGCCTTCACTACGACCGGCCGCACCTACGGCCCCGAGATCGCCTACCGGCTCCTGCACGACGCCTGGCCCGCCCTCGCCGACGGCGACCTGCGCCCGCTGGGCAGCCTGCTGTTCGACTACCGCTTCCGCATGGGAAGCCTCGCCAACTGCGCGTTCTCCCACCCGGACCTGCTGGCCACCGGAGAGAAGGTCGAGCACATCTTCACCGACCGGCTCGCCGAAGTCCTCACCCTCTCCTCGGTCGGCCCCACCTTCGCCGCCCTCACCCGTACCCCCGAGGCGTGCGAGCAGGCGTTCGCCGACGCCGGCCTGAACAGCCTGCGCTGCCGCCCCCATCACACCGGCTACACCCTGAGCGCCCGGGAGGAGCGGTGATGCGCGAACGCCCGGCCCGCACCGGCGCCTACTGGAACGACCAGGCCACCGTCGCCACGTTCACCGCCCTCGCCCCGCCCGCCTACCTGGCCGAACTTCTCGCGGACCCGGCCCCCGACGGCGCATGGGCGCTGGACGCGGGCTGCGGCGCGGGCCGCAACCTGCCCGCCCTCGCCGCCGCCGGCTACCGGGTCCTGGCCGTCGACCTGCACCCGGGCATGCTGGAACAGGCCCGCAAGGAGCATGCCGGGCCCCGGATCACCTTCGCGGAAGCGAACGTCACCAGCCTGCCCCTGGCCGACCGGCAGGCGCACCTCGTCCTCTGCCACGGCGTCCTGCACAACCTCCACCACCGACAGGACCTCGCCGCCGCACTGCTCGAGCTGCACCGCATCCTCGCCCCCGGCGGCACGCTCTCGCTGAACACCTTCACCGCCGGCCACCTCGACCCGTGCCTGAGCCCGCTCGGCGACGACGTGTACGCCCTGCCCAACGGCCAGCACATGACGCTCCTCGACCCCGCAGACCTGCTCGCCCTGACCCACGCCGCGGGCCTGTCCCCGCGCGAGCAGGCCGTTCAGTACCTCAGCCCGGGCGATCCCGGGAAGCGCTCCGTGTGGCGCGCCACCCTCACCCGACCATAGCCGCGCGGAAGGAATCACCGTGCTCCTCGTCGCAGCCACCACCGACACTCCCAACAACCGGGACGTCGCCTTCACCCAGCTCGCCGACCCGACGCCCGGACCCGCCCTCGTCCTCGCCGAACACACCCTGCGCGGCCTCGCGTGGCACCGGCCCGACGGCAGCCCGCAGCCGAACGCCGCGCAAGGATCGGTCCGCGTTCCGCTGTGGGCCTGCCACTTCGACGACGCGACGGGCGAGGCCGCCTTCTTCGCCACCGTGCAGTGGCACCCGGACGCCGCAGTCCTGGCAGGCTTCCACCGCACTACGCCGCCCGCCGTCGATCCCGCCGGCGTCGCCTCGTGGGCCGCTGAAGTCGTCCAGCAGAGCGCGCTGGTCAACTTCCCCGTCCCACGCCCCGGCCAGCGCTCCTCCGAAGGCCCAGAGGCGGAAGCGAAGATCACCCTCACCGGCCCGGTCAACCCGCTCACCGTCGCCCGACTCCTGCGCGACCACCTGCCCGCCACCGGCGTGCCGGTCTTCGGCCCTACCGTCCACCGGCGGATCCTGCGCTCGGACATCTACCTGCCACCCGGCGGCAGACGCGAGTACGCCGCCCTGACCCCACGCCCCGACGGGACCTGGTGGGCCAAGGCCAAGGTCCTCAAGGACGGGAGGCTCCACAAGAGCATCCGCCCCGCCGCCACCCGCGACCAGGCCCTCGCCCTGGTCAGCGAAGCCCTCGGCCACCCCCGCCTCATCCACGCGGGCCGGCTCCACCGCACCACCTGGGACCTCCCCACGCCGACCGACCAGGACGGCCACTGGTCCACCGTCACCGTGGACACCACCACCCTCGCCCCGCACCCCGGCGCCCTCCAGCAGGTCGAGATCGAATACGGGGCCTGCTTCACCGCCGACACCGCCACGCCCTCCGCCGCCCGCATCCAGCGGGCCGTGGCCGACGCCGCCGACACCGTCGCCGCCGCACTGACAGACCACCACATCCCGCACACCCGCAACGGCCAGAGCAAGATCGAACACTTCCTCGCCACCGGAGACGCCGATGCCCGCCACTGACCAGGCCATACCGGCAATCGAAGCACTCCTCGACGGCAACGCCGAGGCCACCACCCTCGACCCGTGGTGCGGCCAGAAGACCACCGTCCAACTCGGAGCCTTGAGCGTCGACGTGCTCGCGACCAGCGCGGCAACGGCCTACGTACGGAGCCTGTTCACCCCGGCTAGCCCACTTTGGAACCCCAGCCCCGCCACAACCGCCGGCCCGGCCGCGACGATGCGCTGCCTCACCCTGCCGTACGCCCAGGTTGCCGCACTCGCGAAGCGCGTCCGCCACCGCGCCACCGGCTCCCCGAGCCCCGTGCTGATGCACGTCCACGCCCCCGCCGCCTGGCACCAACTGTCCCCTGGTCCGGTGCTCCTGACCGACCCGGGCGTGGGCATCGCACCGCAGGTCATCGTCCGC
The DNA here is from genome assembly GCF_042673745.1 of Kitasatospora sp. NPDC057015. Lineage (NCBI taxonomy): Bacteria > Bacillati > Actinomycetota > Actinomycetes > Kitasatosporales > Streptomycetaceae > Kitasatospora > Kitasatospora sp. NPDC057015. Next base: position 37,308 of record NZ_JBHUSG010000068.1, read on the forward strand.
CACCCGGACGGCTACACCGTGATCACGTGCGACGACACCGACGCGACGATGAACGCCGCCCGGCACCTGCGGGAGATCGGCTACCGCCGGGCCGAAGACGACGGCTGGGTATGCCTGCACGCCTCGGCGGCCACCCTCGACGGCCGAGGCATCCTCATCGTCGGCGACTCCGGCGCCGGCAAGTCCAGCCTGGCCCTGGCCCTGGCCGCAGCCCAGGGCGGCGCGTTCCTCTCCAACGACCGCACCATGATCACCACAGAGTCGGATGCCGCACCCCGGGCTGTCGCCATGCCCGGCCCCATCCGGCTCAACGGCGGCACCCTGCAAGCACTCGGTTTCGCGGGCGCCCGGCAGTGGGACCTCACTCGGCCCAAGCCCGCGACCGACACCGACTGGCAGACCTTCCACGGCGCCAGCAAGCTGCACATCCTGCCCGCCGAATGGCACGAACGCACCGGCACCCCGCTGACACCGGACGCGACCGTGGACCTCATCGTCTTCCCGCAGATCGTCCAGGACGCCGAGGAGCTCCATCTCCAGGTGGCGCGATCGGGGCCTGCGCGGGAACTGCTGGCGGCCCAGTGCATGTCGCCAGGCGACGACATCTACGTGCATGACTGGCTCAGCATCCGCACCAGCAGCACCGAGCGCCTCGCCGACCACGGAGCCCGCGTCCTCGACGCGCTGGCCGGCCGGCCAGCCGTTAGCCTGCGCTTCGGCACTCGCACCCCGTACGCCGCAGTCACCGCAGCCTTGCGCGCGAGCCTCGACGACCAGACACCGCGGACATGAGCGGCGCCGCGATCCCGCCGACCAACCGGCTCCTCCAACTTCCCGGCGCCGTGATCAAGATCTACCGCGAACCCTGGCGCGCGCACACAGAGAAGGCCGCGCTGCAACGGCTTGCTGAAGCACGGATACCGGCCCCGACCGTTCTCGGAGCCGGCCGCATCCGAGGCCGCCGACTCCTGGTCCTGCGCCGACTGCACGGATCGCCGGCAGGAGTCGGCGAGGAGGCGGCCCGACACGTCATCACCTACCTGCAGACCGTCCACCACCTCACCGGTCCCGGCTTCGGCCGACTCAGCGAGCCGTCGGCGGCGAGCTGGGGAGAGTACCTGCGCGCGCGCCTGGTCTCCTACCAGGATGCGCTCGCCCGCCACGGATTCTACGAGGCCGCCGACACGGCCAAGGCGCTCGCGCACTCGCCCCTGCCCGAACCGGCCGTTCCTCGCCTCCTGCACAACGATCCCGAGCCTGGCAACTTCCTGCTCAGCGCCACCGGGACCGCCGGCCTCGACTGGGAACTCGCGATCTACGGCGACCCCGGCCTCGACTACGCACGAACCGCTCACGCCCTCGGCATCCGCCCCGCCCGTATGGTCCGCGTCCTCGCCGACCACGGCATCCCCCACTCCGAGGCAAACCTGGCTGTCTACCGGTCCGTGCATCTCCTCGGCCGCCTCATGTCCGCGGTCACCGCAACCCCGCCCGACCCCACCGCCGCCCAACGCCACGCGCGCGACCTGACCGCGAACACCTGACGACACGACAGTGAGACTCACATGCAGGCACATCCCCACCGGGACCACACCAACACACCGACCAACCATGATCAGCCAGCCGGAGACGCTGTGCGCGAGGCACTCCTCGCCGCCGCGTCGCCGGACAGCGACTGTCCCTCATCAGGAACCTGCGACCACGGCGACCTGCCGTCAGACCTGGACCGCTACGAAGCGGTGCTCTTCGACTGGGACGGAACGCTCGTCGACAGCCACCCACTCAACTACCACGGCCTGTCGCATGCTTGCGCTCACTGGGGCCTGACTATGGACGAGCCGTTCTACGCGGCCCGGATAGGCACCTCGGGCGCTGAGCTGATCAAGGAACTCGCCACAGCGGCGGGAGTCACAGTACCGGTCGAGGACGTTGTTGCCCGGTGCCTGCAAACCATCCTCGACAACATCTCGGGCCTGCGCCCCTACCCGCCGGTGGTCCAACTCGCCGAGTCCCTGTACGGCCGCCTACCCCTGGCCATCGCCTCGGGCGGCGCCCACAGAGCGGTCCACGCCGGCCTCGCCTCCACCGGTCTGCGGCACCTCTTCGAGCACGTCATCACCGGTGAAGACGCCCCACGAGGCAAGCCCGACCCGGGCCTCTTCCTCCTGTCAGCGAACCTCCTCGGCGTCGACCCCTCACGCTGCCTCGTCTACGAAGACTCACCCGAAGGCATGCAAGCGGCCCATGCCGCAGGGATGCGAGCCGTGAACGTCCACTGCTTCCGCAGCTACTGACGCCCGCCATCTGCGCCATGGCGGGACGACCCAGTACCGGCGGTGTCGGGCTCAGGTTCCGAGTACATCCGTGATCCTCTGCAGGCTGAAGATCCACTGCTATCGAACGAGTTCGGGGGCGGCATCGCCCGCCGGTGTGATGCCGGTCAGTTCCCGTGCCCGGTCGGCAAGGGGGACTGCGAGTTCCGGGTACCAGCCGCGCGCGACGGCCTGGAGCATCTCGGCGATGGCCACCAGCTCACCGATGCGACCTTCCGGGCTGTTCAGGACTGCAGCGAATTCGTGGCGGACCCGGGCAGCGACGGCCTGCACGAACAGGCTGTTCGCGTGGAGCATGCCGGGGTCGAACCCGACGGGTACGAGGCCCCAGCGTTCCCAGTCGAGGATGGTCAGCGTGGGCCCGGCGAGGTTTCCCCAGTGGTAGTCGCCGTGTCCGGCGACCCGTTCCACCTTCGCGGGTGCGGGGATACCGAGGTACTGGGGGAACGCTGCCCGGATCCAGACGTCCCGGACGGTGATCTTGGTTGTCTCGGCGGCGCTCAGATGCTCCGTCGCCGTCCGCAGGGCCTGCCACCAGGTGTCGGGGATGTCTGGGTCGGTCACGAGGTCGGGGCGGGAGGAGATGACTGGGTCGGTGATGTAGTCGATCAGGTCGGCCCGGTAGGCGTGCTCTTCGTCCGTCCAGTCGAGGATTCCGTGGAGTCGCGGCCGAGGGACCTCGTCCGGCACGAGAGCCTCCGCCCCGACGATGCCTTCCCCCTGCCGGCGGGCGCGGGCCGAGGCGGAGCAGGCAACGCGAAGCCACCGGTCGCCGGCCTGGCGGCCGACCGTGTGACCGGCAAACCCCCATACGGGGCTTCCGGTGCAGGTGAGGTCCATGAGGGTGGCTGCCGTGCTGTGCGCGGCCTCCATCCGGATGCGCGTGGGCTCATCGGGGGGGCGACTGCACGAATCACGCTCCTGAGTCGATCGGTGTCCAACGGGCTGGCGACGGCCGCCAGTGCATCCTGCCAGTACGCCCTGCTGCTCGCGGACAGAAGCACGACGTCCAGGCCGGGGCAGGAAGCGGCTACCAGCAGGGCGGCCGTGGCGGCGGTCAACCCCGGCCTGACGAGGTTCACCAGTTCGGACGTCATCAGGCCCGGCAGCCCTCCCCCGCACAGGGGCGCGGAGCCGAAGGTGGTGATCCCCTCACCGCCGGCCTGGGCGAGCGGCCCTGCTCTGCCGTCGAGGGCCTGGGTGATCGGATCAACCATGACGAGGCTCACCGGGAGTGGCAGGCCAGTGAGGTGGTGATCGACGGACCCAGCGGCATCTTGCGCAAGGCGGACGAGGTCGGGAACGGTGAAGGCACCGGCCTCCAGCCCGGACCAGGTCGCCACTCCGTACCCGCCGATCCGTCCTTCGTGAGCCAGTTCCTCCAGGACGACGAAGGTTTCCCGCAGCGCGGTGTGAATCTGCGGCCGGTGCTGACCGATGTGTTCGGGGTTGCGCACGAAGACGAGGTCCGCGTGGCCGAGATCGGCGAGTGAGTTCTCCGTCTGCCAACGCACGAACGCCGGCGCGAGGCAGCGCCCCGCGCCGGATGCCGTCGTGTCGAGGACCCCTGCGGCGATGCGGTGCTGGTCACGGTCAGAACTCCTTGGCCGCCATCACTTGCCGTGATCGTTGTATCAGCTCGCTCGACCGCGGGCCCGGGGTCGCCCGCCAGGCACATGGCACCGCATCTTCCGGAACCGCAAATCTCTTCATTGGGAGGTATTGCTCAGGCGCGGCTTTGGTCCAGGGGTTCGGCCCTCAACTCCCGAGGCATCCATATTCATGGAGAAATATGACGTTCGGCAACTCCACCGTGATGATGGGTAACCGGGCCAGCCGTGGCCATGCGGCCGCCCTCGTCGCCTCCGGCGCCCGCCACCCCCAGATCGCCGCCGGCCCCGGCGCCGCTGTGGCCGCGGACGATGTCCGCGCCGCCATCAAGAGGCTCCTCGCCAGGACCCGCACAAGCACCGTGCTGCACCTCGCCGCCTGGGCCACCGCCCAGCGCATCGTCACCGCCCCGGTCCACTCGACCGGGGCTCTCACCGTCAAGCCCCAACTCATGCCTCGTCTGTCCCAGATCTTGCGCGGCTGGTCCGCCGGCCGAAGTACAACCGAGCTGACCACCGAATGGGGAATCGCCCCGGGCACGATGCGCACCTACACCAAGATGCTGCTCACCCAATTGGGTGTCGACAGCCAGCCCCAGGCCGCCGTCGTCGGGGTCCTCTGCGGCCTCACTCTCCTGAGCGACATCGACCCGGCCTGGACCGCCGAGCCGCTCGCTCGCGACAACAGGCAGAACAGGCTCGGTCGTTGAGCGCCGGCCGAATGCCCGGCAGAGACCGATCCCGAGCGCTGTGCATCTTGCTCGGAGTCCAGGTCGGTGGTGCCGCCATGTACCTCCTCCAACACCGCGCTGAGATGAACCACCCCCTCTACCTGGGGATCCTCGCCACCGCGTCGTTCGCCGCCCTCATCACCGCCGACCGCCTCCTGAAGCAGCGCACTCGGCTGAGGGCCGCCGCCACCTCCGCCGGCCGGCGACCGCCTATCGACTGACGGTTCCTCACATGTATGCGGCCCTCGACATCGCTCCGCGACGGGTGGATCCACCTCCTGCTGGTCCCGTTGAAGCTGCGGGCGGGCAGGAGCACCACCGCAGCAAGCCCCCATGGCGGCCGTCCGGGCCAGGGCCTCACCCGACCACCAATCAAGAGGGCTGATGAACGCCGAACCCCGACCCACCTCCCCGCCCACCGCCGACGGCACTCCCCAAGGCGACCGGCAGAAGCCCCTGTCCTCCACCGGAACGCGGGAGCTGGACGTCTTCCCGCGGGGCCGCACCGCTGTTCTGGTCGATCTCGAGGCGCTCACCGACCTGCCGCGCACCGCACTCTCCAGCACCTCCCACCCTGCTCGCGACCGGAGTCACCGGCGCCCCGAACGTGCCGGCGCCGGTGCTGCGTGTGCTGCACCGGGCACGCTCCCTGTCGATCCCGTGCGTCCTGCTCGCCCCTGTACTCGACCACGACCTCGTCCGCAACCCTACCGACAGCCGGGCACCTCGCCGCCGGCACCAACACCTACCGAGCAGCCGCCGAAACCCTCGGCCTGTCTGTGCAGCTTGCCTCGCCGTCAGCCCCGCCGCAGACACCGGCGACGCGGCCACCAGCGGCGCCCGAATGATCCTCGCCAGCCGCGCCGGTGAACTCACCCGAGTCGCGTGATCCGCCGTGGACATAGGCCTCCGTGATGACTGCGTAGAGGGCCTGGCCGATGCGGCGGCGCCGCTCCAGCAGGGCGGGCAAGAAGCTGCCGGCTCGCAGTTTGGGGATGGCCAGGTCCAGGTCGCCAGCTGCGGTGGCCAGGGTCTTGTCGCGGTGCCCGTTGCGAAACGTGGTGCGGGTGTCGGTGTGCTCGTTCCACTGGCCGCCGATCCGAGCTGTGGCCTCGGCCTCGATCAACTCCTGGAGCAGCCGCTCGGCTACCCCGCGGACGAGCTCGAGCCCGTCCGACGAACGTACCGACTCCGGCAGGCGTAGGTTCAGACTGGGACAGGGCCACCGTGCGGCTCAATTCGTTGAACTGGCCATTCAATTCGAAGAGTTGCAGGGTGGCCGACCTGTGCTCAGGGAGCGTGAGGCCCCTGTGGGTGTGCGCCCCGGGCGCGAGCCCGCCCACGCCTCATCAGTGATCGGCTACACCACACAGCGGGACACCATCCCAACTCGCTCGGGGCGTTGTGCTCGTAGCGTCGGATTGCGCGTCCGGTGGCGCGGTCGAGGTGGGCGAGACGGGCGAGGCGGTAGCGGGTCAGGACGCGGTGGCCGGTGGCCGGGTTGAGCTGCAGCAGGTAGGCGATGCGGGCCGGTCCCCAGCGTCGCAGGACGCGGACCTTGATGATCCTGCGCTCGGTACGAGTCGGGGTCCGGCGCGGGCTGTGGTGCGGGCGGCTGGGCAGGTCGCTCATTCCGGCCTCGCCGAGCGCGCGGTAGCGGTCCGTCCAGCGTTTGGCCGTGGTGGGCGATACCTGGAAGCGCTCGGCGGCCCGGCGCAGCGGCCATCCGTCCTCGACCACGCAGCGGGCCAGGCGCAGACGGCCGGTCTCGGTCAGCGGTGCATTACGGTGTGGCATGAGGGCCTTTCTGAAGTCGGTGCAGATGTCGCAATCCACACCGAGCCAGAAGGCCCTCACTCATTTCAAGATCACCACGCCGTGAGCCCTGTCACCAACCTCCGTGGTCAGTACACCTAGGGGGCGTCGTCTGGGCGTGCTCGATCGACGAGCGGCTCACGTCCAAGTTCGAGGCGCACTTGATCTATGAGGGCTTCCCGGGCCTGCTGCCGATGCTGGGCCTGGGACGACCTATCGATCTCCCGGGCGACGTCTTCGGGGGACAACGGGAGACTGCTGATGAGCTCGACGACTTCCTGGTCGGCATCGATGGCTTGGAGCCAGAGCTCGTGAACAGCCGCTGATGCCAGGGCCTCTACTTCGGCGATGAGCTTCGACCGGCGCTTCGCTGACTCGTAGCTCTCTGAACGGCCCTCGTCATCCCAGTCCGATGGGTACCCCTTGGTCACTGGCGACATCGTGGCATCGTTGTCCTCCAGTAGCCGGACTTAGACCGTGTCCTACGTGGTGGTGGTCTCGTTGTATGGGTCATGGGGAGTGCTGAGTGGGGATGGATCGTTCCTGATGGATTGTGGGAAGTGG
>NZ_JBHUSG010000069.1:0-43852 GCF_042673745.1 Kitasatospora sp. NPDC057015
GTCCTGGTCGGCGGTGTCGCAGGCGTCGAGGGTGACGGTGGCGCCGGACGCCTCCAGCTCCGCGTCGAGTTCGGTGGCGCCGGGCGGGGCTGCGCCGCGGCGGCGGCCTCGGCCTGCGCGCGGGCGCTCTCGGCGGCGGAGGTGACGCTGCGTTCGGCGCGGCGCTGGTCGTCCAGGTCGGTGCCGGCGGCGTCCAGTTGCAGCGCCTCCCGGGGGAGCATCACCATCGCGGTGACACCGCCGCCCTGCGCGTTCTCCCGCAGCTGGACCCGGATGCCGTGCCGCCGGGCGAGCCGGGCGACCACGAACAGGCCCATGCTCCGGCCGGTCAGGGCGCCGGCCAGCAGTGCGTCACGCCGGTCGTTGCCCGGTTCGGACGGCTCGGACAGCTGCTCGTTGAGGGCACGCAGCCGCTCACCGGGCAGGCCGATGCCGCGGTCGACCACGGAGATCATCAACTCGCCGTTGTCGAGCAGCCAGCCGCCGATCTCGACCTGGTCCTGCGGCGGCGAGAAGGCGGTGGCGTTCTCCAGCAGTTCCGCGACCAGGTGGCTGGTGTCGTCGGCGACCGCGCCGCTGAGCCGGATCGAGGCGAGGAAGCCCAGTCGCACCCGCTCGTACCGCTCGATCTCGGACACCGCGGCCCGGACGACGTCCAGCAGGGTGACGGTCTTGCGGCTGCGGTGGCTGTTCTCCAGGCCGGCCAGCAGCAGCATGTTCTCGCTGTTGCGGCGCATCCGGGTGGCCAGGTGGTCGAGCCGGAACAGGCTCTCCAACTGCGCCGGGTCGGCCTCCCGGCCCTCCAGCGCCTCGATCAGGACGAGTTGGCGCTCCACCAGGGTCAGGGTGCGCATGGCGAGGTTGACGAAGGTGGAGTCGACGCTGCCCTCCAGCTCGTCGCGCTCCTTCGCCAGGGCGTCCCGTTCCAGCACGAGGGCGTCCCGGGTCGCGGTCAGCACGTCCCGCTCGGCGGCGAGTTCGGTGCCCCGGAGGGTCGCCGCGGCCAGCATCTCGGCACCCTCGTCGGCGTGCCGGGTCAGCTCGTCCAGCGCGGCGGTCAGCTGCTCGCGCTCCTGGAGGAGGGACTGCCGCTCGCCGGCGTAGGCGCTCAGCCGGCGCTCCTGGGTCTCCCGCTCGGCGGCGAGGCCCTGGCGTTCCTCCAGCAGGGCGTTGAGGTTCCGCTCGGCCTGGTCGCGGGCGCGCAGCAGCGGGCGCGCGGTGGCCCGTCGGGCGACGTACGCGCTGCCGCCGGCCAGGACCACGGCTGCGCCGGCCCCCCAGAGCGCGGGGACGGCGGAGCCGTCCACCGTCGCCCCGCAGCCGGACAGCGAGAGGACGGCCAGACAACAGGCGAGGGGGCGCGGGAGGCGCCCGGGGGTCCGCTCGTCGGTCGGCGTCGACCTGGTGAGCGCGGCGCCCTCACCGTCCGGGCTGCTCAGGGCCCCGCCGGGGCGCCGGCGCTCCGTCATCCTTTTACGCAACGGTGCTCACAATCTCGTCAGGCCTCAAATGCCGGAGCACCTCGAGGCCTTCGTGGATCTCGCAGGAGGACGGTAACCCCCGGTCCCGCCGCAGACACCCGCGAGAGTCAACCGTAGAAATAGGTGGACAAACAAGATCAACTCTGTATTTCTCGCAGCCGTTCCTCTGACGAGACGTTACTTCCGGGCGAGTCGTCGCAGGTCAGGGCGGGACTGACAGTCGCATGACGGAAACGTTGGGTCACGAGATGTGACGGAGATCTCATGTCGTCCGCCCGGTTGGTCCGCGTTCGGTCCGAATGGTGGTCAGTGCTCGGACCGATCGGCGCCGACGGCAGGGCGGGCATTCGCCGTGCTCCCCGGGCCCCGGCGCCGCGGTGGGGGCCGGGGCGTACTCGGCGCGGTCCGGTGGTCGCCGCGCGTGGCCGGTCGGCCGAGCGCCGCTCCCGGGGCCGGCTCGGGCGGGGGTGCGGAGCGCGGGGCGGGGGTGGTCGCGCCCGGGCTCGGGGCGGGGCGGCGGGGGGCGGCGCCGGGCCCACCCGGGCGGACGACCGGTCAGGTCTCCGCCGGGGTGGGCGGGCGCGGGCGGGAGCGGACGGACCGGTGGTCTCGGGTCGGGTGCCCGACGGCCCGGGGGAGCGGCCCCCGGCCGGTCAGAGCTTCGGGTCCAGCAGGAGCTTGCCGAAGGTGCGCCGGGCGCGCAGGTCGGTGTGCGCGCGGCCGGCCTCGGAGAGCGGGTAGACGCCGCCGACGTGGGGCTTCAGCCGGCCGTCGAGGGTCATCGCGAACAGCTCGGCCAGCGGCTCGCGGTACATGCCGGGGCGGCTCACGCAGTGCATCAGCCAGAAGCCGACCACGGCGCGCGAGCGCCCCATCAGCTGGGCCGCGGTCACCGGCGTGGGCTCCTGGCGGGAGGCCATGCCGTAGGTGACCAGGCGTCCGAAGGGGGCGAGCGCGGCCAGTGAGGCGTCGAACACCGGGCCGCCGGTCATCTCCAGCACGATGTCGACCTTGCGGCCGCCGTTCGCCTCGATCAGCCGCTCCTTGAGGCCCTCGGCGTCCGCCTCGACCGCCACGTCGGCGCCGAGCTCCAACGCGAGCTCCCGCTTCTCCTTGGACGAGGCGGTGGCGATCACCCGGCCCGCGCCGAACTGCTTGGCCAGCTGGACGGCCAGGGATCCGGTGCCGCCGGCGGCGGCGTGCACGACCACCGACTCGCCCTCGGCGATCCGGGCCGAGGTGCGGAGCAGGTGCCAGGCGGTGAGGCCCTGGACGATCAGGGCGAGCGCCTGGCCGTCGGTCACCCCCTCGGGCACGTCGTGGGCCATCGCCTCCCACACCGCGGCCTTCTCGGCGTACCCGCCGTTGTCGGCGAGCGCGACCACCCGGCGGCCGTCGGCGGTCAGGCCGACCACCTCGCCGCCGGGCACCAGCGGGAGGACCGTCCGGGAGAGGTAGGAGTCCTCGACGGCGTGGGTGTCCGCGTAGTTCACGCCGGCTGCCGAGACGTCCACCAGGAGCTGGCCGGGCTGCGCGACCGGCTCGGGGACGTCCACCAGCTGCAGCACTTCGGGGCCGCCGAACTCGGTGATCCGGATCGCTCGCACAAGCACTCCCTACCAGTGGGTAACCTTTCGCGGCCAGCCAACACCGTCCGATCGCCGGATGTCCAGACCCCGGGACACTCTTTCCCGCGCGTCCCGCCCGGGACCGGGCCGGTCACGGCCCCCGGCCCGCTGCCTCACCCGGCCGCCGGGCCGGTCGCCGGCTCCGGGCCGGCGCCGAGCGCGTGGCCGCCGAAGCCCGCCGTGCCGGCCAGCTGGCCCTCCCACCAGGCGGCCGCACCGCGGGTGTCCATCCCCGTCCAGTCGGGGGCCCGCTCCACCTGGGCCCGGCCCAGTCGGCGCCCGAGGGTGACCAGGGCGCGCCCCGCCGCGCCGCGCTCGCGCTCGTACCGGGCCAGCAGGTCCTCCCAGGAGGCGGCCCGCCGCCAGGCCGTCTCGAAGGCCACGGCGTCCTGCAGGGCCTTGGCGGCGCCGCTGGTGTTGTGCGGGCGCACCACGGTGGCGGCGTCGCCCGCCAGCAGCAGGCGGCCCGAGGTGCGGCGGGGGGTGTCGAGGTCGTAGACGGGCTGGAGGAAGGTCCGCTCGGGCGGCGTGAGGGCGATCAGGGCGGCCCAGTAGGGCGGCAGGCGGCGCTCGGCGAGGCGGCCGACGTGCGCGGTCAGCTCCTCGGCGGCGGCCCCGGGCGGGATGCTGGTCGGGTCGTCCAGCCGCAGGCCGGCGGCGGGCGGCGGGGCGTAGAAGACCCAGTTGACCTCGGCGCCGCCGGGCTCCGTGCCCGGGATCCGGTACAGCACGCACTGGCCGCCGGTGAAGCAGACCGTGACGGCGTGCTCGGCCGGCCAGGCCCGGTCGGCCGGGCCGGCCAGGGCGTCGAGCGCCGCCAGCCGCTCGGCGGGGAAGCTGCCGCGCCAGCAGACGTACCCGGTGTACTCGGGCCGGGCCCCGGGGCAGACGCCCGCCCGCACCACCGAGCGGTAGCCGTCCGCGCCGACCACCAGGTCGAACCGCTCCTCGCCGCCCGAGAGCAGCCGGACGCCGGCGCCCTCGGCCCGGCCCGCCGGGCCCGGGACGCTCGCGGCGCTCGCGACCGGGTCGCCCGTGCGGTACTCGACGAGGGCCGGGGTGCGGGCCCGCAGCCCGCGCCAGAGCAGCCCCCAGTGGTAGGAGCGGAACGGGAACGGCTGGTCCCACAGCAGCCGGCCCAGCGCCGAGCCGTCGGCCGTCAGCCAGTGCCGCCGGGTGAGCCGGTGCCAGGCGATGCCGTCGTCCAGGCAGCCGGCCGCCGCCAGCTCCGCGTACCGGTCGTCGTGCACGCAGAGGCCGACCCCGCGGTCCGTCAGTTCGGCCCGGGTGCGCTCCAGGACGACCACCCGCCGGGCCCCGCCGCGCGCGGCGGCCGCCGCGAACGCGCAGCCCGCGACGGACCCGCCCACCACCGCGACCCGTTCCACCGTCCATGGCCGGACCTCCCCGCCGCCGCGCGTCGCCGCGCCCGCTCCCGGGCCGCTCCGACGACCGTACGACGTGTACGGCCGGCCCGTGGCCGGAACGGGCGCGTCGGCTCCCGGCGGGTCGCCGGCCGCTGCCGGGCCGTCCGCGCGCGGGGGGCGTCGGGGGTCGGGGCGACGGGACGCGAAGGAGGGTGCGGCCCGCCGGGCCGCACCCTCCGGTGATCGTCCGTCCGGGATCAGCAGCTCAGGTTGCTGCCGGCGGTGGTGCCGAGGATCTGGACGAAGCTCTGGTACGAGTTGATCCGGCTCTGGACCTGGGCGGGGTTGCCGCCGTTGCACTCCAGGCTGCCGTTGATGCTGCGGATCGTCTCACCGAAGCCGTAGCCGTTGACCATCGCGTTGTGCGCGGTCATCGTGCCCGGGCCGTTCTGGGTGTTCCAGTACCAGAGGCCGGTCTTCCAGGCCACGGCGGAGTCGGTCTGCACCAGGTTGGGGTTGTGCAGCAGGTCGATGCCCAGGGCGTCGCCCGCCGCCTTGTAGTTGAAGTTCCAGCTCAGCTGGATCGGACCGCGACCGTAGTAGGCCGACTGCCCGGCCGGGCAGCCGTACGACTGCGAAGTGTCGCAGTAGTGCGGGTAGTTGGCGGTGTTCTGCTCCACCACGTACACCAGGCCACCGGTCTCGTGGCTGACGTTCGCGAGGAAGGCCGCGGCCTCCTGCTTGCGGACGGTGTCGGTGCCGGTGCCCGCGAAGCCGGGGTACGCGCTCAGCGCGGCGGTCAGGCCGGCGTAGGTGTAGAAGGAGTTGCGGTTCGGGAACATCTGGTTGAACTGGGCCTCGCTGACCGGGAATCCACCCGGGTTGGCGGTCTGCGTCGGGCTCGGCGAGGTGCCGCCGCCGGTGCAGGTGTAGGGCGACCAGTACCAGGTGCTGATCACCGGGTCGTAGCCCGGGTTGTCGTGGGTGGCCTGGTAGAGCAGGCCGTTGGTGTACTTGACGATCGCGCCGGTGGTGTACGTCTGCCCGGCGACCCAGGCCGGGTACGTGCAGCCGGTGCCCGAGGTCTGGGTGGGCGTCGGGGTGCTCCCGCCGCCGGCGCAGTTGCCCTGGTCGGCCCAGACTCCGGAGGAGCCGCCCGGGGTCTCGTTCTGGGTCCACCACTTCGCGGACCAGTTGTGCGAGTTGTACGAGACCTGGCCGCTGGCCGCGGTGTAGACCGTGGCGGAGTTCCAGGGGGTCGCACAGCCTGCCGCCGAGGCGGAGGCGGGGAGGAGCACGGCCAGCGCAATCGCTGTGGCGACGGCCGCCAGGAGGGCCATCACACGTTTCTGGATCGACATTTCATCACCCCTCGGTGCGGTGGGGGCCGCACGAGTTGGAGGACAGGACGGTCCCGCGGGGGGCCGGCTGTGGGGCTGCCGGGCCCCGACCGGGGTGCGGGCCGGGGCGGAACTGAGGGGGACTCAACCGGAGTGGTCTATACCTGTCAATAGGTATGGACCAAATCTTTCGCAAACCTCCACGAGAGCGCCGGTGTCCACAGGAGCGGAGGTCGTCGCTCCGGACGGCGCCCGGCCGCCCTGCCGACCCGGTCGGCGGGCCGGGTGCGCCGCCCGTTCGTGCACCGGAGGAGGCGGCGGGATCTGGGAGGATGGCCGGATGAACGACTACCCCGGCCCCGGCGCGCCGATCAGGTCGGGCATCCCGGAGCACGGCCGGGTGCCCAAGTACTACGCGGTCAAGGGCGAGTTGGACGCTCTGCTCGACGAACTGGGCGAGGGCGGGGTGCTGCCGACCGAGCGCGACCTCGCCGTCCGCTTCGCCGTCTCCCGGGACACCCTGCGCCAGGCGCTGCGCGAACTGCTGATCCAGGGGCGGGTGCGCCGGCGGGGCCGGAGCACGGTGGTGGCCGGGCCGAAGCTGGAGCAGCCGCTCTCGCTGGCCAGCTACACCGAGGGGGTCCGGCGCCAGGGCCGGGTCCCGGGTCGCAACCTGATCGGACTGGAGCGGTTCGCGGCCGACCCGGCCCTGGCCGGCCAGCTGGGCCTGGCGGCAGGGGACCCGGTCTGGCACCTGGAGCGCGTCCTGCTCGCGGACGGCGAGCGGGTCGGCCTGGAGAGCACCTACCTCGCGGTCGCCCGAGTCCCCACCCTGGACCGGGACTTCGACCCGGGGGCCTCGCTCTACGCGTACCTGGGCGAGAAGCTCGGCATCGGCTTCGGCGGCGCCGACGAGCGGATCGAGACCGTCCTGGCCACCCCGCGCGAGGCCCTGCTGATCGGCACCCCGCCGGCCCTGCCGATGCTGCTGCTGCACCGGCTGACCCAGGACGGCGAAGGCCTGCCGCTGGAGCGGGTGCGCTCGCTCTACCGCGGCGACCGGTTCAGCTTCACCGCCCGGCTGGACGCGCCCGCCTGACCCCCGGCCCGACCGCTTGTACCCGCATCGGGGCACCGGGTGCCGGACGACGTCCGGGTCGGCCGTCGGCGCCGGCCGGGCTCAGTCGAGTGCGGCCCGCACCCGCGCCGCCGCCTCGGCCGCCGCCGCCTCGTCCGGGTAGCGCGAGCGCGGCCAGAAGAACCCGCGCAGCCCGTCCTTCGGATTCCGGGGCACCACGTGGACGTGCAGATGCGGTACGGACTGGCTGATCCGGTTGTTGGCCGCCACGAAGCTGCCGGCCGCCGCCATCCCCCGCTCCACCGCCGCGGTGACCAGCCGTACCCGGGTGAAGAACGGCCCGACATCGGCCTCCGGGAGGTCGGTGACGGTCCGCAGGTGCCGCCGGGGCACCACCAGCACGTGCCCCGGGAAGAGCGGCCGCTGGTCCAGGAAGGCCACCGCCACCTCGTCGTCGAGCACCCGGTGGGCGGGCAGCTCGCCGGCCACGATCGCGCAGAAGACGCAGTCCATCCGACCAGTGAAACCCGCCGGCGCGGCCCGCCCCGGCAGGCCGCGCCGCCCGGTCGCGGACGGCCGTTCCCCGGCTCCGCTACTCGTAGCGGTGGAGCAGCGAATCCCGCTCGGCCTGCTCGATCATCTCGATCGTCAGTGCGGGATCCCTCAGGTGGGAGAGGGTGACCTCGGCGGAACTCGGCGCGGCGTCCGGGGCCGGCCAGCCGGCGGGCTTCCAGGCGGAGCTGCGCAGGAACGCCTTGGGGCAGTGCGCGTAGACCTCCTCGGCCCGCACCACGACGGCGCTGCGCGGCGGCTTGCCGACCGGGGTCAGCCGCTCCAGCAGCAGCGGGTCGGTGGAGACGCAGGCCCGGCCGTTGATCCGCAGGGTGGTGTCACGACCGGGCACCACGAAGATCAGCCCGACCCGGCCGGTCTCGACGATGTTGTGCAGGGTGTCGAGGCGCTTGTTGCCGGTCGCGTCCGGGATCGCCAGGGTGTGCTCGTCCAGCACCGAGACGAGCCCGGCCGGGCCGCCCCGGGGCGAGACGTCGCAGCGGCCGTCCGCGCCGGTGCTGGCGATGAAGACCAGCGAGGAGCAGGCGATCAGCCGGCGGGCGACCTCGTGGATGTGGTCGACCTCCTTGCGGCGGGCGTGGTCGCCGGGCTGCTCGTAGACCTCGCGGAGTTCGGCGGTCGTCGTCAGGGCGGAGCCGCGGAGGCGCTCGAACAGACCGTCCGACGGGGCGGCGACTGCGGTCGGCGGATCGGCGGGGGCGACGGGGTGCGGGGTGCTGGTCATGGCCGCAATCTAGCGAACGGCGGTTCCCGAGGGCCCTGGGCGGCGTCCGCCCGCCGGGCTGCGGCCCGCCCGCCGCCCGCTGCCCGGTGGGCGGACAATGGGGGAGAGGTACCCGGCGGGTCCGCGGGGCGCGCGGCCGGGTCGTCCCGGGCTGCGGGAGGTGGTGGCGGTGATCGTCCGGATCTGGGCGGCCCAGGTGCTGACCGGGCACGTCGACGAGTTCTGCGCGCTGTTGGCCGCCGAGGTGCTGCCGGGGCTCGCGCAGGCGGACGGGTGCCTCGGCGGTGAACTGCTGCGGTCGATGACCGACGACGGCCACCGGGTGCTGGTGGTGACCCGCTGGCGGGACGAGGACGCGCTGCGCGGGTACGCCGGCCCGATGTGGCGGATCCGTCCGGTGTGGGCCGAGGGCGAACTGCGCTACCTCGCACACCCGCCGGAGGTCACCCACTACCGGCCGCTCGCCACCGGCTGACGCGACGCCCGTCCGGCCCGGCCCGGGGTCCTCCCGCTTCGTCGCACGCCATCGCAGGTGCCCCGCCTCGCTGCCTCGCTGCGCCGCCCCGCCTCCCTGCCCCGATGGCGAGTACCGGGCCCCGGCGGCGGGTGCCCGGCCCCGGCAGCCGTCGACCGCGGCGTCCGTGGCTGGCAGGATGGCGCCGAGCAGGCCAGGATCCCCGCCGCCCATCCGCGCGGCGGGTTCCGCACGACCGGGGGACCGCCGGGTCGGCGGGCGTCCCGGCCGGCCCGTCCGCCGGTGGCGCACCCGCCCGCCCGTTCGCCGGCGGCACCCGCCCACCCGCCGTCGGCGGTCCGTCGCCGGCCGTGCCGGGCCCCGTCCTCGCCGTCCTTCCGGAGGTCAACGCCAGATGAGCAACCCCGCAGCCATCCCCGCCCCCGTACCCGTCGACGACCGGGTGAGCGACCTGGGCGAGGGGCCGGTCTGGGACGTCCGCACCAACTCCCTGCGCTGGGTGGACATCCCCGCCGGCGTGGTGCACGACACCGACGGCGGCTCGCACCGGCTGCCGCCGCCGGCGTCGGCGATCCTGCCGACCGCCGACGGCTGGGCGGCGGTGCTGCGCGACCGGGTGGTGCGGTTGGACGGCCCGGCGGTGGCCGAGGTGCCGCTCGGCGGCGCCGAGCGCTGCAACGACGCCAAGGCCGATCCGGCCGGCCGGCTCTGGGTGGGCACCATGTCCGGTGACGAGCGGCCGGGCCGGGCCGCGCTGTTGCGGGTCGACGGCGCGGTCGCCACCGAGGTCATCTCCGGGGCGACCATCGCCAACGGCCTGGGCTGGAGCCCGGACGCCCGCCGGATGTACTGGATCGACACCCCGACCCGGCGGATCGACGTGCTGGACTACGACCTCGCCGACGGCAGCGTCCGGGGCCGGCGCCCGTTCGCGGAGGTGGACCCGGCGGCCGGCTGGCCGGACGGTCTGGCGGTGGACGCGGAGGGCGCGCTCTGGGTCGCGCTCTGGGGCGGTTCGGCCCTGCACCGCTACACACCGGACGGCCGGCTGGACACCGTCCTGCCGATCGGGGTCGCCTGCCCGACCAGCTGCGCGTTCGGCGGCGAGGACCTTCGTACACTGTTCATCACCACCGCCCACCGCCCGGACGAGAAGGGCGAGTTCGCTCCCGACGCGGGCCGTCTGCACGCCGTCCGGGTGCCGGTGCCCGGGCCGCCGCCCACCATGGCGGTCCTCCCGGCCGGCCCCGCCCTGCCGGGTGCCGCGGTCGCCGGGGCGTGATCGGACCGGGGTGCGGCGCATTCCCGGTGGTCGAGTGAAACAGAGCACAGTGCAGGGCTCTCCCTGAGCGATCGCCGGGCGTGGCACAATGACGGCAGTAGTAGTGACGTTCAGCGCACTCCGGGGTCGGTGAAAATCCGAACCGGCGGTTACAGTCCGCGACCCGTCCGCAGCCAGCGGGCGGTTGACCAGGTGAGATTCCTGGACCGACGGTTAAAGTCCGGATGGGAGGCGTGCGCGACGGGATCGAGCAGTGCCGTGGTCCTCCCGGGGACCGCGGGTGGTGTGCGGACAGGAGAGCTCTCCGCGGCGAAGGCGCCGTTCGGAGCGGCTCCTCCCGGCGTACGCCCGTATCTGTGGCGTTCCGTGTCCTCTCCCATGCCCACCCCGGAGTCCGCGCCCCAAGCGCGAGGAGAACCCGGGTGTTCACCGGCATCATCGAAGAGCTCGGCGAGGTCGTCTCCATCGAGGAGATCGGCGACTCGTCGCGGATCCGCCTGCGTGGCCCGGTGGTATGTCAGGGCGCGCACCACGGCGACTCCATCGCGGTCAACGGCGTCTGCCTGACCGTCGTCGACACCCCCGATCAACTGGCCTCCGAGAGCGGTGAGTTCACCGCCGACGTGATGGCCGAGACGCTGCACCGCTCCAGCCTCGGCGCCCTGCGCACCGGCTCCCCGGTCAACCTGGAGCGCGCCATGGCGCTCGGGGACCGACTCGGCGGGCACCTGGTGCAGGGTCATGTGGACGCCACCGGCGCCCTGTTGAGCCGCGAGCCCGGCGACCTCGACGCCGACGGCGCCACCCGCTGGGAGGTGCTGCGGTTCTCGCTGCCGTCGAGCATCTCGCGCTACCTCGTCGACAAGGGCTCCATCACGGTCGACGGCGTCAGCCTCACCGTGGTCGAGGCCGCCCGCGACAGCTTCACCGTCAGCCTGATCCCGGCCACCCTCGCGCTGACCACGCTCGGCGCCAAGGCCGTCGGTGACCCGGTCAACCTCGAGGTCGACGTCCTCGCCAAGTACGTCGAGCGGCTGCTCGACACCCGTGCCCTGCCCGATCCGACCCTGAAGGAAGCCTCGTGAACTGGCTCAGCGGTGTCGCCTTCACCGCCTTCGGCGAGCCCGTGAAGTGGGCCGACATGTTCGGCAACCTGCTCGGCCTGAGCGCGCTCGCCCTCGGCTGGCGGCGCTCGGTCTGGAGCTGGCCGCTCCAACTGCTCTCCGGCGCGGTCCTGATCGCCGCCTACTTCTCCGGCCACGTCCCCGGCCTGATCGGCAAGCAGCTGATCGTCATCGCCGCCGCCGGCTGGGGATGGGCCCGGTGGCGCCGCGGCAGCCGCGACTCCGGCGAGATCGCGGTGCGGTTCGCCACCTGGACGGAGCGCGCGGTGCTGGCGGGCGCGACCGCGCTCGGCACCGTGGGCCTCGCCTGGCTCTTCCTCGCCAACCCCACGCTGTCCTGGAACCCCTGGGGCGACGCCTACATCTTCGTCGGCACGCTGGCCGCGATGTACGCCCAGGGCCGGGGCTGGGTGGAGTTCTGGTTCGCGTGGATAGCCGTCGACGTGGTCGGCGTCCCGCTCGCCTTCGACAGCGGGTACGCCTTCTCGGGCCTCACCTACAGCATCTACTTCGTCCTGGTCCTGCTCGGCCTGCGCGGCTGGTGGCTGCGCACCCGTGACGCCCGTCCCACGACCGACACCGTCCTGCAGGGAGTCTCCGCATGAGCACTCGGCCCGTCACCGACGACCTCGCCCTCGACCCGGTCGAGCGCGCCATCGCCGACATCGCCCTCGGCCGCCCGGTGATCGTGGTGGACGACGAGGACCGCGAGAACGAGGGCGACATCGTCTTCGCGGCCTCCGCTGCCACCCCCGAGCTGCTGGCCTTCACCATCCGCTACAGCTCCGGCGTGATCTGCGTCCCGATGACCGGCGACGAGCTCGACCGCCTCAAGCTCCCCCCGATGACCGTGGTCAACGAGGACCGCAAGGGCACCGCCTACGCCGTCTCGGTCGACGCCCGCGACGGTGTCGACACCGGCATCTCGGCCGCCGACCGCGCCCGCACGGTGCGGCTGCTCGCCTCCGAGGGCACCGAGCCGGGCGACCTCACCCGCCCCGGCCACGTGTTCCCGCTGCGCGCGCTGGACGGCGGCGTGCTGGTCCGCCCCGGCCACACCGAGGCCGCGGTCGACCTCGCCCGGCTCGCCGGGCTGCGCCCGGCCGGCGCGATCTGCGAGGTGGTCAACGACGACGGCAGCATGGCCAGGCTCCCCGAGCTGGTCGCCTTCGCCCGCGAGCACGGCCTCGCGATCATCTCCATCGAGGACCTGATCGCCTACCGGCGCCGCACCGAGCTGCACGTGGACCGCGCCGCCGTCACCGCCCTGCCCACCGCCCACGGCGAGTTCACCGCCGTCGGCTACCGCGGCACCCTGGACGGCATCGAGCACATCGCGCTGGTCGCCGGCGGCCTGGACGCCGACGGCAGAGTCACCGACGGCGAGGGCCTGCTGGTCCGGGTGCACTCGGAGTGCCTCACCGGCGACGTCTTCGGCTCGCTGCGCTGCGACTGCGGCCCCCAACTGGAGGCCTCGCTGGAGAAGGTGACGGCCGCCGGCCGCGGCGTGGTGCTCTACCTGCGCGGGCACGAGGGCCGTGGCATCGGCCTGGCGCACAAGCTCCGCGCGTACGAGCTGCAGGAGCAGGGCCGCGACACCGTCGACGCCAACCTCGACCTCGGCCTGCCCGCCGACGGACGGGACTACAGCATCGGCGCCCAGATGCTCAGCGACCTCGGGGTGCGCTCGCTGACGCTGCTCACCAACAACCCCGACAAGATCGCGGCACTCACCGAGCACGGCCTCAAGGTGACGGGCCGCGAGCCCGTGCCCACCGAGCCGGGCGAGCACAACCTGGCCTACCTGCGCACCAAGCGCGACCGGATGGGCCACGAACTGCCCTGGCTCGGCCAGGACTCGGACTCCTGACCGCTTCACCCGCACCACCACCCACCATCCCCACCACCCACCACCGACGGGAAGTACCGACGTGAGCGGCCACGGAGCCCCCGAGCTGACCCTGAAGAACTGCGCCGACCTGCGGGTCGCGGTGATCGCCGCCCAGTGGCACGAGCAGGTGATGAACGGGCTGCTGGACGGCGCCCACCGGGCGCTCAAGGAGCTCGGCATCGAGGAGCCGACGGTGCTGCGGGTGCCCGGCACCTTCGAGCTGCCGGTGGCCGCCAAGCAGCTCGCCGAGCGCGGCTACGACGCCGTGGTCGCCCTCGGCGTGGTCATCCGCGGCGGTACCCCGCACTTCGACTACGTCTGCGAGGCGGCCACCCTCGGCCTCACCCAGGTCAGCGTGAACACCGGCGTCCCGGTCGGCTTCGGCGTGCTGACCTGCGACAACGAGGAGCAGGCGCTGGACCGCGCGGGCCTGCCCGGCTCCGCCGAGGACAAGGGCCACGAGGCCGTCACCGCGGCCGTGGCCACCGCCGCGGTGCTGCGCTCGGTCTCCGAGCCCTGGCGCTGACGCCCGCCCGGCCGACGGCCCCGCGCCCTCCCTCCCGGCACCGGCCGGGGGGAGGGCGTCGTCCAAAGCGGTGTCCACGGTCCGGGACCGTTTACCGCCCGTATGCCCGCAAGCCGTAAGGTGAGTCCATCATGGCTTCGAAGACATTCGAGGAGCTCTTCACCGAGCTCCAGCAGAAGGCCGCCACCGGCGACCCCTCGTCCTCCCGTACCGCGCAGCTCGTCCAGCAGGGCGTTCATGCGATCGGCAAGAAGGTCGTCGAGGAGGCCGCAGAGGTCTGGATGGCCGCCGAGTACGAGACCGGCGAGCAGACCGCCGAGGAGATCTCCCAGCTCCTCTACCACCTCCAGGTGATGATGGTCGCCAAGGGGTTGACGCTCGACGACGTGTACGCCCATCTCTGAACCGATCCCGTCTCCGAACCGATCCGACACCCGGTACGGGCCGCCGCCGCGCGGCCCGTCGCGCCGGTCCGACCGCCTGCCGTACCCGCTGCACCCCTCACCCGCTACCTCAGCGAAGGATTGACCACTCATGCTGCGCATCGCCGTCCCCAACAAGGGTTCGCTCTCGGGTCCCGCGGCGGAGATGCTCCATGAGGCGGGCTACCGCCAGCGCAAGGACCCCAAGGAACTCGTCCTGGTCGACCCGAACAACGAGGTCGAGTTCTTCTTCCTGCGCCCGCGTGACATCGCCGTCTACGTCGGCTCCGGCCGCCTGGACGTCGGCATCACCGGCCGCGACCTGCTGCTGGACTCCGCCTCCAACGCCGAGGAGGTGCTCGCGCTCGGCTTCGGCGGCTCGACCTTCCGTTTCGCCCGCCCCGTGGGCGTGGACGTCGACGACGTGAAGGGCCTGGAGGGCCTGCGGATCGCCACCTCGTACACCGGTCTGGTGGAGCAGCACCTGGCCGACCACGGGGTGCAGGCGACCGTCACCAAGCTCGACGGCGCGGTGGAGACCGCCGTCCAGCTCGGCGTCGCCGACGTGATCGCGGACGTGGTGGAGACCGGCACCAGCCTGCGCAACGCGGGCCTGGAGGTGTTCGGCGACCCGATCCTGGTCTCGGACGCCGTGGTGATCCGGCCCAAGGGCGCCGGCGAGGACACCCGGGTCGAGCAGTTCCTGCGCCGCCTGCAGGGCGTGCTGGTGGCCCGCCGCTACGTGCTGATGGACTACGACATCCGGGCCGAGAACGTCAGCGCCGCCGTGGCGCTCACCCCGGGCCTGGAGTCGCCGACCGTCTCGCCGCTGCACACCGAGGGCTGGGTCGCGGTCCGCTCGATGGTGCTCCGCAAGGAGGCCCAGCGGATCATGGACGACCTCTGGAGCATCGGCGCCCGGGCCATCCTGGTGACCAACATCCACGCCTGCCGGCTCTGAGACCGGCCGGTCCCGGACCGACCTCTCAACCGACCGGACACGGGCGGGGGCCCCGCGCCCCCGCCCCGTTCACCGTCTGGAGACACCCCGTGAGCGCCCCCGTCGAGCTTCCCGTCACCTGGTTCCCGCGCCGCACCCGTGCGGTGCTGCTGCCGGTCAGTGCCCTGCTGGTGGTCATGTTCAGCGTGATCGCGGTCGCCCTGCCGGCGAACTGGCAGCTCAACGACCGGGTGGCGATGGTGGTCAGCGGACTTGTCTTCGCCGGGGCCGGCCTGCTGCTGGCCCGCCCCAGGGTGTCCGCCGACGCGGACGGCGTCACGGTGGTCAACTTCCTGCGCAGCCGCCGGCTCGCCTGGGCGGAGATCGTCCGGGTGAACTTCCGCCAGGGCGACCCGTGGGCCAGCCTGGACCTGGCCGACGGCACCTCGCTGGCGGCCGTCGGGATCCAGTCGGGCGTCGGGCAGCAGCAGGCCGTGAGCGCGGCCCGGGCCCTGCGCGACCTGGTCGAGGCGCACAGCCCGGAAGCCGCCGCCAGGGCCTGACCCGCCGGCCCGCCCCCGGCCGCCCGGCCCGCATCCGCCGTCGCCGATCCGCCGTCGGCCTGCCGCGCCGCCCGGTCCGCTCACCCCGACCGGCCGGTTTTTCGGGCACGCCGCCCGATCGAACAAGATCCTTACTGTCGTACGGGTATCGTCTACGCTGGTAAAAGCAGGGCAAAGCCCTGCGCTGTCGACCCGCGACCTGAGGAGTGACACCTCCCCTCGATGGACGATCCGTCCGGTAGTACCTGCGCCGCCCCCCTTCCGGCCCCCGGAAGGCAGGCGGCACTGTGATCACCGCCTGGCTGCTGTTGCTCGCAGCCTTCCTGCTGATCCTGGCCAACGGCCTGTTCGTGGCCGCCGAGTTCGCCTTCGTGACGGTCGACCGCGGTGCGGTGGACCGGGCCGCCGAGGCCGGTGACCCCAAGGCCCGCCGGATCAGCGCCGGGCTGAAGGAGCTCTCCTTCCAGCTCTCCGGCGCCCAGCTCGGCATCACCGTCACCTCGCTGGTGGTCGGCATGCTCGCCGAGCCCGCCCTGTCCGTCCTGCTGAGCCCGGTCCTCACCGGCATGGGCGTGCCCGAGTCGGCCGCCCGCGGTGTGGCCGTCATCGTCGGCATGGTGCTGGCCACCGTCCTGCAGATGGTGATCGGCGAGCTCGTCCCGAAGAACTGGGCGATCTCCCACCCGCTGCTGGTGGCCCGCGCGGTCGCGGCCCCGCACATGGCCTTCTCGGCCGTCTGCCGGCCGCTGATCAGCGTCCTGAACGGCGCCGCCGACCGGACCGTCCGGGCGCTGGGCGTCGAGCCGCAGGAGGAGCTGGGCCACGCCCGCACCCCCGCCGAACTGGTCTCGCTGGCCCGCCACTCGGCCAGGGCCGGCGTGCTGGACGAGGAGTCGGCGACGCTGTTCGTGCGGACCCTCGGCCTCGGTGAGCTCACCGCCCAGAGCGTGATGACCCCGCGTGTGGACGTCGCCGCCCTCTCGCGCGACGCCAGCGCCGC
Source organism: Kitasatospora sp. NPDC057015 (assembly GCF_042673745.1). Classification (NCBI taxonomy): domain Bacteria; kingdom Bacillati; phylum Actinomycetota; class Actinomycetes; order Kitasatosporales; family Streptomycetaceae; genus Kitasatospora; species Kitasatospora sp. NPDC057015. Next base: position 16,415 of record NZ_JBHUSG010000069.1, read on the forward strand.
GGACGTCCTCAACCTCACCCGGGCCACCGGGCTGTCCCGGTTCCCGGTCTACGCCGACACCCTGGACGAGGTGACCGGCACCGTGACGCTCAAGGACGCACTGGCCGTCCCGCTCGCCCACCGCGGCGCCGTCCGGGTCGCCGACCTGGCCACCGCCCCGCTGCTGGTGCCCGAGACGCTGCCCGCGGAGGCGCTGCTGGAGCAACTGCGCCGCCAGCAGCCGATGGCCATCGTGGTGGACGAGTACGGCGGCACCGCCGGCGTGGTCACCATCGAGGACATCGTCGAGGAGATCGTCGGCGAGGTCCAGGACGAGCACGACCCGGAGGACACCCCCGAACTGGTCCCGCTGCCGCCCGTCGACGGCCTGCCCGCCTGGGCGGCCGACGGCAAGGCCCGGATCGACCAGCTGGAGGGCATCGGACTGCACGCCCCCGAGGGCCCGTACGAGACGCTGGCGGGTCTGGTCGCGGACCTGCTGGGCAAGCTGCCGGCGCCCGGTGAGCGGGCCGAGCTGCCCGGCTGGCGCCTGACCGTGGAGAACGTCGACCGGCACCGGACGACCAGGGTTCGCGTCGAGCGCACCAACGAGCACCCGCACGACGAGGACGAGACCCGATGACCGCGCTCCAACTGGCCGCCGCACTCCTGCTGCTGCTGGGCAACGCCTTCTTCGTCGGCGCCGAGTTCGCCGTCATCTCGGTCCGCCGCAGTCAGATCGAGCCGCTCGCCGAAGCCGGCAACAAGCGGGCCAGGACCGTGCTGCACGCGCTCTCCAACGTCTCCGCGATGCTGGCCGCCGCGCAGCTCGGCATCACCGTCTGCTCGCTGGGTCTCGGTGCGCTGGCCGAGCCCACCATCGCCCACCTGGTCGAGGGCCCCTTCCACGCGATGGGCGTCCCCGACGGTCTGATGCACCCGCTCTCCTACGGACTGTCACTGGCCGTGGTGGTGTTCCTGCACATGGTGATGGGCGAGATGGTGCCCAAGAACCTGGCGCTGGCCGGCCCGGAGAAGGCCGCGCTGGTGCTCGGCCCGCCGCTGGACCGCCTGGCCCGGGTGCTCGCCCCGGTGATCAGCTTCCTGAACGCCTTCGCCAACGCCATCCTGCGGCTGTTCAAGGTGGAGGCCAAGGACGAGGTCGAGTCGGTCTTCACCACCGAGCAGCTGATGTACCTGCTGCTCGACTCCCGGGACGCCGGGCTGCTCGACGTGGACCGCCAGGAGCGCCTGGAGGACGCGCTGGAGCTCGGCCACCGCCCGGTCACGGACGTGGTGCTCCCGCCGGAGCAGCTCGTCACGGTCGGGACGAAGGTGACCGCGGCCCAGATCGAGGAGCTCGCCGTGCGCACCGGGTTCTCCCGCTTCCCGGTGGTCGACGGCGACGTCGCCGCCAACGGCTTCCTCGGGTACCTGCACCTCAAGGACATCCTGGACGTCGAGGACCCGACCGCGCCCGTCCCGGCCCGGCTGTGGCGGCCGATCACGGTCGTCCGCGGCAGCCTGCCGCTGGACGACGCGCTGGGCGCGATGCGCAGGGCCGCCTCGCACCTCGCCGCGGTGATCGACGCCGAGGACCGCACGCTGGGGCTGATCGCCCTGGAGGACGTGGTGGAGGAGCTGGTCGGCGAGGTGCACGACCCGGACCACCGCCCCGCGGCGGCCTAGCCGTCGGGCGCGGGCCGGGGGAGCGTCGCCTCCCCCGGCCCGCGGCCGTTCGTCGTGGCGGGCCGGTTCAGACCCCGCCGGGGCCGCTGCGGCCGTCGATCAGCTCGCCGTACGCCTGGACCAGGTCGGGCAGCCGCAGGGTGGCCAGGTCCTCCCGGCTCGGGTGCCCGCCGGTGAGGGAGAGGCGCAGGTCGCGGTAGGCGCAGGACTTCTCGTACAAGGTGCGGATGAAGCGGCCGTTGCCGAGCTCGTCGATCCAGCCCTCCCGGACGACGTACGCGCAGATGCTGGCGAGCTCCTCGGTGGCGTCCTCGTCCCAGCCGTCGCCGTCCCGCCCGGCCAGGGCGGCGCCGATCGCGGTGAGCTCGCCCGGGCGGTAGCTGGGGAAGTCCACCCGGGTGGTGAAGCGGGAGTTGAGGCCCGGGTTGGTGGCCAGCAGCCGGTTCATCCCCTCGGGGTAGCCGGCCAGGATCACCACCAGCCGGTCCCGGTTGTCCTCGGCCCGCTTCAGCAGCACCTGCAGGGCCTCGTCACCGTACGCGTCGCCCTTGCTGTAACCGGAGTTGGACAGGCTGTACGCCTCGTCGATGAAGAGCACGCCGTCCAGCGCGGAGTCGATCAGCTCGTTCGCCTTGACCGCGGTCTGGCCGAGGAACTCGCCCACCAGGTCGGCCCGTTGGGCCTCCACCAGGTGATCGCCGGAGAGCAGTCCGAGGGAGTGGAAGACCCGGCCGAGGATGCGGGCCACGGTGGTCTTGCCGGTGCCGGAGGGGCCGGAGAAGACGAAGTGACGTTTCGGCGGTTGCACCGGAAGGCCCTCGCCCGCCCGCAACCGGGACATCCGCAGCTGCGCGGACAGCGCCCGGACCTGCCGCTTCACCGGGTCCAGTCCGACCATCCGCTCCAGCGCGTCGAGCGCGGCGTCCAGCTCCTGCCGGCTGCCGGACCGGCCGGGGGAGACGCGGTGCGGCTGCGCGGCCTGCGAGCCGACCGCCCGGCCGGGCAGGAAGAGGGTGGCGGCGGGGCCGGACTCGGCGGGCGAGCCGGCGCCGTTGCCGGAGCGGGCACCGGCGCCCTGCGCCGCCGGGCCGTCGAACCCGCCCGCCCCCGAACGGGGTTCGCCGCCGGAGCCGCCCGACTCCGGGCGCTGACCGCCGGTGGCGGCGGGCGCGCCGGCCGCCTCCGCGGTGCCCGGCCCGGCGGAGGCCCCGGCGGTCTCCTCGAAGCCCTCCTGGGCGCCGAAGCCCTCGTCCACGGCCGGGCCGGCCGGGTAGCCCGCCGTGAAACCGGCGGAGAGGTCGGCGGGGAGGTCGGCCGGGTAGTCGGTCGCGAATCCGGCGGGGAGGTCGATCGGCAGGCCGCCGGGGTGGTCGGGGGCCGGGCCGGCCTGGAGCGGTGCGGTGCGGCCGGCCGACGGGTCCGGGGCGTACTCCACGGAGAGGTCCTCCGGCACCTCGAAGTCGACCGGGTACCCGGTCGCCGTGCCGAAGCCGTCGGCCGCCCCGAGGTCCTCCGCCGGGTCGTAGGCCTCGTCCGTGCCGTACCCGGCCGCCGAGCCGGCCTCGCGCCCCGGGCCGCCGGCCGGCCCGGTGCCGGTGACCCCCTCCAGCAGCGCGTCCACCAGCCCGTCCTCCGCGGATATCGCCGCCAGCCGGGCGGCGGTGTCCATGAACGCCGGGTCCGCCCGGTGCACCGCCCGGTACAGCGGCAGGGCGGCGGCGCTGCGGCCGGCGCCCTCGTAGGCGCGGGCGAGCCAGTAGCGCAGCTCCTTGCGCTGCGGCTGCTCCGAGCGGCAGCGGGCCAGCGAGGCCGCGAGCGGCCCCTGGGCCTGGGCGCACATGTCCAGCCGCACTCTGGCCATGCCGCCGAACAGGCCCGCCTCGATGCCGAGCAGCGGGTCGTCCAGCAGCCGGTCGGTGTCCCGGATGAGCTGCTCCCAGTCCTTCACCAGGTAGGAGCGGCAGGCGTGCAGGAACCTCACCGAGGGGTCCTCGCCGGCCGGCGGGCACTGCGCCAGGGCGACGTCGAGTTCGGCGAGGTGGCGTCCGTCCAGCCAGTGCGAGGCGTGGGCGAGCGCGAGGTCCCGGGTGTCCTCCAGCACGGGCTGGACCCACCAGCCCAGCCAGTACCAGGAACTGAGCGGGCGTCGGTGGCGGGTCCGCTGTTCGCCGAAGCGTTTGCGGTGGCGGTGCATCGCGAGCAGGGCGCCGGAGGTGTCGCAGCGCAGGGCGTGCAGGCCCAGCCAGGCGTCGGCCATGCCCGGGTCCAGCCGTACCGCGGCGCGGAACTCCTCCTCCGCGCGCGTGTACGCGCCCGCCGTGTAGGCGTCCATCGCGCGCAGCCAGGCGCGGTCGGCGAGCCTGCCGGGGCCCGCGCCCGCGTTGTTGCCGTCGGAACTCTCCACCGTCGTCACTCACGCCCCCCGCGGTGTGCATCGGGGCTCGGCCGGCTGCTGGTTCGCCGGTGGAGAGAGCCCCCGGGGCGCATATGCGCCTGCCAGGAATCGTACCGGCGCGGAGCTGATCCGGAAGGGTGCCGCGCCAGGTCAAATCCGAACGGCGCCCGGCTCGTTGGCGTACGGGGGAAGGAGAACGGCACCTCCGGCTCACGGGGGAACAAGCCGGAGATGCCGTGTCTGTGGTTGCGCGATCAACAATCTCGCAACGAGATGAAACCTAGTTCCCGGCGACGGCCCAGGTCAAGGCCCCTTTCGGAGCTCACCGAGGGTGCCGGAGGTGATTCGTCCGGTTACTCCGTCCACCCGAAAGTCGGCATGCGGACGACTGGGATCGGCGGCGAAGTGCGCCTCCTCCGCCCTGGCCCAGTCGATCCAGAAACCGGCCAGTTCCGGACCGTCCCGGAGCTCGCCGCGCCGGCGCGCGGCCCCGGCGTCCAGCTCCATCCAGACCAGCGCGGCCAGTGCGGGCCGCAGCGCCCGGCGCCCGGCGCCCACGCCCTCGACCAGCACCACGGGCGCTGCGGGCACCGGCCGTACGCCCTCGAACCGGCGCGCGGTCCAGTCGTACACCCGGTGCCGGGCCGTGCGGCCGGCGGCCAGCGGCTCCAGCACCTCGCGCCGCAGCCGCTCCGTCCAGCCGAAGGGCTCGGCGTGCGTGGCGAGGTCGTCCAGATGGACCACCGGGGCGTCGCCGAGGGCGGCGGCCAGCCGGCCCGCGAACGTGGTCTTGCCGGACCCGGCGTGCCCGTCCACCGCGACCAGTCGCACCGGCCCGCAGGAGGGCGCCGCGCCGGCGATCCGCGCCGCCAGCGCGCCCAGTCCGGGGTCGGCCTCCCGACCGGCCAGTTCAGCCATACCGGCCACTGTACGGGCGCTCCCGCCGCCGCTCGGGCGGGGAGCGGGCGACGGCCGTCTCCGGGGTGGCCCGGGGACCGGCCGCCGGCCGTGACGGCCGGCCCGGGATCGGGCATACTCACATCGCCAGACATGTGAACGACCGTTCACCGCGACCCGGTGACGGTCGGGCCGACCTGCCACACCCGCGCCGCGCCCGCCACCACTGGGCCCGGTGCCCGATCGAGGAGGCGACCAACCGCCATGAGCCCCGCACCCGCGAAACCTGTGGACCGCCAGCTCCCCAGCGAAGAGGCCCGAGAGCTCCTGAGCCTCACCCGCGACCTGGTCCAGCGCGAGATCGAACCGCGCGCAGCCGGGGACGAGGCGGCCGACCGCTTCCCCCGCGAGGTCTTCCGCACGCTCGGCGAGGCGGGCCTGCTCTCCCTGCCCTACGGCGAGGAGTACGGCGGCGGCGACCAGCCCTATGAGGTCTACCTGCAGGTCCTGGAGGAGCTCGCGGCCGGCTGGCTCGCGGTCGGCCTCGGGGTGAGCGTCCACACGCTGTCCTGCCACGCCCTGGCCACCTTCGGCAGCGACGAGCAGCGCGCCGCCTGGCTGCCCGCGATGCTCGGCGGCGAGCAGCTCGGCGCCTACTGCCTCTCCGAGCCGCAGTCCGGCTCCGACGCCGCCGCCCTGCGCACCCGCGCCGACCTGGACGGCGACGACTACGTCGTCAGCGGCACCAAGGCCTGGATCACCCACGGCGGCCACGCGGACTTCTACAGCACCCTGGTGCGCACCGGCGAGGACGGCCCGCGCGGCATAAGCTGCCTGCTCGTCCCGGCCGGCAGCGCCGGGCTGTCCGCCGCACCGCCGGAGCACAAGATGGGCATGCGCTCCTCGCCGACCGCCCAGGTGCACTTCGACGGAGTCCGGGTGGACCGCGAGCGCCTGGTCGGCACCGAGGGCCAGGGCTTCCAGATCGCGCTCTCCGCCCTCGACTCGGGGCGCCTGGGCATCGCCGCCTGCGCGATCGGCGTGGCCCAGGCCGCGCTGGACCTCGCCGTCGACTACGCCGGCGGGCGCCGCCAGTTCGGCCGGCGGATCGCGGACTTCCAGGGTCTGTCGTTCATGCTCGCCGACATGGCCACCCAGATCGAGGCCGGCCGCTCGCTCTACCTCGCCGCCGCCCGCCGCCGCGACGCCGGACTGTCGTTCTCCAAGCAGGCGGCGATGGCCAAGCTGTTCTGCACCGACGCCGCGATGCGGGTCACCACCGACGCCGTGCAGGTGCTCGGCGGCTACGGGTACACCCAGGACTTCCCGGCCGAGCGGTACATGCGCGAGGCCAAGGTGCTGCAGATCGTGGAGGGCACCAACCAGATCCAGCGCCTGGTGATCGGACGTCACCTCAGCGGCAGCTGACGGCACGGCGGGCGGCGCCTCCCGCGGGCTGGTTCGCGCCGGATTGGTTCACGCGGGCCGGCTCAGGCGGGCGGCGTCCGGTGAGGTCGGAGTGCCTTCGCGGGTGCCGTTCGGTCCGGCGGCCCGTCCGCCTGCGGCGGTGGGCGCCGGACCGTTCCGTCCCGCGGGTGTCGCCGCCGTCAGCGGCGGACGAGCTGCGCCGCCGGGCGCCGGGCGGCGGTCCGGCGGGTCGCGCCGCGCTGGGCCGGGACGGCGTCGGCGGCCGGCTGCGCCGGCTCCGGTGCGGGGGCGGCCTTCACGGGGCTGTGCGGGAGGGCGTGCGAGAAGGGCTGGGTACGCCAGTCCAGCGCGGCGGGCAGGGCCAGCAGGCCCTCCAGGCCGGGCGCGACGGCGTCCTCCGGGACGTCGATCTCGGTCAGGTCGTCCGCGGGCACGCCCGAACCGGGGCACAGCGCGGGGGAGAAGGGGTGCCAGGCGGTCGGCAGGACGGCGTGCTGCGGGAGCCGCTCCTCGTCGCCGAGCAGGGCGATCGGACGGTCGCACTCGGGGCAGTGCACCCGGATGATCTCCCAGGTGTCGGCCTCGCCCGGGTCGGTTCCCGGGGTCGGGCCGTACGAGACCGCGAAGGTGTCGCGGTCGCTCGTATCGTGGGTGTCGTCCGCGCTCAGCGAGCGCTCGTCAACGGCAGACATGGTGATCCCCCTCGGATCGGGCCGGCCTGGTCGGCCAGGGCCACAACCAGCATTTCCCGCCGACGGAGCCTCATAACCCTGCGGTGGATGGCACGGTGATGCACGGGGTGTGTCGTTCGCCACATTCGCCGGGCACATGACAGCTTTGATATGCGGCGGCTCGCCGCCGGAGCGCTTCGGTCCGGCGCTGACGGTCATCGCTCCGTCGCTCCCTCCTTCGTCGGTCGCTCCCTCGCTCTCTCCCTTTCAGCACCGGCGCGCTCCTTTGGCTCGCCGCCGGGCGAGCGGTGCGCCGGGGCCACTACGGGAGTGGCTCGCGGCCGGGTGGGTGCGGGGCCGGCAGGCTCGGCGCCGGAGCGCACCTTCCCGCGGCGGCGCCCGACCGCTCACGGCGGGTCAGGGAGGCCTGCCCCTGGCGCACGACCCCGATGCGCCGAGCCGTGACGGCACCCACCACAGGCCCGGCTGCGAGCCAAAGGAGCGCGCCGGTGCCGAAAGCGAGGAGCGCGGGAGCGACGAAGGAGCGACGGAGCGACGACCGTCGGCACCGGACCAAAGCGCTCCGGCGGCGAGCCGCCGCCAAAAAGGAGAGTAGGTTTGCGCCTTGTGGAGGATCTCGACCAGCGCATCGTTCAGCTGCTCCTTGAGGACGGCCGGATGAGCTACACGGACCTGGGCAAGGCCACCGGCCTGTCCACCTCGGCGGTGCACCAGCGGGTGCGCCGCCTCGAACAGCGCGGGGTGATCCGCGGCTACACCGCGATCATCGACCCCGACGCGGTCGACCTCGCGCTGACCGCGTTCATCTCGGTCAAGCCGTTCGACCCGAGCGCCCCGGACGACACCCCGGAGCGGCTCGCCGGGCTGCCCGAGATCGAGGCCTGTCACAGCGTGGCGGGTGACGAGAACTACATCCTCAAGGTGCGGGTCGGCGCCCCCGGCGACCTGGAGGACCTGCTCGCCCGGATCCGCAGCGCGGCCGGCGTCTCCACCCGCACCACCGTCGTCCTCTCCACCCCGTACGAGGCGCGCCCGCCGAAGCTCTGAGACGAGCCCCGCGGCCTGCGCCCGGACGGTACGGGTGCAGACTTGCCCCATGACCGAACGCACCTCCCGGACCGTGCTGCTGCGCGGCGGATCCGTCTACAGCCCCGCCGACCCCTTCGCCACCGCGATGCTCGTCGAGGGCGACCACGTCGCCTGGGTCGGCAGCGACGGCGCCGCCGAGGCCTACACGGACGTCGCCGACGAGATCGTCGAGCTGGACGGCGCGCTGGTCACGCCCGCGTTCGTGGACGCCCACGTGCACGCCACCTCCGCAGGCCTGGCGCTCACCGGGCTCGACCTGACCGGCTGCCCCTCACTCGACGAGGCCCTCGCCCGGATCGCGGAGTTCGTGCGGGCCGCCCGGGGCCCCGGGGCGCCGTCCGGCGTGCTGATCGGCCACGGCTGGGACGAGACCGGCTGGCCCGAGGGCCGGCCGCCGACCCCCGCCGAGCTGGACGCCGCCGCCGACGGCGCGGCCCTCTACCTCTCACGTACCGACGTGCACTCCGCGCTCGCCTCCACCGCACTGCGCGCGCTCACCCCCGGACTGGACGCGCTGCCCGGCCACACCGGGACCGGCACGCTCACCCGCGACGCCCACCACGCGGTGCGCCGGGCCGCCCTGGCCCATCTGACCGAGGAGCAGCGCCGGGCCGCCCAGCGGGCCGCCCTGACCCGCGCCGCCTCGCTCGGCATCGGCGCCGTGCACGAGTGCGCGGGCCCCGACATCTCCTCCGAGCAGGACCTCACGGCCCTGCTCACCCTCGCCGGGCAGGGCGACACCCCCGAGGTCTTCGGCTACTGGGGCGAGCTGGGCGGAGTCGAGGCCGCCCGCCGGCTGGGCGCCGTGGGCGCCGGCGGGGACCTCTTCGTGGACGGCGCGCTCGGCTCGCACACCGCCTGCCTGCACACGCCGTACGAGGACGCGCCGCACACCGGCACCGCCTACCTGAGCGCCGAGCAGATCGCCGACCACGTCGAGGCCTGCACCGAGGCGGGTCTGCAGGCGGGCTTCCACGCCATCGGCGACGCCGCGCTGACCGCCGTCCTGGACGGGGTGCGGGCGGCGGCCGACCGGGTCGGCGCGGCCCGGGTGAAGGCGCTGCGGCACCGCGTCGAGCACGCCGAGGCACTCGACGACAAGGCCGTCGCCGCCTTCGTCGAGCTCGGCCTGGTCGCCTCGGTGCAGCCCGCCTTCGACGCCGCCTGGGGAGGCCCGGACGGCATGTACGCCCAGCGGCTCGGTGCCGAGCGGGCCGCCCGGCTCAATCCCTTCGCGGCGCTGCTGCGGGCCGGTGTCCCGCTGGCCTTCGGCTCGGACGCCCCGGTGACGGCCCTCGACCCCTGGGGCACCGTCCGCGCGGCCGCCTTCCACCGCACGCCCGAGCACCGGATCTCGGTGCGGGCCGCCTTCACCGCCCACACCCGCGGCGGCTGGCGCGCCCTCGGCCGCGACCAGGACGGCGTGCTGGTGCCGGGCGCGGTCGCCAGCTTCGCGGTCTGGGCCACCGGCGACCTGGTGGTGCAGACCCCCGACTCCCGGGTGGCGGGCTGGTCGACCGACCCCCGCTCCGGCACTCCCGGCCTGCCCGACCTCAGCCCGGGCCGGCCGCTGCCGGTCTGCCTGCGCACGGTGGTCCGGGGCCGGACCGTCCACCTGGCCTGACCGCCGCCCGGCCGTGCCCCGGCCGCCGTCCGGCGGGCTCCGCGCGTCGGTCGGCGGCCCGCGGGCGGGCCCGCCCGGGCCCGCTCAGCGGTCACCGGGGGCGTGGCCACCCTGTTATCCGGACGCCCGCCGATCCGGGGTACGGTCTTCGCACGGCGTCCGGACAACGGACGGCGAAGACCGCGCGAACACGTACGACCAGAGAGATGGTGCGCAGGTGGCACTGCCCGTCACGCAGGAGCGGTCGGCCTCCGGGCCCGTGCCCGGGGCGCCCGCACAGGCGCCGGTGGCCGGCCGGGGCGCCCGTGCGCTCGCCAAGGTCCGTGCCGGACTGCCCCGGACGGGGCTCGCCGTCCTGCTGGGTCTGCTGCTCGGCGCGGCGTTCCCCCCGTACGACCTGTGGCCGCTGTCGATCGTGGCGGTGGCGGGGCTCTCGCTGCTCACCCGCGGCCGGACCGCCCGGCAGGGCGCCTGGACGGGCTTCGCCTTCGGGCTGCCGTTCTTCGTGCTGCTGCTGAAGTGGCTCACGGTGATCGGGACGGACGCGATGATCGGCCTGTCGGTCGTGGAGGCGCTGTTCGTCGCGGCGCTCGGCGCCGGTCTCGCGGTGACCTCCCGGCTGCCCGGCTGGCCGCTCTGGACGGCCCTGCTCTGGGTCACCCAGGAGTGGGCCCGGGACCGGCTCCCGCTCGGCGGGTTCCCCTGGGGCAGGCTGGCCTTCGCCAACACCGCGACCCCGTTCACCCCGCTCGCCGCGCTCGGCGGCGCCCCGCTGGTGACCTTCGCGGTCGCCCTCTGCGGCGCCCTGCTGGCCTGGGCCGCGCTGCGCGTGCGCGGTCCGCGCCGGGCCCCGCGCGCCGCCGCGCTGGCCGCGCTGGGCGCGCTGGGCGCGGTCGCGGCGCTCTTCGCCGGCTACGCCGTGCCGGTGCCGACCGCGCCCGACGACACCCTCAAGGTCGCCATCGTCCAGGGCAACGTGCCCAATCCCGGGATGGACTTCCTCGGCCGCCCGATGCAGGTGCTCAACAACCACGCCGAGGCCACCGAGAAGCTGGCCGCGGACATCGCGGCCGGCCGCCGGGAGCGCCCCGACGTGGTGATCTGGCCGGAGAACGCCTCCGACCTGGACCCGTTCAGCGACCCGTTGGCGTACCAGCGGATCGACCGGGCGGTGAAGGCCGTCGGCGTCCCCACCCTGATCGGCACGCTGGTCGACGGCCCGGACACCCAGCACGTGCAGAACGAGGGCATCGTCTGGGACCCGAAGACCGGGCCGGGCGCCTCGTACACCAAGCAGCACCCGGTGCCCTTCGGCGAGTACGTGCCGTTCCGGGCCCAGCTGTCCAAGATCATCACCCGGCTGGACCGGGTCGCCCGCGACTTCTACCCCGGCACCTCCACCGGGGTGATGCAGCTCGGTCCGGCCCGGATCGGCGACGTGATCTGCTTCGAGGTCGCCTACGACGAGATCGTCCGCGACACCGTGAACCAGGGCGCCCGCGTCCTGGTGGTGCAGACCAACAACGCCACCTACGCGCTCAGCGGCCAGCCCGACCAGCAGCTCGCGATGTCCCGCCTGCGCGCCGTCGAGCACGGCCGCGCCGTGCTGATCGCCGCCACCAGCGGCATCAGCGGCGTGATCGCCCCGGACGGCTCCGTGGTCACCCGCACCGACGAGCTGACCGCCGCCGAGATCGCCGCCACCGTCCCGCTGCGGGACGGCAGGACGGTGGCCGACCGGCTCGGCGCCGCCCCCGAGTGGACGATGGCGATCGCCGGCCTGCTCGCCTGCGGCGCGGCCGTTGCCGCCGGGGTGCGCCGCCGCCGCGCGACGCCCGCGCCCGGAACACCCGCCGCGGACGACGCGTTGGACCAGGTGGTGCCGTAGCCGCCCCGGAGTCCGCCGGGCGGTGCCGAGAGCACCGCGATGGAGTGGATCCGTACCGTGACCCAGCAAGCCACCCCCGCCCGCCCGGCCCCCCGGGGCAGACTCCGGCGGGTGCTGCCGCTGCTGATCACCGCCTGGCTGGTCCTGGAGATCTGGATCCTGGTCCAGGTCGCCTCGGCGATCGGCGCCTTCGCCGTCCTGATGCTGCTGCTCGCCGGTGTGCTGACCGGCGGCTGGCTCATCAAGCGCGCGGGCCTCAGGGCCTTCTCCGCGGCGGTCGAGCAGAGCCGTGACCCCAAGCCGCAGCAGGCCCAGACCGGCACCAGCCTGACGGTGCTGGCCGGGCTCCTGCTGATCATCCCCGGTTTCCTCTCCGATCTGCTGGCCCTGACCCTGCTGCTGCCGCCCACCCGGGCGCTCTGGCGGGCCGGTGGCCGCCGCGCGGCGGGTGCCGCGCTGCGCCGCTCCCCGGTGGCCGGGACCGATCCGTTCGCGGACGCCGTCCGGCTCCAGGAGCAGCTGCGGATCCACCGCCCCGACGGCAAGGTGGTCCAGGGCGAGGTCGTCGACCCCGCCCAGGGCCCGCAGGGCCCCGAGACGGGCTACCGCCCGCCGATCGCCGGCTGACTCCCGCGCCGACGGCCGAGCCGTACCGGGGGCCGGCCCGCACGACACGTCCACGTCCGACGCCCGCGGGGCGGGGGCGCCCGCACACCGGGCCGCTCCCGCCCCGCGGGCGTCGGGCGTCCACGGCTGCGGGGTCGGGCCCCGGCGGTTTCGGGTGTGCGTTTCCGTACCCGGTCCGGGGTGTGCACACCCGTACTTCCGGGTCCCGACCGGACCTGCGGGAGCCGGGCACGCGGGAGGTAGGCGTCGAAAGTCGCCGCTCGCCTCTCGCCGGTCTCCTCGGCCCCGAGGCCCCACGGTCGTACCGGCGGAATCCCGACCGCCGGGCACGCGAAAGGGACCCTGAATTCTCAGGGTCCCTTTTCGGTAGCCTCCCGCTGGGGGCGGGAGCGAGGTCAGGCGCTCTTGCGGGTGTCGCGCGGGTGCACCGCGAGATTCATCCCACCGGAGCGGAGCACGGCCAGCCGCTCGGCCAGCACCTCCTCCAACTCCTCGCGCGTCCGGCGCTCCATCAACATGTCCCAATGGGTACGCGTGGGCTTGGTCTTCTTCTCCTCCGGCTCGTCACCGTCGAGAAGTACTGCTTCCTGGCCGCAGAACCGGCATTCCCAAGCCGAGGGAATCTCCGCTTCCACGGAGAAGGGGACCTCGAATCGGTGCCCGTTCTGACATGCATACTCGACGGTCTGGCGCGGAGCCAGATCGATACCGCGGTCGGTCTCGTAGCTAGTGGCCCCGAGTCGCGTGCCGCGAAGAGCTCGCTCGCTCATGAATCGTGCCTCCCGGGCTTATGGCCCACAGGACTAGTTGGTCGCTGTTCTTCGTCAGTACGGTCAACGCCCGGCTGTCGACGAAGATTCCCGTCCGGGGACATGCGTCGTTTGGCGTGCCGCCCCTGTTTGTACCCATCAGCGCCCGATTTGTCACATCTGGCCGGTGATATCACCCTAGGTGTCACTAATTTCACAACTGGTGATCAGTTCGGGTTTCAACCATGAGCGTACCGGTCCGTGACCTTCCCGGCGCGGCCGGGTCCGGTGCACCCGGCCGGACCGCGCCGCGCGGTGCACCCGGCCGGCCGATCGCCGCGCCGCGCGGCTCACCAGACCGGGCGCGGGCGGACGGGAGCGTGCTCCTTGCCCAGCTCCACCGGCCGCTCGGCCCCGGCCTCCGCCGGCCGGCGGTCCGCCTCCGCCGCCGGCTGCTCCTCGCCGCGGCGCACCGCCTCGGCGGCCGGCACGCTCGGTGCGGGCGCCTCGGTCCGGGTGTCCCGGTGCGGGAGCAGGGCGATCACCGCGTCGCGCAGCTGCGCCGGGGCCTCGTCGTCCAGCGGGTCCACGGTGGCCGGCACCTGGAGCCGGACGGGCGCGGAGTTGCCGATCCTGGCGTACCCGCGGCCGGCGGGGGCGTGCGCGGCGGGCACGATGTCCAGCGGGGCGCCGAGCGCGGCGTGCCCCTCCTCGGGAGTGGTGGGCCCGAGGACGACCCGCGCGCGGGTGGTGGCGCGCAGGGTCGGGGTGATCCGGTCCCGGGCTTCGATGTCGTCGGCGATCACCACGGTGACCCGGGCCGCCCGGCCGTGCCGCAGCGGGGTCTCCAGCAGGTCCTGCGGGTCGGGGCGGCCCTCGGCGTGCGCCAGCTCGCTGAGCTCGGTCGGGTGGTCGAGCAGGATCCACAGCGGCCGGGTGACGTCCTCCGGCGCGGTGGCACCGGCGTGCCGGGCCGCGTTCAGGGCGGTCAGCCGCCTGGCGGTCTCCTGCGCCGCCCACTCCAGGGCGGCCAGCGTGCCGTGCAGGCTGGTCTCCACCGTGTGCACGCCCGGCCGGTTGACCAGGCAGGCGTGCTCGCCGGTGCCGGCGCCGTCGATCAGCACGAGGTCGGCGAAGGGCAGGGCCTGCAGCGCGATCGAGCGGATCAGGGTGGAGGTGCCGTGCCCGGTGGCGCCGAGGGCCAGCAGGTGCGGTTCGGCGGAGCGCGGGCCCGTCCGCCAGATCACCGGCGGCTGCTGGGCGCTGACCCCGGCCTGGTTCACCGGGATCATGCGCCGGCTGCCCGCCTCGTCGGTGAAGCCGAGCACGATCTCGCCGGGCGCCGTCACGAAGCGCTGGGCGCAGATGTCGGTGGCCAGCGGCGCCAGCGCGCTGACCCGTAGCCGGTTGGACTCCTCGTCCCACTCGAAGCGGTACTCGCGGGCCCGGCCGGCCTTGCCCTGGACGACCTGCTCGATCCGGGCCCGGGCGCCCGGCTCGGTGTCGGTGAAGTACGCCGGGTACGCCAGGTGCAGCTCGGTCAGCCGGCCCTCGGGGTCGAACTCCCAGGACTCGAAGGCCGTCCGGAACCCGTTCTCGTTGCCGTACAGCGGGCTGAGGTCGTCGGGCGCGGCCAGGTACGGGGTGAGCGCCGCGTACAGGGCGGTCAGCTTGACCTCGGCGACGTCCGGCTCGGGCGCGGCGGGCGGCGCCTTCGGCGCCCGGCCCACCCAGGCGGAGCTGGCCATCAGGGCGACCAGTGCGAAGAGCGGGCCGTGCGGCAGCAGGAAGACGCCGAGCGCCACCGCGGCGCAGAGGAACAGCGTCGGCCCGCGCCGGTCCTTGGGGGTGGCCTGCCAGCGGCCCTTCGCCCAGTCGGCGTGGCGCCGGAGCCCGCGGCCGATGAGGGTGATCGGCGCGAACATGTCGGCGGCGTGGTCGCCGGCCGTGCGGGCGAGGGTGCGGCCCTTGCTGAGGTGGCGGTTCAGGGACATTCCTGGGACTCCCCGGGCGAGTGGGACGGGTCGGTGGGGGTGGGTCGGTGACGGTCGGGTCGGTGACGGGCGGATCGGTGGGGGCGGATCGGTGACGGTCGGGTCGGCGGCGGCCGGGTCGGCGAGGGGCGCGGCGGCCGTGGGCACGGCCGGTGGCGCGGGGCTGCGGGGGCGCGGGTGAACGGGCAGGCCCGGGGCGGTGGGATCCGCGCCCGGGCCTGTGCGGGGGAGTGGCGGCTCAGAACTTGATGCCGCCGAGCAGTCCGGCGAGGCTCGCGCCGCCCGCCGTGATGCTCGGAGCGATGGAGGAGCCCGCCACGTAGAAACCGAGGAGGGCGCAGACCACGGCATGGGAGATCTTTAGTCCGTCCCGGCGGAAGAAGAGAAAGGCGATGGTGCCGAACAGGACGATGCCTGAAATGGAGAGGATCACGCGTCTGCTCCTCGGGGAGGGTGACAGGGACAGTGTCACGGAAAGTGCCCTAATCGTGACAAAAAGTAATAGATGATGGAACGGCGCAAACGGGTGGTTCACCCTGGAAAGCTGATGACGGGTGTATGCGAACCGCGCCGGGAAGGCCGATCCACGGCTCCGTTCCGCCGCCCCGAGCCATTCCCGGGTCGATGCCCCCCGGGTGCTGCCGGCCGGGGGAAGTTCGCCCGATCGGACGCGTGACCACTACGTCGACGTGTCGACATCTCGCGCCCCGGCGGCAGGTGTGCTCCACATACCGGACGCACGCTGGATCGCCGGTGCACCCGGCCGCTACGGTGCCGTACGTCACGTCCTCCCGCTGAAAGGTCTCCCTCATGGCCGACACCGCCGGCTCCACCGGTCCCGCCGACTCCGCCGACGCCCAGGGCTCCGCGCCGCAGACCCCCGACGCCGACGTGGTCGAGCTGGCCGGCCGGCTGTTCGACGCCGCCCGCACCGGTGACTCGGCCACCCTCGCCGCCTACGTCGACGCCGGCGCCCCCGCCAACCTCTCCAACGACCGGGGCGACACCCTGCTGATGCTGGCCGCCTACCACGGCCACACCGCCGCGGTGCAGGCCCTGTTGGAGCGCGGGGCCGACCCCGACCGGGCCAACGACCGCGGCCAGACGCCGCTGGCCGGCGCCGTCTTCAAGGGCGCCGACGACGTCCTCACCGCCCTGCTGGCCGGCGGCGCCGACCCCGAGGCCGGAACCCCGTCCGCGGTGGACACCGCCCGGATGTTCGGCAAGGACGACCTGGTGGCCCGCTTCACCGCGCGCTGACGGGGCCTCCCCAGGGCGGCCTCGCCCGGGGCCCGGTCGCCGGCCGGGCCCCACGTAGGCTGGTCCACCATGGAGAGCACCACACAGAGCACCGTCGAGATCCGCGTCACCGGCTACGGGCACCCCGACGCGCAGCGGCTGTCGGCGGAGGTCCAGGAGGAGTACGTCCGCCGCTACGGCGAGGGCGACCTCACCGCCATGCACCCGGACCACTTCGAGCCGCCGGCCGGCCTCTTCCTGATCGCCTACCTGGAGGGCGAGCCGGTCGCCTCGGGCGGCTGGCGCGCCAAGAAGGCGGACCCGCACGGCCTGCGGGACGGCGACGCCGAGCTGAAGCGGATGTTCGTGGTGCCCTCGGCCCGCGGCCGGGGCCTGGCCCGCGCGCTGCTGCGCCGGCTGGAGGAGACCGCCGCGCTGGCCGGCCACACCCGGGTGGTGCTGGAGACCGGTACCGAGCAGCCGGAGGCCATCGCGCTGTACGCCTCCGAGGGCTACGCGGACATCCAGAAGTTCGGCATCTACCGCGAGCACCCGCAGAGCGTCTGCATGGGCAAGGCCCTGCCGGCGTCCCCTGTGCGGGCCTGACCCCGTCCGTTCCGTACGAGCCCGTCGCGCCCGTCGCGTCCGTCGCATCCGTTCCGTCCGTCCCGTCCGGTCCGTCCCGTCCGGTCCGTCCCGTCCGGGTGGCCGGGGCGCTCCGGGCGGTCGGGTGACCGCCCGGCTGGGTAGGCTCCCCGCCGACGGGCGACGGAGGCGGGGGCGATGACCATCGACAGCGAGCCACTGGTGTCACTGGTACGGGACGGCCTGCGGGGGGTCGGCACGGGCGCGGTCTGGGCGGTGGGCGGCGCGGACGGGCTCCACGACGAGGGTGCGCACGGCCCGCTCGGGCGGGAGGAGCGCGGCCCCGCGATGGCGCCGGACACCCTCTTCGACCTGGCCAGCCTGACGAAGATCGTCGCACTCTGGCCCTGCGTCGGCGCCCTGCGGGCGGCCGGGCTGCTCCCGCTGGACGATCCGCTCGGCGACTACTGGCCCGAGACGGCGGGCCATCCGGTCGGCGCCCTCAGCGCGCGGCGACTGCTGACCCACACCGCCGGGCTGCCGCTGCGCACCAACTTCGCCCGGCTCTACGGCACCGACCCGGCGGCCGTCCGCTCCGGCGTCCTCACCGCGCCGCTGCACCGCCCGCCCGGCGAGGCCGTCGAGTACACCGACCGGGCAGCGATCATCCTCGGCTACCTGGTCGAGTCCCTCACCGGCACCCCGCTGGCCCGGCTCGCCGCCGACCGGGTCTGGGACCCGCTCGGGATGACCGACACCGCGTTCGGACCGCTCGACCCGGAGCGGCGGGCCCGGACGGCGCCCACCGAGTTCGACGAGGCCACCGGCGGCTACCTCCGAGGCGTGGTGCACGACCCCTCGGCCCGGCTGCTCGGCGGCGCCTGCGGCAGCGCCGGCGCCTTCTCCACCGCCCGCGACCTCGGCCTCCTGCTGACCGCGCTGCTCGACCCCGGCTCCGAGTGGCGCTCCTGGGTGGCGGAGTCCCTGCGCGAGCAGACCGGCGGGCTGCTGCCCGCCCGCGGCCTCTCCTGGCTCTGCGCCCCCGGCACGGACCCGGCGGACGGGACCTTCGCCCACTACGGCTTCACCGGCACCGCGATGTGGCTCTCCCGCCGCCGGGGCCGCTGGGCCGTGCTGCTCACCAACAAGGTCCACCTCAACCGCGACCTGCAGCCGCTCACCGACCTCCGCAACGCCTTCCGCCGCGAGGTCTTCGGCTGAGCCCGGACCGCCGGCCGCCGGCCCACCCCACCCCGCCACGAGGGCGGAGCGGCCGGCGGCGGGGCGGCCCGGCGGCGGGGCGGGAGCCGGCCCTCAGAGCAGGGTCCGCCAGTAGTACCAGAACCGGTTGAGTACGAGCAGGGCGATCACCGCGTACCAGAGGACGGGCACCACCCAGTGGTACCGGGCGGCCTCCCGGACGGCCGGGCGCAGCCGGGCCGGGACGGACAGCACCCCGGTGCGCAGGTTGTGCAGGGTGACGTACCAGAACAGGGCGATGCAGGTTGCCCAGACGGCCATGCAGTACGGGCAGAGCGCCCCGATCCGGTAGAGCGCCTGGACGATCAGCCAGTGGGTGAACGCCAGGCCGAGCACCGTGCCGACGTGCAGCCCGAGCCAGAACCACCGGCGGAACGCGGCGCCGGCCAGCGATGCCGCGCCCAGTGCGAGCACGACCGCGAAGGCGGCGATGCCGAGCAGGGGATTCGGGAACCCGAAGACCTCGGCCTGCTCGGTGCGCATCACCGAGCCGCAGCTGATCACCGGGTTGATGTTGCAGCCGGGGACGAACGAGGGATCCGCCAGCAGCCGGAGCTTGTCGTGGGTCAGGACGGCGGAGGCGAGCAGGCCGACCAGCCCGGCGACGAGCAGCAGCAGGGCGAGGGCCCGGCCGGCCGGAACGGGCTCCCGGGCGGACCTGCCGATCGGGTCGGCGGGGTCGGCCGGGCGGGTCGCGTCGGCGGGGTGGGTCGGTTCGGTTCGGGGCGGGCGCGCGGCGCGCGCGGACAGGGCGGTCATCGGAACGGACTCCAGGGGTGCGGGGCTCCGGTGGGTACGGCGGGGGGCCGGTCCGGCCCCTGGCGGGCCGGACCGGTGCGGATCCGTCTCGGATCGGTGGGCGCCGGGTGTGCTGGGCGAGCTGGGTGTGCTGGACGCGCGGTGCCGGCGGCGAGCGGCCGGCGCCGGCTCACTGCCCGCCGGCGGCCTGCCTAAGCTGGGCGGTGAGCTGCTCCGCCGTCAGGACTCGGCCGTTGCCGTCGGCGAGCTTCACGGCCTTGCCGTCCAGCTTGACCGTGGGCGTGCCGGTCACCCCGCTGCCGTTGAACGCCTCGGCGACCTTCGCCGCCCACGGCGCGTAGGTGCCGTCGGTGACGGCCTTGGTGAAGGCCTCGGTCTTCAGCCCGGGGACCTGCTCCGCCAGCGCGAGGATGCGGTTGACGTCCCCGAACCCGTCCTCGCGCTCCTCGGGCTGGTTGGCGTAGAGCACGTCGTGGAACTGCTTGAACTTGTCGACGCCCTCGTTGGCGGCGGCCCCGGCGGCGGCCAGGGCGGTGCGGGACCCGCGGCCGCCGAGGTTGACGTCGAGGAAGGCCGCCAGGTGGTACTCGATCCGGTAGGTGCCCTCGTCGGCGAGCTGCTGGACGGCCTTGCCGTGGGCCTTCTCGAAGGTCTTGCAGACCGGGCAGCGGAAGTCCTCGAAGACCTGCAGGGTGTGCGGGGCGTCCGGCTTGCCGTAGACGATCACGGTGCCGTCCGGGCCGGAGGTGTTCGCGGGCACCACGAGGGGCGCCGCGGTACCCGCCGCCCGGGCCGGGTCGCCCGTGGCGCCGGTGCCGGCCGCGGCCGGGGCGCTCCCGCCGCCGCCGGCGGTGCCGATGGCGAGAGCGGTTCCGCCGGCCAGGGCCAGGACGGCGGCGACGGCGGTGCCCACCACGATCCGGCGGCGGGTGCGGGCGGCCCGGAGCTCCTGGAGGTGGGCCTCCTGGATGCGCTCGCGGGCGGTCGGCAGGGTCGCGCGGTGCGGGTTCTGCAGCGGTGCGGTGGGCCGGTTCGCGCTCGGGTTCTGGTTCGCGCTCGGGTCCGGGCTCTGGGACGGGTGCGTGTTCCGGGTCATCGGGGTCGACTCCTGTGCGGATGCGGCGCGGGCGGGCGCGCGGCCCTCGGCACGGCGCCCGGAGGGCGGGTGCGGGGCGGGTGCGGGTGGCCCGGCGCGGGACGTGTGGGCGCGGACGTGTGCCGCGCGGGACGGTCGGTGAGGCTCCGCCGCCGACATGCCGTCGACGTACCGTCGGCCGGGCTACCCGGGACGCCGCTGAGGGCGCGGTGGACGGTGACGAGGTGTCAGCAGGCGGGCGCGGGCACCGGCGGGCCGCGGCGCGGCGCCGGGGAGCGCAGGACGTCCCGCAGGCGCGGGCGGGGGCGGTTCGAGACCGGCAGCGGGACCCGCAGCACCGGGCGGCCCGGGACGGGCGCGAGCAGCAGCCTCCGCAGCGGGGCGCCGACCCACTGGCGCAGGGCGTCCAGCGCGTCGGCCAGTCCGCTCAGCGCGGCCTCGCCGAGGCGCAGCCACAGCGCGGCGGCCAGGGCCGCCGTCAGGTGCACCAGCAGCAGGAAGAGCTGGGTGGCGGCCGGTGCGACCGGGCCGGCGTGGCCGAGCGGGCCGGGGAGGAGCGAACCGTCCACCGAACCGCCGCCGCAGACCAGCAGGTTCATCCCGCGGACGGGGCCGTGTAGGGCCCCGACGGCCGGCGCACAGGTCGCCTGCCCGAGGTTGAAGGTGGTGTTGAGCAGCAGCTCGACCGGGACGAGCACCGCGGAGATCTGCAGCAGCCGACGCTCGGAGCCGGCCAGCGCGGCCGCGACCAGGAAGACCACCGCGGTCGCGGCGGCCACCAGGTTCAGCGGCAGCGGGCGGCCGGTGACGACGACCTGCCCGGCCGCGGACAGCGGCACGGCGAGCGCGGTGAACACCGCTGCCCGCAGGGCCCTGGTCGCGTGGCTGGTCGTCATGTTCCCGGAGTATGCCACGGAGTGGGGCGAGCGGACGAGACCGCCCGGGGAGCACCGGACCGTCGACGCGGTGACCGTCGACGGGCCGGCCGCACGGGTGTCGTGCCCTCGCCCTCCCGTTCGTCACCGGGGCGCCACAACGTCACTCCTGGGGCGGTTTACGGCGGGAATCCGAGTGATCGACGGTGGGCGGCCCTCAGGGCGGCTACAGAATCAGCCGATGGACAACGCCCCCCACTCGCCGCAGGTACCTCAACTGCCGCAGGTGTCCCACACATCGCAACCGTCCGCCTCCCCACATCAGCCCCACCCGACCGGTGCATCGCGCACGTCCGACGGCCACGGCTCCTCCGACGGCCACAAGCCCTCCCACGACCAGGACGACGACGCGTCGGACCACCACGGTCCCTCCCACGGCCCCTCCCAAGGCCACGACCACGGCCCGTCGGACGGCCACCACGAGCCCCACGAGCCGGACGAGTCCGACCACCACCAACCGTCCGACCACCACCAGCCTCCGCACCTGCCGCATCCACCCCATCCACCCCACGTGCCGCATCCGCCGCACCCGCCGGCCCCGTGCGAACCCCCACCGCCTCCGCCGCCCTGCCCGCCGCCGAAGCCCGAGCCCCCGCTGCCGCCGGTGGTCCACCCGCCGGACCCACCGGTGCCGCCGCCCCCGCCACCCCCCGATCCGCCGTCCCCACCCGCCCCGCCACCGCCGCCACCCCCGCCGGTGAAGGCGGCGGCGCCTGAGCCGGTCAAGGCCGCTCCGGCCGCCGCGGTGCCCGTCCCGGCGAAGCCCGCCCGGCCCAAGGCCACCGTGCAGACCCCACCGCCCGCCCCCGCTGCGCTCCCGTCACCGCCGGCAGCCGCTCCGGTCGCCGGAACGGCCGTCCCGGCGCCCCCGCCGCCGCTCGCGGTGGCACCCGAACCCGTGCTGGACCCGGTGGTCTGGTCCGTCGTCCTGCTCGTCACCGTCCTCGTCCCCGCGGCACTCGCCGCGATCTTCCACGCCCCCACCAGGAGTCGCAGATGAACCCCGCCCCGATCGTCGGAGCCCTCGCGGCAGCGACCGTGGCCCTGATCAGCCTCGGCGTCGCGCAGCGGCTGCGCCCCGCCCTCCCCGAGGGGGAGGAGGCGGACGGCCCGCACCCCGTCCTGTCCACCATCGGCGGCGGACTGCTCTCCGGGTTCGTGCTGCTCACCGGATTCCTGGTGGCCACCGGCTGGGCCGCCCACAGCACCCAGGTGGTTCCGCCGGTCGGCCTGTACGCGGCCGATCTCGCGGCTGGCTGCGCGGTGCTGGTCTATCCCTCCCTCGCCGGCCTGCCGTTCAGCGGGCGGCACGCGACCGCCGTCGGGCTGTTCGGCGCGCTGGTCGGCTACACGCTCGCGCTGGCGATCCAGCTGCGGCCGTAGCGCCCGGCGCGGGCACCGGCGCCGCCGGTCCCGGGCGCGGACCTGCGGAGGTTCTACGCTGGAGGCCAGAGCTTCGGGCCGGCCGGGCGGTGCGCCGGCCGGTCGAGTCGACCCGCGAGGGGGTGTCCAGGTGCCGGCATCCACCACCACCGTCGGCGCGGCCGTCCTGGCCCGGCTGGCCGCCCAGGCCGAGGTGCTGGCCGCCCTCGACCCGGCCGTCCGGGCGGACGAGCCGGACTCCGTGCACCGGATGAGGGTCGCCTGCCGGCGGTTGCGCAGCGCCCTGCAGACGTACGGCCGGCTCTTCGCCGGGAGCCGGACGCGCGAGCTGGCACGTGAACTGAAGTGGCTCGGCGCGGTGCTCGGGCAGGCGCGCGACCGCGAGGTGCTCGGCCGTCGGCTGCTCTCCGGGGCCCGCGACCTGCCGCCGGAGTGCCGACCGGAGGAGCTCGCCGAGCGACTCGCCCGCTGGTCGCAGGAGGAGTACGAGCGCGTCCGGCCGGAGGTGCTGCTGGCGATCGACAGCCCCCGCCGGCGGGCGCTGGCGGTCGCCCTGAACGGGCTGCTGGCCGATCCGCCGCTGCGCGGCAGGGCGGCCCGGCCCGCCCTGGCCGAGCTCGCGCGGGTGGCCGCCCGTGAGCAGCGCCGCACCGCGGCCCGGGTCCGGGCGGCGCAGGCGGCCGAGCCGGGACCGGACCAGGACACGACGCTGCACGAGGCCCGCAAGGCCGCGAAGCGCGCGCGGTACGCGGCGGAGACGGCGGAGCCGGTCGCCGGTCGCCCGGCCCGGCGCTACGCGGACCGGATGAAGGCCGTGCAGGAACTGCTCGGCGAGCACCAGGACGCGGTGGTGGCCGCCGCCGCCCTGCACGGGCTGGCGACGGGCGCGTCCGCGGTACCGCCGGGCCCGGCGGCGGAGGGCGACGGGGAGTCGGTCCGCGCCGAGGCCTTCGGGTACGGCGTCCTGTACGCGGGGCAGCTGGCCGCCGGAGCCGTCGCCCGGGAGGGACTGCCGGCGGTCTGGGCCCGGGCGGCCGAGCACCACCTGGCCGACTTCGGCTGACCGGCGTGCGCCGCACGTCTCACGGCTCCGGCTCCGGCTCCGGTTCCGGCGCCGGGTCGAGGCCGGCCGTGCGCGCCGCCGTCCGCAGGACGTCCCGCAGCATGACGGGGGTCAGCCGGCCGGTGAAGGTGTTGCGCGGGCTGACGTGGTAGCAGCCGAAGAGCTCCAGCGGCGGCCCGCCGTCCGCGGCCGGCAGGCTGACGTGCGCACCGTGGCCGAAGGCCGGCCGGGGCCGGGGCGGTTCCCAGCCGGCCGCGGCCAGGGCCGGCAGCAGCGCCTGCCAGGCGAATCCGCCGAGCGCCACCACGGCGCGGGCGGTCGGCCGCAGCAGTGCCAGCTCCCGGGCGATCCACGGGCGGCAGGTGTCGCGCTCGGCCGGGGTGGGCCGGTTGTCGGGCGGCGCGCAGCGGACGGGGTCGGTGATCCGCACCCCGTACAGCTCCAGCCCGTCCCCGTGCCGGACGGAGTCGGGGCGGGAGGCGAGTTCGAGGCGGTGCAGTTCGGCGTAGAGGAGGTCCCCGGACGGGTCGCCGGTGAAGATCCGGCCGGTGCGGTTGGCGCCGTGGGCGGCCGGGGCGAGGCCGACCAGGAGCAGCGGGGCGTCCGGCGGGCCGAAGCCGGGGATCGGCCGGGCCCAGTAGTCCCAGTCCAGGTAGGCCCTACGCTTGGTCCGCGCGGCCTCCTCGCGCCAGGCGACCAGCCGCGGGCAGGCCCGGCAGTCGACCACGGCGGCGTCCAGCTCGGCGAGGTCGTGGCAAACCTGCGCCGCGTGAGCGGGGTGGGCGGGGTCCGCCGGCTCCGCCCGGTCCGCCGGCTCCGCCGGGCGGTGCGTGCGCGCGGTACGGGCTGGCTGCGGCTGGTCCGGCATGGCCCCGATCCTATGCACGTCCGGGGCCCGGACCCGCGCCGCGGACCGGTGTTTCGCGGGCTTCGCCGGCGCGCGTTCCCGGGGCCGGTCCGGCGGCCCGTTCCGGTGCTGCCCGGGCAGGCGTAGCGTGGAGTTGGCTGCTCCGGAGATCGTCAGCCCGGCCCGAACACCGGCCGGGCGGGGGCGGCCCTGGTGCCCGAGGTGGCGGCGATGCTGATTCTCGATGTGGTGCTGGCGCTCCTTGCGGTCGCGGCCGTCTGGGCGGGGTTGAGCTTCCGCGTGGTCCAGCAGTTCCAGCGCGGCGTGGTCTTCCGGTTCGGGCGGGTGCGCGAGGAGGTGCGCCAGCCGGGGCTGGTGCTGCTGCTGCCCGTCGCGGACCGGCTGCACAGGGTGAACGTGCAGATCGTGACGATGCCGATCCCCGCGCAGGAGGGCATCACCCGCGACAACGTGACCGTACGCGTGGACGCGGTGGTGTACTTCAAGGTCCTCGACCCCGTCCGGGCGGTGGTCAACGTGCAGGACTACGGCTTCGCGATCTCCCAGGTCGCGCAGACCTCGCTGCGCTCGATCATCGGCAAGAGCGAGCTGGACGACCTGCTGGCCAACCGCGAGCCGATCAACCAGGGGCTGGAACTCATGCTGGACACCCCGGCGATGGGCTGGGGCGTGGAGATCGACCGGGTGGAGATCAAGGACGTCGCGCTGCCGGAGTCGATGAAGCGCTCGATGTCCCGGCAGGCCGAGGCCGAGCGTGAGCGGCGGGCCCGGATCATCACGGCGGACGGCGAGTTCCAGGCCTCGGCCCGGCTGTCGGAGGCGGCCGCGGTGATGAGCGCGACCCCGGCGGCACTCCAACTGCGGCTGCTGCAGACGGTGGTGGAGGTCGCCGCGGAGAAGAACTCGACCCTGGTGCTGCCCTTCCCGGTGGAGCTGCTGCGGTTCCTGGACAGCGCGACCGCCGCCAACGTCCGCAAGGGGTCGCAGGGCGAGGCCGCGGGCGACGGTCAGCCCGGCGTGGTGGAGGCGGTGGAAGCCGTCGAGGCGGCCCGCCGGGGTGTCGAGCAGCTCGAACTGCCACCGCTGGAAGAGCTGTTGGCGAAGATCCCGACGGAGGACCGGGCGGCCTCGCCGGTGCCGCTGGCGGACGGCGCGGACGGCGCCGGACCGGTGGCCGGACCGGTGGAACGCGGGCGCGAGTGACCTGGCCCGGCGCCCGTCGAGGTGCCCGGTGGCGGGGTGCCCGGGGGCGGACCACGATGGGAACAGGGGTGGGCGAGGACGGGGTACGAGGGCGGGTACGGACACCAGGAGGCCTGACCATGACCAGAGCCGGCGACATCATGCACGCGGGGGCCGAGTGTGTCGGCGAGCACGACACCCTCGCCGACGCGGCCAGGATCATGCGGGAACGGGATGTCGGAGCGCTTCCCATCTGCGGCGACAAGCAGAAGCTGCTGGGCATCCTCACCGACCGGGACATCGTGCTGAAGTGCGTGGCCGAAGGGCGCGACCCGAGCCAGGTCGAGGCCGGGGAACTCGCCCAGGGCCGCCCGATGGTGGTCGAGGACGACGAGGACACCGACCAGGTGCTCCGGGTGATGGAGCAGCACCGGGTCCGCCGGCTGCCGGTGATCAACCACCCCGACCACGAGCTGGTCGGGATGATCAGTGAGGCGGACATCGCCCGCGGCCTGCCGCAGACCAGGGTGGCGGAGTTCGTGTCGGTGATCTGCGCCCGATAGCGCCGCGAACCGTCGCGACGGGTCGCGGGTGCCCGGTCCACCCGTACCGATCCGGTACGGGTGCGTGCCGTCCCGCGCGCGGCGCGTGTCCGACCCCGCAGCAGACCCGCTGCGGGGTCGGTGGCGTGCCCGGTGCGGCGCCGGATCGGCCGGGCCCGACCGGGTGGCGACCGGAGCGGGGTGGTTCCGAACCGCCGCCCGGCGCGTGTTCTCCGTAGGCGGAGCGTGTTCCCGCGCCCGCCGTGGGCAGCCGAGAGGACACCGTTCATGCAGACGCCCGGATTCGACCGCCGGTCCTTCCTCCGTACGGCGGCCGCCGTCGGCCTGCCCGCGCCGGCCGCGCCGTCCGCCGCCGGGGCGCTACCGCCCGAGGCCGGGCGGATCCTCGACCGGGTCCGGGGCGAGGTCGGGCCGCAGGCCGCGTCGGCCGAGGAGGGCGGGGCGGCGGGCACGGCCTTCCGCTGGCTGGGCACGGCCGGCTGGCGGATCGACCACGGCGACCGGACCGTCCTGTTCGACCCCTACCTGACGCGCTTCGGCACCGGGCTGTTCCAGGACGGCGGCCGGTTCGACCCGGCCACCCCGCTGGTGACCGACCCGCTGCTGGTCGACCCGCACATCGGCGCCCCGGAGCTCGTCCTGGTCAGCCACAGCCACTGGGACCACATCAACGACGTCCCGCACATCGCGACCGGGACGGGTGCGACGGTCGTCGGCACCGAGACCTCGTACCACCTGCTGCGCGCCCTCGGGGTGCCCGCGTCGCAACTGGTCGTGGTGAAGGGCGGGGAGGTGTTCGACTTCGGCGGCGGCCTGACGGTGGAGGTGGTGTCGAGCCGGCACAGCCGCAACGAGCAGCGCCGCTACCTCGCACCGGGGACGGTGAACGCGCTGCCGCCGCGGGCCCCCGCCACGGTCGGGGATCTGCCCGAGGGGGACACCCTGGCCTTCCAGGTCGGCTTCGAGGGCGGGCCGACGGCCTTCCTGATGGGGGCGAGCGACTTCGCGGAGCGGGAGGTGGCGGGTCTGCGGCCCGATCTGGCGATGGTCGCCGTCCCCACCAGTACCGCGACCCACCGGTACGTCCCCCGGCTGATGCGGGCGCTCGGGTGTCCGCGCACGGTCGTCCCGGTGCACTGGGACGTCTTCGAGAGCCCGCTGGTGAACCCCGTCCGGCCCGACCCGCACGCGGACCTGGCCGCGTTCACCGAGCAGGTCCGGCAGGCCTCCCCGGGGACCCGGGTGGTGGTGCCCGACTACCTGACGCCGCGGACCTTCTGACGTCGTGGACGCTCGCGCGGACGGTGTCCCGGGCGGGCCGCCCGGCGTCGCGCGTCCGACGTGAGACGTGAACGGACCGGCGGGGGGGCCCCGGCGGGGGGGGGCCCCCCCCGGGGGGGGGGGGGGGGGGGCGCCCGGGGGGGGGGGGGGGTGAAAAAAAAAAAAAACCCCCC
>NZ_JBHUSG010000070.1:0-42479 GCF_042673745.1 Kitasatospora sp. NPDC057015
CCGCTGGAGCGCATGATGCGCGACGCCAAGATCACCCAGATCTACGAAGGCACCAACCAGATCCAGCGCATCGTCATGGCCCGCAACCTCCCCTAGCCCGTACTGTGGAACGCGAGGCCCCTTAGAAGCCACTTTGCTTCTAAGGGGCCTCGCCGTTTATTGGGTTGTTCGATGAACCAGACTGCAAAGTTCGAGGTCAGGCAGGCTATCCACGCTCGGAGGAACCATCGACAGCGCTACCTACTCGCCGGTTAACTCCGAGGATAGACTGAGGAGCGGACCCCGTACATCGTCATTTGCTCTCCCGGCAGCCCTGCCTCGGTGTACTGTGCGCACATGTCCAGCCTGATCGTGTCCCGGTTCACCGCTCACGATCGGTACTGATGATGGCGGCGGCAGACCTGCTGCAAGGGGTGTCATGGAAATTCTGTCGGCAGGAATGTTCAAGGGCCTTGTCGATGTGAGTGGTCGAATGCTGGAGCTTTATAAGCTGCGGCGAGATGGCAACTACTTTGAGCAGCAGGATTATCTGCATGAGATTCGTGAGCGCGAGGCAGAGGCCGCAAAACAAAGGCTGATTGAATCAGAGGAGCGGACTCGCGCGACGCGTTTGTCGGAGTCCGAGGACATACAGCGAAATGCCCTCGAACGGGACTGGCAACAGGCCGACGTTCAAATATACAGCAAGGTGACGCTGGAGCGGCTGACGCGACAGATCGAAAACTCGCCATTCTCGCACAGTTATGACGAATTTTATGAGCTTGCCCATGAGGCATCTCGGGGCGGTCAGATTCCAGTGCTGCTAGTGGCGCCCTTTTTTCGAGAGGATGCCAGCAGGCAAGAGAACGATGACGGCCCTCATTCATTTAGAGTGGCGGTAAGAAGGTCCTGGATGGGATCGCCTTGGTCGGGGGACCTGGGCTTGCTCGATGGCGCCATAAGCCGCCCACTCAGGGGTACGGACGCTGATCTGCTCATCCTGCGGCACGCCTTGCGTGATCTACCAGCGGTCGTTGTCTACGGTGAGGTCCAGTCCGGGGTGAGGGTCTGGCCTTCCCTTGCTGCTTGGAATATAGCTGACACGTCCAGCATGCGGTCGATTCAAGTGAACTTTCCTCCCCTTTCCATTCCCGTGGAAGCCGTTGGGCCAGATGCGCACCCGACTTCTCGGCTCCAATTTGAGGATGAGCTCGGCTACTCTATCTCGGTGACTGCTGCACTAATTGCGGAATGGTTTCATCTGGCGAATTTTGGGCGTACCCCTAGCCTTCATCAGGCGCTGCCACTCGCAATGGCACCAGAGCGGCGTTCCATCGCGGCTGGCTTGGCTGCCGCCTTTGAGATAGCGCTTGAGAGGGGTCACGTCAGCGAGTCGGTCGCGAGAGTAAATCAAGCGGTTCTATTCGGAGATTCGAACCTTTCCTCCCAAGCTTCTCGGGCAACTGAGCGCGCTCTTACCCTAATAGAGTCCATGGCTGAAACTCCAACCCGCGACACTGTTTACCAGCTGCGGCAGTTGCTGCTCATATGCAACGTTTCTGGGGACCACGTGCTTGCAGATCGAACTACAGAACTCCTTGAGGCCGTCGCCCGAGAGTCGCTGTACAGGGATTTTGGATGGACTGTCCGATGAAGAAGCAACGGGTAATTGCTGCGATTGACTTTGGCACCCATGGGACCGGGTATGCTTGGACGATCATTACAGATAAGAACAATAGTGCAAGAAGTCGCGAGATATTCATGCGGGATAAATGGCCTGGATATCCGGTGCCTTACCCCAAGAATCTTTCTGCACTACTCCTCGATGAGTCGAACGAGGTAGTCGCTTGGGGCTACGAGGCTCGCCGGCGGTGGGCCCAGTTGTCTGGTCGCCCAGAAGGCAAAGGGATGCGCTACCACTATGCATTCAAAATGTCCATCGCCAATGATCCATCCACTACTGCTGCGCATCAGGTCGGCGGCATCCTGACCGCAGAAGAATCGAAGCTGCTTTTTTCGGCCCACCTTCGCGAAGTCGTCCGGGCAGCTCACTCCGAGATTACTGCGAGCGGGTTTACGGAGGATCAGATCCGATGGTGCGTCACAGTTCCGGCGATCTGGACTGAATATCAGAAACAGATGGTTCGCGAGGCTGCTATTGAGGCAGGATTGCCCGAGGATGAGAATCGTCTGACCTTGGCTCTGGAGCCCGAAGCTGCTGCCTACTATGCGCGCGTGTCAGGGGTCCGGACTGCTAATACTAGCGGACGGCGTGCGAATCTCATGTCGCCCGGATCGCGGTTCCTCGTGGCAGACTGTGGTGGCGGAACCATTGATATTACTGCCTACCGGACCGATGCAAAGAACCGCCTCGAAGAAATCGGTCGAGAGTGTGGCGGCAGGTTCGGGTCGGAGTATCTGAATCAAGGATTCTTCGAATCTATTCTTGCTGTCCGATTTGGCTCGTTTGCGACCCTAGCATATTTGCGCGAGCATAGCCCCGCTGCTGTCCTCGACTTGATAGACAGCTGGGAGAAAGAAAAGCTGCACTTCGAAGGGGATTTGGTGGATAATTTGTATCTGCCCATTCCTGCTTCGATATATCGCTTGCTTGACGAAAGCACATTGAAATCGCTCTCTGAAAGCCAGGGCGGCATCACGGACTCCATCGTGGTAGCGGCAGACGAGATGCGTAATGTGTTCGAAGCAGTCATCTCAAATATTCTTGGGTTGGTGGACAAGCAGATCGGAGAGATGCGCCGGCAGCGGCGGAATTCATCCGGGAAGGAGCTAGTAATTCTGGTTGGTGGATTTGCAAGCTCTCCCTATCTGCAGAAGCGTCTTGCGGCGCATCTTGAAGGCGTTGCCGATCTGCTCGTCCCACCTGATCCGCACACTGCGGTACTAAGAGGTGCTGTTCACTTTACCTATGATCCGCAGACTCGTGCCCGGCGTACCAAGATGTCGTACGGTTGTAATGTGGCCGAGCCTTTCGTTGAAAGGGTAGACCCGAAGGATCTGGAGTACCTCGGCCCTGATGGCAAAAAATACTGCGGAAGCAGGTTCTTGCCGTTTGTTAGGGCTGGACAGAGTATCCCAGTTGACGAGGAGGTCGATAGGGTTCTCACTCCGATTTGACTGCAGCAGGACAGTGTATTGGTTCAGATATACTCCACCCTTGCCGCTCATGCGAGGTATGTCAGTGAGCCTGGAGTTGTAAAGCTCGGCGAGGTAACGGTGGACATTTCGGATCTCATGGATTCTCCTCTGCGCGACCGCCAGGTAAAGGTCTCGATGAAATTTGGCGAGACATCTATTCGAGTGCGTGCCGAAGTGCTCAAGACGCAGAGGTCAATCGAGGCAAATATCAAGTTTATGCCTGCGCGGTAAACAGGGGTGACCAGGAAGGCATTGGGCTGAAGCTTAGCGTACTAGCTGCTGGAGGTAAGGATGAGTGTCCTAAGTTGAGAGTCGAACCCAACTTTGAGGGCGATGATGTAATCAGTCGCCTTGAGCATCAGGCGGTCCAATCCCTGAGAGAGGGGATGGAGTCCGCCATCTCCTTGCTTCGGATGCTCGAAGAGAAAATTGATGGTATAGACAGTGCGCTCGATGGCTATCTGGCATTCAAAGCGGGTCACCGTGGAGATGTTCAGGGAAATCGGGCCGCAGTTCATCGGGATTTCTCTTCCAGGTTCGATAGGTTTGTTTCCCAGAACCTGCTAGGCCTTGTCTATCAAGCCACTAATCAGCGGACGATCACGCGCGAAGAGGCCGCGATGCTAGTCGCGCGTTTGTGTCGACTCTTCTTCGTTCCGGGCGAAGTGGAAACCCGCAGGGTGAAGAGGCTCCTGCGGGCGCGGCGAGGCGATAGCATTGCGGACGCAGTGGATCGAACTGTGGATTCATGGGATGAAATCCGAGATGAGGCACGGATCCTAAAGATCTACTATTCCTGGGACTATGCGTTCAACTCGGGGGAGTTTCTTGATCCGACATTTCAGCGCGCCTGGATGGCATGTGATGCCACTCAGGTGGGGCGGTTCTGTGTAGCCCCTGCATATATCGGCGACAATCGGCTTTATTCGCTCCAGGTCGTCTATACGGCAGATTAATCAGTGGCGAAGAATTGCAATTTTACATCGCGATATTGGGCGAATTTAGTGATTCGGGCGAGTCAATTGTGCGCCGCAGGGCTAATGGCGCCATGCCCATATAGTTCACTCTGTGTCTTGGTGAGATCCCAAGCCGTGACGTAGTTGCTGTTGCGGGTGATGTCGGGCGAACGTTAAACCGAATGGGAAATCGTTGCGAAGCTGGCAAGTGAGAGTGACGGGTGCACGTGGCCAATTGCTCGCTTGTAGTTTTGCCGGAGCATGCGGAGCTGCGCCGTACGCGTGTACGGCGCAGCAGGGAGCCGGATAGACAGGGAAGGGACTACTTGGTGTCCGGCACCGCGGTGTCGTTCTTGAAGGCGTCGAAGACCTGCTTGGCCTTGGCCGAGTCCCACTTGACGGCGGACTCGCCGGTCGGGGTGCGGAAGTCCGGGTTGGCGATCGGCACGGTGATGCTCTTACCACCGCCGCCGTTGACGTCCTTCATGGCCAGGAACAGCGAGCCGAGGTCGGTCAGGCCGGCGTCCTCGTCCACGATCAGGGTGCCGAGGCCCGAACTCACCAGCGGGTAGAAGGTGAACGGGTTGAGCAGGGTGGCCGGCGAGGCGGCCTGCTTGGCCAGCGCGCCGAGGAACTTCTGCTGGTTGCGCATCCGGCCGAGGTCCTGGTCGGCCATCTGGTGGCGCTGGCGGACGAAGGCCAGGGCCTGGGTGCCGGTCAGGGTCTGCTTGCCCGCCTTGAGGTCGAGGCCGGAGTCCTTGTCCTTGACGTCCTGCTCGATGTCCATCTCGACGCCGCCCACCGAGTCCACGATGCCCACGAAGCCGGCGAAGCCGATCTCCGCGTAGTGGTCGATCCGGATGCCGGTGTTGGTCTCCACGGTCTGCGCGAGCAGCTTGCCGCCGCCCGCCGCGAAGGCCGCGTTGATCTTCGAGGTGCTCGCCTTGACGGTCTTGCCCTTGTCCCCGGGGTGCTCGGGGATCGGCACCCAGGAGTCACGCGGGATGCTCATCAGGGTGTTCCCGTTGTCCCCGACGTGCAGGATCATCATCGAGTCGCTGCGCTTGCCGCCGGCGTGGCCGGTGTGCAGGTCGTTCTCCTGCGAGTCGCTCAGCCCGTCCCGGCTGTCGGAGCCGACGATCAGCCAGTTGGTGCCCTTCCCGGCCGCGGGTCTGCCCTGGTAGTCGGCCAGCACGTTCTCGTGGTTGAGCTTGGAGTCGGCCCAGAACCAGGTGCCGACGGTGGTCACCGTCAGCGCGACGACCAGCGCGAGGACCGTCACCTTGATCTTCCGGCGGCGCGGCCAGCGGGAGCGGGCGGCCGACGGCGCGGCGCCGCCCGGGCCGGTCGGGCCACCGGACCCGCCCGGACGCTGCGGCGGCACCCCGCCGGGCCGCGGCGGCTCGGCGCCCTGCCCGTGGGCGGACGGCGGACCGTACGCGGAGGACGGCGGCCCGAACGCGCCCGGCTGACCCGGCACGCCAGGCTGCCCGTACCCGCCGGGCGCCTGCTGCTGCCCGTACCCGGCCGGCTGCGACGGACGCTGCGGCGCGGCCGCCCCCGGGCCGCGCGGGTTGAGCGAGGCCGGCAGCGGCGGCTCGGCCGCCCCGCCGTCGCCCTGCCGCTGCGGGCCGCTGCCCTCGCCGTACGGGGTCCCGCCACCGCCGCCCGGGCGGCCCTCCTGCCACGTGTTCATGTGGGAGAGAATGCCCGAACCCGGGGCGGTGGACTCCTTCGGGGGCCCCCACCAGGCCCCTTGTAGCCGATTTGATGCACATCCCGGATCGTCCCGCCGCATGTTCACCAGCTGGAACGATCCTTGACCGGTTCGGACGCTGCGTGTTTGCATGAGTGGCATGGAGCAGCGATGGACCCTCACGCGTCGGCGGCACGTCGACCTCAAGCGTGTGTCCGGCTCGCTGTGTCGTGGCTGACCGCTCGCCACCGTTCAACCCTCTCGCGATCCACCGATTCCGCCGCCGCGCGCCGTCGACCCTGAGCCGTCGACGGGCCGGGGTGCGGCCCGCTTCCCGTTCGGCGCCTTCCCGCGGCGCCACCCTGCCCTGAGGTGAACTCCATGGCCACCGTCCTGTCCGTCTCCGGATCCCCGTCCCGCACCTCCCGCACGACCCGGCTGCTGCGCCACGTCGACGCCCGGCTCACCGACCGCGGCCACCGGGTCATCCCGTTCGAGGTCCGCAGCCTGCCCGCCGAGGCGCTCCTCGCGGGGGACACCTCGCACCCCTCGATAGCCGCCGCGCTGGAGCTCTTCGCGCAGGCCGACGGCGTGGTGATCGGCACGCCCGTCTACAAGGCCGCGTACTCCGGCCTGCTCAAGACCCTGCTGGACGTGCTGCCGCAGTACGCGCTGACCGGCAAGGCCGTCCTGCCGCTCGCCACCGGCGGCTCCACCGCCCACGTGCTCGCGGTGGACTACGCCCTGCGCCCGGTGCTCAGCTCGATGGGAGCCGGGCACATCACCCAGGGCTGGTTCGTCCTGGACCGCGACATCACCGTCCGGGAGGACGGCAGCACCGTGATCGAGCGGGAGACGGACGTCCTGCTCACGCCGGTGGTCGAGGGCTTCGCGACGGCGCTGGAGCGGCGGGTCGAGCCGGCCCTGGCGGGCTGAGGCCCGCCCCGGCGCGCGACCGCCGGGGCGGGACCCTGAGCCGGGTGGCGGGGACCCCTAGGGGGAGGGGTCCCGCTTCCCGTACATCTCAGGTTGTGCGGCTTCCTCCCGGCGGATGACGAGACGTCCGCCGATCGCTCCTAACGTTGTCCTTATCCCCGCTCGGTACCGCGACCGGTACCCCGGAGGGTGGGGCTAACCCCCGGTCTGACACACCGCCTGCCACCATGTCCACGGACCTGCGGCGCGCGACAGACTCGGGGCGACGGGCGGGCCCACATCTTGAGGAGAATCCAGTGACGACGGCAGCAGCGGCCGTGTACGACCCCCAGACCCCCGGCGGAGAGTCCACCATCGCCGCGTCCGCGCGGCAGGTGACCAAGGCCTACGGCGCCGGGGAGACCCGGGTCACGGCACTGGACTCGGTCGACGTGGACATCCAGCGCGGCAGGTTCACCGCGATCATGGGCCCGTCGGGCTCCGGCAAGTCGACCCTGATGCACTGCCTGGCGGGCCTGGACACCGTCTCGGAGGGCCGGATCTGGATCGGCGACACCGAGATCACCGGCCTGAAGGACAAGCAGCTCACCAAGCTGCGCCGGGACAAGATCGGCTTCATCTTCCAGGCGTTCAACCTGCTCCCGACGCTGAACGCGCTGGAGAACATCACCCTGCCGATGGACATCGCCGGCCGCAAGCCGGACACCGGCTGGCTGGACCAGGTCGTGCAGACCGTCGGCCTGGCCGACCGGCTCAAGCACCGGCCGACCCAGCTCTCCGGCGGCCAGCAGCAGCGCGTCGCGGTGGCCCGGGCCCTGGCCGCCCGTCCCGAGATCATCTTCGGCGACGAGCCCACCGGCAACCTCGACTCGCGCTCCGGCTCCGAGGTGCTGACCTTCCTGCGCCGCTCGGTGGACGAGCTGGGCCAGACCATCGTCATGGTCACCCACGACCCGGTCGCCGCCGGCTACGCGGACCGCGTGCTCTTCCTCGCCGACGGCGTCATCGTCGACGAGATGCACGCCCCGACCGCCGACTCCGTCCTCGAACGCATGCGCCGTTTCGACGGCAAGCGCACCAGCTGAGCCGGGGGAAACGGACCGATGCTTCTCAAGACCTCCCTACGGAGCTTCTTCGCCCACAAGGGGCGCATGATCCTCTCGCTGATCGCCGTCGTCCTGTCGGTGGCCTTCGTCTCCGGAACACTGGTGTTCTCGAACACCGCCACCAGCACCTTCGACCGGCTGTTCGCCTCCACCGCCTCCGACATCTCCGTCCGCCAGGAGCCGCCGAAGCTCAACGGCAAGGAGGTGCACGACGGCAAGATCCACACCGTCCCGGTCGAGACCGCGCAGAAGGTCGCCGCCCTGCCGGGCGTCAGGACCGTCGTGGGCCAGGTGTTCACCGAGCAGGCCACCCTGGTCGACCCGGCCACCGACAAGGCCGTCGGCCCGACCACCGGCGCCCCGACCCTGACCGGCAACTGGGCCGAGACCCCGCGCAACTCGGTGGAGATCACCTCCGGCACGGCCCCCCGGGGCGACGGCCAGATCATGCTGGACGCCGACACCGCGAAGAAGTCCGGCCTCGGCCTCGGCAGCCCGCTGCGGTTGATCGCCGCCGACGGCACGTACGACTTCACCATCTCCGGCATCGTCACCTTCAAGACCACCAACCCCGGTGCGGCGCTGGCCTTCCTGGACACCGCCACCGCCCAGAAGGACCTGCTCGGCAGCACCGCCTACACCTCCGTCGAGGCCTACGGCGACGGCAGCCGGACGGACGACCAGCTGAAGGCCGACGCCCTGAGCGCGTTCGGCAGCGGCTACCAGGTCAAGACCGCGGCCGAGCAGAAGGCCGACAGCAACGCGGACGTCGGCTCCTTCCTCGACTTCATGAAGTACGCGATGCTCGGCTTCGCGCTGATCTCGCTGCTGGTCGGCGGCTTCCTGATCATCAACACCTTCTCGATGCTGGTCGCCCAGCGCACCCGGGAGATCGGCCTGCTGCGCGCCGTCGGCGGCAGCCGCCGGCAGGTCAACCAGTCGGTGCTGGTCGAGGCGCTGATCCTGGGCGTGCTCGGCTCGACGATCGGCCTCGGCGCCGGCCTCGGCCTGGCCGAGGGCCTGATCCAGCTGATGAAGTCGGTCGGGATGAACCTCTCCGGCTCGGAGCTGCAGATCGGCCTGAACGTACCGATCGCCGCGTACGGCGTCGGTGTCGTGATCACCGTGCTCGCCGCCTGGATCCCGGCCCGCCGGGCCAGCCGGATCGCCCCGATGGCCGCCCTGCGCGACCACGGCACCCCCAGCGAGGCCAAGGCCAACCGGATCCGTACCGCGGTCGGCCTGGTGCTGACGGTGGGCGGCGGGGCCCTGCTGGTCGCCGCCGCGGGCGCCGACTCGGCCGGCACCGGCGGGAAGCTGCTCGGCGTCGGCGTCGTCCTGACCCTGGTCGGCTTCGTCGTCCTCGGTCCGCTGCTGGCCACCACCGTCGTCCGGGTGCTGGGCGCGGCCCTGCCGAAGCTCTTCGGCCCGTCCGGCCGGCTCGCCCAGCGAAACGCGATGCGCAGCCCGCGTCGCACCGGCGCCACCGCGGCCGCACTGATGATCGGGCTGGCGCTGGTGATCGGCGCCTCGGTGTTCACCTCGTCCGCGGTCGAGTCCATCAACAGCCAGGTCGACGAGTCGGTCGGCGCGGACTACATCATCGCCGGCGGGAGGACCGGCCTCACCAAGGAGATGCTCAAGGCCGTCGGCGCCACCCCGGGCCTGGCCCACGTCACCACGCAGAGCGGGCTCGACGCGGTGTTCACCACGCCGGACGGCGCCGTCACGGAGAGCGCGGTCTCCGCGGTCTCCCCGACCTTCACCCAGGACTTCAAGATCCCCGTCCTGACGGGCACGGCCGACTCGCTCCAGCAGGGCGCGATCACGATCGGCCAGGACTTCGCGAAGGAGCACCACCTCGCGGTGGGCGACCGGATCGCCGTCGACTACGGGCAGGGCCGCACCCAGTCCCTCCCGGTCGGCTTGATCGTCAAGAAGGGCAACTCGCTCTTCGACGGCAACTACTTCGCCACCGTCGACACCGTGGCCAAGGCCGTCCCGGTGGCCGACCAGCCGCCGGTCGGCGTCGCCTTCGCCAAGGCCGCCTCCGGGGCCGACGTGGCCAAGACCCTGACCGCGCTGGAGGACTCGCTCAAGGGGTACCCGCAGCTCACCGTCAAGGACCAGGCCGGCTACAAGGAGCTCGTCCAGGCCCAGTTCAACCAGCTGCTCTACATGATCTACGGCCTGCTCGGCCTGGCGATCATCGTCGCGGTGCTCGGGGTGGTCAACACCCTGGCGCTGTCGGTGGTCGAGCGCACCCGGGAGATCGGCCTGCTGCGGGCGATCGGGCTCTCCCGCCGCCAGCTGCGCCGGATGATCCGTCTGGAGTCGGTGGTGATCGCCCTGTTCGGCGCCGTCCTCGGCACCGGCCTGGGCCTGGCCTGGGGCGTCACCTCGCAGAAGGTGCTGGCCAGCAACGGCCTGGCCACCCTGGCCATCCCGACTGGGACGATCGTGGCCACGCTGTTCGCGTCCGTCCTGATCGGTCTGCTCGCGGCCCTCATCCCGGCCTTCCGGGCCGGCCGGATGAACGTCCTCGCGGCCATCGCGACGGACTGACGCCTCGTCGGGGGAGCAACGGGGGGAGGCGTCGGAGGAGGGGCCGGATGCATCGCATCCGGCCCCTCCGCCGTGCCCGGGGCCCGGGCACGTGCGGTCGCCTCCCGGCCCCCTGCCCCGCCGCCGTCCTGACGGTCGCTCCGGACCAGCGTCCTGACGGTCGCTCCGGCACCAGCCGCGACCCCTTCGCCCGGCCCCGCCGGCCCGCCTGAGAGCATCGCCGTATGCCCAGCCACGACCTGCCCGGCCCGGGCGCGCCGGCACCGGTACTGCCGGCCGCGCCGCCGCTCACCTCCGCCGCCGCCGCCCGCTGGCGGGCCGCCCGGACGTCCTGGCCGCTGGAGGGGCGGCGGCTGGACGGCCGCTGGCTGGCCCTGGTGCCGCTCGGATTCATCATGCTGGCCGGCGCGTTGGAGCCGGTCGCGAGCGCCTGCAGCCCGGACCGGCCCTGCCTGCCGTCCTGGCCGAGCGCCCTGGCGACCTTCTCGGTGGTCGCCGAGGTGGTCCTGCTGCTGGCCAGGCCGCGGGGGCTGGCGCTCGTCCCGGTCGCGGTCGCGGCCGGGCTCTGGTACCTGCCCGGCGGTCTGGAGAACGGGATCTGCCGCTGGGCGGCGCTGGCCACGCAGGGGTTCCTGGCCGTCGTCCTGATCGGCGCGGAGCTGGGCCGGCGACGGGCCCGCCACCAGCTGGACGTCCTGATGGGCACCCCCGAGCCCTACCCCTGGACGCTGGCCGGCGTGCCCTCCCCGGTGCCGCCGCCGCGCCGCCCGCGCGGGCGGCGCCTGCTGGGCCGGCTGCTGATCGCGCTCGGGGTCCTGCTCGCGCTGACCGGCCTGGTCCGCCAGGCCGCCAGCGACGACCGGGCGGCCGGCGCGGCCCGCGTCCGGGGCACGGTGCTGTCGGTCGACGAGGACGCCGGCACCGCCCGGATCGGCTACCGGCTGCCCGGCGGGGCCCGGGGCGGCCCGACCGCCTCCGCGGACACCGCCGGCTCCGACCCGGCCGTCCCGGGCGAGGGCGAGGAGCACGAGTTCGAGGCGGACATCCTGTGGACCCCGCTGCCCGGGCCGGGCACGGGCGTGCCCCTGCTGGTCGACGGCGCGGACTGGGTCCGGGTCGACGGCCAGCCCTACGACCCGACCGACTGGGCCTTCACCGGCGCGCTGCCCGCCCTGCTGGGCGCGCTGCTGCTGGGATCCGCCCGTACCCGGGTGCGGATCCGGCGCGGGCTCGGGGAGCCCTGCGCGCCGGCCCTCGCGGTGCTGGTGCAGCCGGACGGCAAGGGCAGCCTGCTGGTCCGCCCGGTGGACGGCGACGCCGCCGCCGAGGGCCGGCCGCTGTGGCGGCTGCGCGCCGCCGAGTCCCACGCCTGGAGCGAGCGGTACGGCTGGCGCGAGGACGAGGTGCGCGACGAGGAGGACGGCGAGGGGTACGAGGGGGAGCACGACGACCCGGGCGCCGGGGAGGGCTACGGCGACGAGGGCTCCGGCCCGCTCGTGGCGGCCCCCCACCGCGCCGCGGCCGCCCTGGCCGACGCCAACCGACCCGTACCGGCGGTGCTCTACCGGGGGCCGGACAGTCCCTACGCCCAGCTGCTGGTGCGCCCGCAGACGTCGCCGGACGGGCCGGAGCCGGGCTGGCTGGCGGTGGTCTGCCGGGAGAGCGTGCTGCCGGTCAGGCGCGGCGCCCGGCAGCGGCGCTACCTGGAGGACGAACTGGCCGTCCCCGCGCTGGCCGCACGGACGATCGCGGCGGCGCCGGAGGAGGGCCCGCCGCTGCCGCCGCAGCGCTGGGAGATGCCGCTGGTGCTGCGGCTGGTCGCCGGACCGCTGGTGGCGCTCGGGCTGGCCCTGCTGGTGCAGCTGCTCGGCTCGCGCTCCTGGGGCACCGGACTGGTGCACCCCCTGCTCGCCGGCATACCGCTCTTCCTGGCCGCGGCCGGCGCACTGACCTGGCAGGCGGCCATCGACGGGCACGGGGTGGCGGTGGTCTCCGGGATGACCCGCCGGTTCGTGCCGTGGGAGCAGGTCAACGCGGCGGCCGTGCACCGCCACCGCCTCGCCGTGCAGCTCACCGACGGCCGGGAGCTGCGGATCGGCAGCCGGCCGGCCCGGCTGCTCAGCCGCCACCTCGGCGGCCCGTACGACCCGCAGGCGGTCGCCGCGGCCATCGCCACCGCGGCCCACCTGCCCGGGCGGCGCCCGGGCGCCGCGTTGCGCGAGCGGTTGTCCAGCCCCCAGCTGCTGGTGAACCGGGCGGCGCTGACCGGGTACATCGTGTTCGTGGTCGCCAGGTTCCTGTTCTGAGTCCCGCGCAGCACGGTCGGGCCTGACCGGTCCTGCTCCGCCCGGTCGTACCCCGCCCGGCCGGGGCGCCCGTCAGGGGCAGGCGATCTCGGCGGCGGTGGCGGCGCTGACGCCGGAGGCCGCAGGCGGGGCCGGCGTGACCGTCGCGGTCGGGCCGCCGGGTGCGCCGCCGGGGGCCGCGGCGGTGGGCGCCGCGGCGGTGGGCGGCCCCGCGCTCGGGCTCGGGCCCGGGTAGTCGCTGCCGGCCACCACCTGGAGGGTCGCGCCCAGGCCGGGGACGGCGACCGCCTCCGCGCCGGGCAGCGCGGCGATCAGGGTACGGGCCGACTCGTCCCAGCGCGGGTCGTAGCGGACGGTCGTCCGGGTGGCCGGCTCACCGGCCGGCGCGTTGGCGGGGGCCCCGGTGGTGGCGAAGCCGGCCCGGCGCAGGTCGCCGTCCAAGCGCGCGCCGAGCCCGGCCACCCCGGCGCCGTTGAGGACCTGGACGTGCACCTGTTCGGGCGGTACGGCCGGCGCCGGGCTCGGCGCGGCTGCCGCGGGGGCGGGCGCCGGGGCCGCGGTCGGCGGGGCGACCAGCGGCCGCCCGGCCCGGACGGCGTCGAACAGGGCCTTGGCACCGGCCCGGTCCCAGAGCACGGTCGATCCCCAGCCGGCCACGGGATGGTCCAGGACGCCGATCGGTACCGTCGCGAAGTCGGCGTTCTGGGCGGACAGGTCCTTCAGCCGGGAGGCGAGGGTGATCAGGTCGCCGGCGCCGAGGTCCTTGTCGGCCTTCACCGAGCCGAGCACACCCTCCGTCAGCCGGGCCAGCCTGACCGGGTTGAGGAGCGTGCCCGAACTGGTGGCCTGGTGCAGCAGCTCCGCCACGAACCGGTGCTGGCGGTGCATCCGTCCGAGGTCGGCGCTGCCGTCCACGTACCGGGCCCGGACGTACTTGAGCGCGCCGGCGCCGTCCAGGGTGGTGGTCCCGGCGGGCAGGTCGAGCCCGGAGTACTCGTCCTTCAGCGGCTTGGCGGTGCAGACCCGCACGCCGCCCAGGGCGTCCACGGTGGAGACGAAGCTGACGAAGTCGAGCTGCAGGTAGTGGTCGATCCGCAGGCCGGTGTTCAGCTCGACCGTCTGCACGGTCAGCGGGGCGCCGCCCATCCCGTACGCGGCGTTGATCTTGCCCTTGCCGGCCGGCACCGCCCTGCGGGTGGCCAGGTCCTGGTGGGCGGGGATGTCCACGTACGAGTCCCGCGGGATGCTGATCACGCTGGCCCGGCCGCCGTCCTTCGCCAGCTGGACGATCATCATGGTGTCGGTGCAGTGGCAGGACGGGCCGCCCGCGTGCAGGACGTTCTTGAGCGTCGCCTCCGGAATGCCCTCGCGGTCGTCGGTGCCCACCACCAGGAAGGTGGTCGCGCCGTCGTCGGCCGGCCGGGCCTGGTCGCCGCTGAAGGCGTCCACCCGCTCCAGCGCCGAGCCGAGGCCGTTCAGCACCGCCCAGCCCCCGCAGGAGGTGGCCAGGACGGCGAACGCGGCCCCGCCGGCCAGCCGGCGCGTCCAGCGGCGGCGGGGGACGCTGGTGGCGGGGTACGGGGACACGGGCATCTCCCGGATGGTATGCGTGCGTGCGGTCCGGCGGGCGAGGGCACGCCGGGGCCGCCCGGGCGGCCGTCGCACCGGCCGGAACGTTCCGCCCCGCGCGGGGTCCGCGCGCTGCCGGGACCGGGACGAGACTGGAACCCGTCGGCACCGGTACGGTTGGCCTCGATGAACACCAAGGCTGCTGAGGAGCTGCCGGCGGTCTCCGTGATCATGCCGGTGCTCAACGAGGAACGACACCTTCGCACCGCCGTCCGGCACATCCTGGAACAGGACTACGCCGGCCCGATGGAGGTGGTGATCGCCCTCGGTCCGTCGAGCGACCGGACCGACGAGATCGCCGCCGAACTCGTCGCGGAGGACTCCCGGGTCCGGACGGTGCGCAACCCCACGGGCCGCACCCCGGCCGGGCTGAACGCGGCGATCCGCGGCTCCAGTCACCCGATAGTGGTCCGGGTGGACGGCCACGGACTGCTCACCCCCGGCTACGTGGCCACGGCCGTGCGGCTGCTCGGCGAGATGGAGGCCGCCAACGTCGGCGGCATCATGTTCGCCGAGGGGGAGACGGAGTGGGAGCGGGCGGTCGCCGCCGCCATGACGTCCAAGATCGGCGTCGGCAACGCCGCCTTCCACACCGGTGGCCTGGCCGGCCCGGCCGACACCGTCTACCTGGGCGTCTTCCGCCGGGAGGTGCTGGAGAAGCTCGGCGGCTACAACGAGGAGTTCATCCGCGCCCAGGACTGGGAGCTGAACTACCGCATCCGCCAGGACGGCGGCCTGATCTGGTTCACCCCCCAGCTGCGGGTCACCTACCGCCCGCGACCCACCGTGCGGGCCCTGGCCAAGCAGTACAAGGACTACGGGCGCTGGCGCCGGGTCGTCATCCGCTACCACCGGGGCTCGGTCAACCTGCGCTACCTGGCACCGCCGGCGGCCTTCCTGGCCGTGGTGCTGGGGCTGGCGCTCAGCGCCGTCCACCCGGCCTTCCTCGTGCTGCCGGCCGGCTACCTGCTCGGCATCGTCGGCGGAGCGGCGGTGGAGGGCCGCGGCCTCTCCCTCAAGGCCCGGCTGCGACTGCCGGTGGCGCTGGCCACCATGCACCTCAGCTGGGGCTTCGGCTTCCTCACCTCGCCCAGGTCGCTGGCCCGCAAGGTGATCGGCAGCCGTGCGCCGGGCGGCACCACCAGCGCGGTACGGGCGGCCGAGAGCGGCTGACGGCGGGCCCGCCCCGGCCGTCGCCGTCGGCGCCCCGGCCGGTCAGCGGGTGAAGGTGCCGAACCTGGCGCCGCCCGAGCAGGTGGCCTCGTCCCCGGTGTGGACCGAGGCGTCGCTCGGGACGGCGCTCGGCACCGGGGCCGGCGCGGCCGGCGCGCCCTGGGCGGGCGCCCGGTAGTCCGCGCCGAGCGTGACCAGGACGCCCCGCCCGCTGCCGCCGGCGGTGACGGCGGACGCCGGCAGGCCGAGGGCCGTCGCGAGCGCCTCGGCGGCGCCCTTCCGGTCGGCCTGGCCGTACTGCACGGTGCTGACGGCGACCGGCCGGGCGGTGTCGTGCCCGACGGTGACCTGGTAGCCGAGCCCGGCCAGGGTCTTCTGGACCGAGGTGGCGAGTCCCGGGGTGCTGACGCCCTTGACCACGCTCACGCCGACCGTGGCCGGGTCCGGTGCGGGCGCCGCCGGGGAGGCCGTGGAGACGGGGGCCGCGGCGGGCGCCGCGGTGGACGCGTCGGCGGCCGGGCCCTGGTCGGGGCCGCCGGTCAGCGACCTGTCGGCGAGCAGCAGCGCGAACAGCTGGTCGGCGCCCGGCTGGACGAACCGGTTCTTCTCCCGCAGGTCGCGGTCCGGGTCGTCATGGGTGTACTCCACCGGCGGCTGGGCGAACGCGACCTCGGCCGGCTTGATGTTCTTCAGCTCGGAGGCCAGCCCGACCAGCTTGGTGGTGCCGGCTATCGCGTCGTCCACCGTGATCGACCGGGTGGCGGCCTCGATCACCGGGAACGCCTTGGTCGGGTCCAGCAGGGTGCCCCGGTCGGTGAGCTTGCGCAGCAGCGCCGCGAGGAAGTCCCGCTGCATCGAGAACCGGCCGACGGCGCTGCCGTCCTGCACGGCGTGGCGGGTCCGGACGAACTGCAGGCCCTGCTCGCCGCTCAGGTGGCTGGGGCCGGCGGGCAGGTCGAGGTGGGAGTCGCCGTCCTTGAGGGCCCGGCAGAGGTTGACGTCGACGCCGCCGACGGCGTCGGTGAGGTCCTTGACGCCCTGGAAGTTGACCACCGCGAAGTGGTCGATCTTCAGCTTGGTGACGGACTGCACGGTGTCCTGCACGCAGCCGGGGCCGCCGCGGC
Organism: Kitasatospora sp. NPDC057015; assembly: GCF_042673745.1. Taxonomy (NCBI): domain Bacteria; kingdom Bacillati; phylum Actinomycetota; class Actinomycetes; order Kitasatosporales; family Streptomycetaceae; genus Kitasatospora; species Kitasatospora sp. NPDC057015. Next base: position 16,630 of record NZ_JBHUSG010000070.1, read on the forward strand.
CCATGGCCTCGTTGAGCGGCCGGTGCCGGACGGCGGGGGAGGTCCGGCCGCTCTGCGGGTCGGTGCAGGCCGGCAGGTCGATCAGGGTGTCCCGGGGGAGGTCGAGGGCGACGGCCGAACGCCGGTCGGGGTAGACGTGCAGCACGATGTTGACGTCGTTGTTGCCGAGCCCGGTGTTCTGCCGGTCGCCGTACGCTCCGCCGAGGTCCTTCCGGCTGTCGGTGCCGATGACCAGGATGTTCATCGCCGTCCGGCCGTGCTCGTCGGCGGCGCCGCCGGGCGGCGGTGCGTTGCCGGCACCGAGCGGCGCGTGCTGGATGTTGGCGTCCAGGTGCCGGACGTAGAGGTAGGCGCCGGCGCAGCCGCCCACCAGCGTGAGTCCGGTGGCCAGCGCCACGGGCCTGACCCAGCGCCGGCGGGCGCGCCCGGAGCGCCGGGCGGCGGTCGTGCGGCGGTGGCCCGGGCGGGCCTCGGTGTCCACTGCCATGGCCGGTCCGCCACCCCTCGTCCCGCGGGCCCCCGTTGGGCCGTTCGAGGGGGAACCTACCCGAGGTCACAAGCGATGATCGTATGTGTTACATAGTCAGAACAATTCTGGGGCCGTCCCTTCGCACCGGCGGGACCTCCGCCGTGCCGGCGCGCGGGCGCCCCCGGGGGCGATCAGTGCAGGGCGCAGCCGTCCGTGTCGGCCGTCCGCCCCTCGAAGACGGGCGCCGGGCCGGCCGACGGGGACGGGCTCGCGCCGAAGGCCGTACGGTCCGCCGAGGCGGGGGACGGGGACGCCGAGGCGGGGCTCGGGGACGGCGAGGCGCCCGACCCCGGCGGCCGGACGGTGAGCAGCCGGTCCTCCCGCAGCTCGGTGAACAACTGGGCGGTCTGCGGCTGCACGAACTCGTCGCGGTCCGGGTCCGGCCGGTAGGGGCGGCGCGGGGCGGTCAGGAAGACCACGTTCGCGGGCTGCATCGAGCGCAGGTCCCAGGTCAGGTCGTACAGCGCGCCGAGCGAGGACAGGCCCTCGTCGGCCTTCACCGAGGAGGTGGCCGCGTCCAGCACCGGCCAGAGCCTGGCCGGGTTCAGCAGCACGCCCTGGGACTGCACCTTGCGGATCAGCGAGGCCAGGAACTGCTGCTGACGTCCCATCCGCTGGGTGTCGCTGCCGTCCCCCAGGCTCTCGCGCGCCCGGACGAACCCGAGGGCCTGTTCACCGTGCAGGGTCTGCCGCCCGGCCGGCAGGTCGAGCTTGGCGTCCCGGTCGTGGATCGGCTGCGGGACGCAGACCTCCACCCCGCCGACCGCGTCGACCATGGCCTTGAAGCCGGTGAAGTCGAGCACCATGTGGTGGTCGACCCGGATGCCGCTCAGCTGCTCCACCGCCCGGATCGCACAGGCCGGCCCGCCGGTCTCGAAGGCCTGGTTGAACTGCACCAGCCTGGTCCCGGTGCGGGTGCCGTCCGGCAGCTCGCAGGAGGGGACGGTCACCATCACGTCACGCGGGATGCTGACCGCCGTCGCGTGCCGGCGGTCCGCCGCGATGTGCAGCAGGATCGTGGTGTCGGAGCGCTGGCCGCCGGCCGAACCGTAGGCGGCGTTGGCGCCCGTCCGGTCGTCGCTGCCGATCAGCAGGATGTTCTCGGCGCCCCCGGCGCCGGCGGTCCGGCTCGGGCGCTCGGCCTCCAGCCGGGCCAGCAGCCGCTGGGTCGCGGTGTCGGTCTCGATGTTGCCGTCCAGCTTGCGGTACGCGATCCAGAGCAGCGCGCCACAGGCCAGCAGGAGGAACGCGAGGGCGCCGGCGGTGATCAGCAACCACCGTCGGCGCCCTCGTCGGGGAGTCTTCTGTCCGGGTGCAGTCGGGGAGTCCTGGGGGTTCTCGTCCTCGGCCATGGCAGGGATGCCTACCCGCCGGCCCGGGGTCGCGCGGTCACCCCAGGCGCAGAGTCACCCGTTCGGAGTCGATCCGCTTCTCCCACTGATCGGCCGTCAGCGAGTCGGAGTTGCGGCACAGCACCACCGAGGCGCCGGCCGCCAGCGGTGCCAGCAGCCCGGCCTCCAGGCCGGTCCAGTCCTCGTAGCCGAGGGTGGACAGCACCCGGTCGCCGGGGCCGATGCCGAGCCTCGCCGCACCCTCCCGGGCCAGCTGGACGGTCTGCTCGCCGGTGAGCTTCAGCGGGAGGCCGTCCACCACCGTCTCCAGCGCGGGCGCGTCCGGCGGCACGGGGGAGTACGGCGCGAAGCGGTCGCCCTGGCCGGGCACCTCCGCGGCGTAGTCCAGGAAGCCGTCCGGGCGCTGCGGGAAGCGGCCGCCCAGCGGGCGCAGCGCGAGGGCGACCCGCTCGCCGGTGCAGGCCTGGGCGGCCTCCAGCCCGTCCGGGCCGCTGACCACCAGATCGGCGTCGGCCGGGTCGCCGGCGGGGGCGGCCGTCACGCCCACCGACCAGCAGGCCAGCAGCCAGACGGCGCTCTGCCAGTGGGCGGGGAGGAGGAGCACGGCGCGGTCGTCGGGCCCGGCGTTCAGCTCGTCCTGGAGCAGGTTGGCGGTCTTGGCGACCCAGTTGTCGAAGGTCCGGGCGGAGAGCTCGACTCTCTCGCCGGTCGCGTCGTCGTAGAAGGTGACCAGCGGGAGTGAGGGATCCGCAGCGGGAGTGCCACCTCGCAGATATGCGTGCAGCAGCTCGACAGGGGTGCGGGCATCGGCAGCGAAAGGCGCAGTCATGGTGCGCCCCAGCCTACGGCCTAGGGGGTCGCCACCGGGAGGGGTGACGGGCCCCGCAAGAACCGGCGTGGCGTCAGAAACCGCTGCCCGGCAAGGCTCACGGCGTCTCCCGGCGGATGTGATCTTGGGCACCCCGGCCCTCCCGGGCCGTCCGCCCGCTCCGCCGCCCGCCCGGACGGCCCACGGACCGCCCCCGGAGCGGCCCCTCCGCAGGTCAGGCGACCGGGCCCGGAGTGCGCACCAGCAGCTCCCGCAGCTCCGCGGTGAGGGCCCGCGCCAGGTCGGGGCGCCCGTCGTAGCGGGCCGGGGTGTTCTGCAGCAGGGCGATCCGCCAGCCGGCGCCCCGGTTGACGGCGATCACCGTGTGCAGCGCGTTCAGCACCGGATCGATGTCCTCGGCGCCCGGCGGCACCAGGCCCGCGACCGCGTCCAGCTGCGCCGCCCCGGCGGCCAGCGGACGCACCCGGCGCACCTTCGCCACGTACGCGGGCGTCTCGTGCTCGGCGAGGACCCGGCCCACCTCGGCGGCGATGCCGGAGCGTCCGACGTGCCGGCTGCCGTCGAACCCGATGGCCTCGCCGTCCTGCGCGAAGGGCCCGGCGAAGGCGGCGCCGTCGCGCAGGTTCCAGCCGTCGAGCACCCGGTGGTAGAGCCCGCGGACGGCGCTCTCGTCGCCGGGGGAGAGGTCCGGCAGCCGCGTATCGTTCATAGGTCCATGGTCGGCGAAGGCGACCCGGCGGGACAGCGGAGCAGCCCCGGCGTGGCGGCCCGGAGCACAGGAGGTGCGCGCGGTGACGGAGGAAGCGGTACGGCACTGGCGACCGGGATTCCCGGTGGACCCCGGCCGCGCCCTGCTGCCGCTGCGCCGCGGACCGGGCGACCCCGCGTACCGCCGGACCGGCGACGGCGCCGTCTGGCGCGCCTCCCGCACCCCCGCCGGCGTCGGCACGCTGCGGGTGCTCGGCCGCCCGGCCACCGGCGAGGTCGAGGCGAGCGCCTGGGGGCCGGGCGCCGACTGGCTGCTGGAGCGGCTGCCCGCACTGCTCGGCGCGGAGGACGACCCGGCCGCCCTGGTGCTGCCGCCCGGCCCGCTGCGCGACGCCCAGCGCCGGCTCGGCGGCGCCCGGCTGGGCCGGACCGGGCTGGTCATGGAGTCGCTCGTCCCCGCGATCCTGGAGCAGAAGGTCACCACCGACGAGGCGTACCGCGCCTGGCGCACCCTGCTGCGCGACTTCGGCACCCCGGCCCCCGGGCCGGTGGAGGGCATGCGGGTGGCGCCCTCGGCCCGCGAGTGGGCGCTGCTCCCCAGCTGGGAGTGGCACCGCGCGGGCGTCGACCCGAAGCGCTCCGCCACCGTGGTGCGCGCCGCCCGGCTGGCGCCCCGACTGGAGGAGGCCTCCGGCTTCGACCACCACGAGGCCTTCGCCCGGCTGACCACCGTGCCCGGCGTCGGGATCTGGACGGCCGCGGAGACCCTGCAGCGCAGCAACGGCGACCCCGACGCGGTATCGGTCGGCGACTTCCACCTGCCGAACCTGGTCGGCTGGGCGCTGGCCGGCCGCCCCCGCAGCGACGACACCCAGATGCTGGCCCTGCTGGAGCCCTACCGCCCGCAGCGCCACCGGGTCTGCCGGCTGCTGCTGGCCACCGGCGGCCACGCACCGCGCTACGGCCCGCGGCTGGCGCCCAACGACCACCGGGGGCGGTGACGTCCTGCTGCTCCAAGCCGTCCAGGTCGGAACGGGTGGGACGGGTGCCGCACGCCCTGACCCGCGCCGCCTCAGCGCACGGTGACGAAGGCGTCCGCCGTGCGCTCCGGGCGCTGGCGCGGGGCCTCGGCGGGGCGGCCGACCGCGACGGCGCCCATCGGGTCCCAGTCGGCGGGGAGGTCGAGGACGGCCCGGACGGTGTCGCGGCAGAACATGGTGGACGAGACCCAGGCCGAGCCGTAGCCCTCGCCGGTGAGGGTGACCAGCAGGTTCTCCACGGCGGCGCCGATCGCGACGGTGAACATCTCCCGTTCGGCGGCGGCCCGGCGGGCGTCGGGGTAGGCGTGCGAGCCGTCCATCACCAGGCAGGGGACGACCAGGTACGGCGCGTCGCGCAGGACGTCGCCGCGGGCCGTCCGACGGGCGATCTTCGCGTCGTCCCAGCCGTCCAGCTCGCGCAGGTCGCGCTGCCAGGCGGCGAGCATCGCGTCCAGCAGGCGGGTGCGGACCTCGGGGCTCTCCAGCAGGACGAAGCGCCAGGGGGTGGTGTGGTGCGGGGCGGGCGCGGTGACGGCGGCGGCCACCGCCCGGCGGACGGCCGCCGGGTCGACCGGCTCGGCGGTGAACGAGCGGACGGTGCGCCGCAGCGTGACCGCCTGGCGCAGCGCCTCGGAGGTGCCGAGCCGGAACATGTCGTCGGCGGCCGGGCGGACCAGCGGCCGGGTGCCCTCGCCGTCCTCGGTGGTGACCAGGGCGGCCAGGCCGCGGACGACGGCCACCGGCGTGCCGGTGGCCTTGCCCTTGACCAGGTCGCCGGCGGCGGCGAGTTCGTCGGCGGTGGCGGTGACGGTCAGCGCCAGCTCGTTGCCGTGGCTGTCGGTGCGCCCGCGGTGGTCCTCCAGGACGGGCAGGCCGGCGGCGCCGATCGCGACGTCGGTCAGGCCGTTGCGCCAGGGCCGGCCGAAGGTGTCGGTGACGACGACGGCGAGCCGGCGGCCGGTCAGCTGCTGGAGCCGGGCGCGCAGGGCGCGGGCGGAGGCGTCCGGGTCCTCGGGCAGCAGCAGCACGGTGCCGGGGGCGGTGTTGGAGGCGTCCACCCCGGCTGCGGCCATCACCAGGCCGTTGCGGTTCTCGACGATCCGGGCCGGGCCGCGCCGGGCCACCACCCGGACGGTCTCGGCGTCGATGGCGGCCTCGCGGTCGGCGGCGCGCAGCAGCCGTCCCTCGGCCTTGCTGACGATCTTGGAGGTGACGAGCAGGATGTCGCCGTCCTCGAACTCGCCGGCCTTGGCGATCAGTTCGGCCAGGTCCGCGCCGGCGTCGATCTCCGGCAGGCCGGTGACCGGCAGGACGTGCAGGCTCACCGGCGGACCTGCTCGGCCAGGGCGAGCGCCTCGCGCGCCATCGCGGCCGTCGCGTCGGTGTCGGTCATCAGCAGCGGGATCGCCCGGCAGCTGATGCCGGCGGCCTCGACCGCCGCCACCACGGCCTGGTCGGCGGTGTCCACCAGCCAGCCGTCGAGCAGGCCCGCCGGTCGGCCGCTGCCGCCCGGCGCGCCCCTGCCGCCGTAGTGCAGTGCGACGGCGTCGGCGGTGGCCTCCACCCCGACCGCCGCCAGCACCTTGTCGGCCATGCCGCGCACCGGCGCGCCGCCGATGATCGGGGAGAGACCGACCACCGGCGCCGTCGCCGCGGCGACGGCCTCCCGGATGCCGGGCACGGCGAGGATGGTGCCGATGCTGACGACGGGGTTGGACGGCGGGAGGAGGATCACGTCGGCGGCGGCCAGGGCCTCCAGCACGCCGGGCGCCGGCTTCGCCGTGTCGACGCCGACCGGGACGATCGCCTCGGCGGCGACGGCGGCGTGCAGCCGGACCCAGTACTCCTGGAAGTGCACCACCCGGGGGCCCTGCTCGTCGGTGATCCGCACGTGCGTCTCGACCCGGTCGTCGCTCATCGGCAGCAGCCGCACGCCGGGCTGCCAGCGGTCGCAGAGCGCCTCGGTGACGGCGCTCAGCGGGTAGCCCGCGCCGAGCATCTGGGTGCGGACGATGTGGGTGGCGAAGTCACGGTCGCCGAGCCCGAACCACTCGGGCCCGACGCCGTACGCCTTCATCTCGTTCTTGATCGACCAGGTCTCGTCGGCCCGGCCCCAGCCCTGTTCCTCGTGGATGCCACCGCCGAGGGTGTACATCACGGTGTCGAGGTCCGGACAGACCTTCAGTCCGAAGAGGTGGATGTCGTCGCCGGTGTTGCCGATGACGGTGATCTCGTCCTGAGGGCCGACGATCTCCTTGAGTCCGCGCAGGAAGCGCGCTCCGCCGATTCCGCCTGCCAGTGCCACGATGCGCATGCGTCCATCCTGCCAGGCGGACGGAGTGTCAGTGCGCGCCGGCCGGGTCGGGCCTGCGGCGGACGGGCTGCGCCTCGGGGGTGACCGGCACGCCGTACTGGTGCATCTCGGTCAGACCCGGCGAGTAGAGGTGGATGCTGACGGCGGGTTCGAGCGAGGCGTTGACGACCTCGTGCAGGTAGCCGGAGGAGAACACCCGCTGGCCGCCCGGGCGCAGGGTGCGCGCACCCTCGCCCGCGTGCGTGAGCGAGCGCTCGACGAGCTCGCCGGCGACGACGGACATCACCCCGGAGGAGTCGCCGTGGTCGTGGAAGCCGCTGCTCTGGCCGGGCAGCCAGCTGAGCAGCCAGACCTCGTAGCCGGGGCCGGTCTCCAGGCGGGCGTACCAGCGGGTCAGGGCGTCGTAGCGGACCAGCGGCTCCCAGCGGGCGCGGTCGGCGGCGATCTCGCGGACGAGCTGGGCGTACCCGGCGACGGTGGTGGGGTGCTGGGGCAGGTCGGTGCGGGCCAGGTGCGGGAAGGCCAGCGGGTCGCCGGCGATGGAGACGTCGCTGAGGCCGTCGGCCCAGGGGTGGACGGTCGCGGTCGCGGTCGCGGGCGACGGGATGAGGAGGAGGCGGCTGTGCTTGTTGCGGTCGCGGTTCCGCTTGCGGATGCGGTTCATTCGCATGGGATCGTCCTCGGAGGGCGGCTGGTTCGGAAGGGATCAGCCGGATCCGCGGGTGTCCTGGGGCGGGAGCGCGGGCGGCCTCTGTGGTCCTGGGCGGCGCGCGGTGGGACGCGAGCGCCTAGATACAGCAGGAACAGAGGCGACAACAGGGGAAAGAGTGCGCGGCACGGCGGAGCTCGGCCTGGCGGCTCCGGGGGGCGGCGGACTCTGACATACGGGCAAGGAGACCGCAAGAGGTACGCCTGTGTCAACCCGTTCCGTCGGACATTGGGGGTGCAGAGCTCATGAACCACCGGATGGGGTGATAAATCACCCTCTATGTTTCGATGTGAAGATCGCCGGGAAGGCAGCCCGATGACCGGTTCGGGCGGTGTCCACCCCTCGGAGCCGGTCTCCCGGAACCCTCGTCGGCCCGGTGGGCGTCCCTCCCCGTGAGGGATGGTCAAGATCGACGCGTCCCGTGGTGACCACGGGTCAGCGGACAAGCGCTTGAGGGCGGTTCGAGGGCATCCGGGCCGGAAGTCGGCGATGTCCGGATATGTACACTATTCGTAACGGCTTGGTGCCGGGGAGTGAATCCTCGACCCAATACCAGAGCTCGGCTTGACTGGGCCAGAGTGACGCAACTGTAATTTCACTCGTGTCGTTCAGCCGCACCCGGTAGCGGCAACACGGGGACGCCAAGAGGGGCAGAGGAGGCGCGCCACATGAGCGAGCTCTTTGAGCTGTTGATCGGTGAGGGCATCGAGGAGGAAGAGGAGGAGGAGTTCGGTTGGCAGGAGCGTGCACTGTGCGCCCAGACCGACCCCGAGTCCTTCTTCCCGGAGAAGGGCGGCTCCACCCGGGAGGCCAAGAAGGTCTGCCTCGCCTGCGAGGTGCGCTCCGAGTGCCTGGAGTACGCACTCGCCAACGACGAGCGGTTCGGGATCTGGGGTGGCCTCTCCGAGCGCGAGCGCCGGCGGCTCAAGAAGAGCGCGGTCTGAGCCCCCGCGGCCTCTGACCGGGCGGCGCCAGCCGCCGCCGGCGGCCCGCCGACCACCACCCACACTGTGCCGGCGCCCCACCATTCGGTGGGGCGCTCATGCATTCCCGGACCACCACCGCAACCGCCACTGCTCGGACACCGCTGACACCGACGGCCGCGAGAGCGGTTAGTGTGGTGCGCCATCCGGGTGCCGCTGCTCCCGGCCCGCGCAGCGCCGCCCGCCCCGGCCGTGGAACGGCCCGCCCGGACCGGCACCGCGCACCAACCGCCGTGCACCGGCTGCATCCACCGGCTGCATCCACCGAAAAACTGGGGCCAGCGCACTCGATGACTGTCTACAGCCACCAGAGCGGCTTCTCAGCTGCCAGGCCGCCCGCGTACCCGCGCCACCTGGTCACCGCCGTGATCGTCTCCCACGACGGCGCCCGCTGGCTGCCGCAGGCCCTGGCCGGCCTGCTCGGCCAGGACCGTCAGGTGCAGCGGATCCTCGCCGTCGACACCGGCTCCACCGACGCCTCCCCGCAGCTGCTCGCCGACACCCTCGGCGACTGGCTCCCGGACACCGGCCCGCTGATCCTCGCCCGCCGGGCCGGCTTCGGCACCGCCGTCGCCGACGCCGTCTTCAACAGCCCGCCGCTGCGCCCCGAGGACCTCCCCTACAGCCTCGACCCCTCCGGGTACGACCCCGTCACCGGAGGCTGGGACGACTTCGGCGACCCGCTCGGCACCGAGGACGAACTCGGCCGCGGCGGCCCGCGGGAGACCGCGCCGGTCGAGTGGCTCTGGCTGCTGCACGACGACTGCGAACCGCAGACCGACGCCCTGCGCCGACTCCTCCAGGTCGCCGACTCCACCCCCTCCGCCGCCGTCGTCGGCCCCAAGCTGCGCAGCTGGTACGACCGCCGCCAGTTGCTGGAGGTCGGCGTCAGCATCGCCCGCTCCGGCCGCCGCTGGACCGGCCTCGACCGCCGCGAGCAGGACCAGGGCCAGCACGACCAGGTCCGGCCCGTCCTCGCCGTCTCCACCGCCGGCATGCTGGTGCGCCGCGACGTCTTCGAGGACCTCGGGGGCTTCGACAAGGCCCTCCCGCTGATGCGCGACGACACCGACTTCTGCTGGCGCGTCAACGCGGCCGGCCACCGGGTGGTGATCGCCCCCGACGCCGTCCTGCGGCACGCCGAGGCCGCCAGCCGCGAACGCCGGGCCATCGACTGCGCCTCCGCCCACCCGCACCGGGTCGACAAGGCAGGCGCCGTCTACACCCTGCTGGCCAACTCCAAGGGCCTGCTGGTGCCCTACGTCCTGCTGCGGCTCGTCCTCGGCACCCTGCTGCGGGTCGTCACCAACCTGGTCGGCAAGGACCCCAAGCAGGCCTTCGACGAGATCGCCGGCCTCGGCCACGAACTGATCCGGCTGCCCCGGATCCTGCTCGCCCGCAAACGCCGGGCCCGGACCAGAGCCGCCGAACCCGGCGACGACCGCACGCTCTTCCCCGCCCCCGGGGCCACCGCCCGGCTCGCCGTCGAGGGCGTCATCAGCTCGCTCGGCATCGGCGGCGCCGACGACTCCGGCGCCGGCCGGCACGGCTCGGTCGAGGCCGGCCCCGGCGACGAGGACTCCGAGGACCTGGTCGTCGAGCAGTTCGCCCTGCTGAAGAAGCTCGCCCGACGCCCCGCGCCGGTGCTCTTCGCCGGTCTGCTGGTCTTCGCCCTGGCCGCCTGCCGGACCCTCTTCGGCAGCGGCTACCTGCTCGGCGGCGCCCTGCTGCCCGCCGCCGACGGCGCCGCGGGCCTGTGGGGCATGTACGCCGGGTCCTGGCACCCCGTCGGCACCGGATCCACCGCCACCGCCCCGCCCTACCTCGGCGTCCTGTCGGTGTTCTCCTGGCTGCTGTTCGACCACGCCGACCTCGCCCTGACGCTGCTGGTCGTGCTCGCCGTCCCGCTCGCCGCCGTCAGCGCCTACCTGGTCTCCCGGCCGCTGCTCGACTCCAAGCTCGTCCGCGCCTGGGCCAGCGCCACCTACGCCCTGCTGCCCGCCGCCACCGGCGCGCTCGCCCAGGGCCGGATCGGCACCGCCGTCCTCGCCGTCCTGCTGCCGCCGCTGGCCCGCGCCGCCGCGATCACCGTCGGCCTCGGCATCCGCGCCGAGACCGCGGCCAAGGGCGCCCGACCCGGCTGGCGCAGCGCCTGGATGACCGTCCTGCTGCTCACCCTCACCACCGCCTTCGTGCCGCTGGCCTGGGCCCTGGCCGTCCCGCTCAGCCTCGCGGCGCTCGCCGTCGCGGTGGCCCGCGGCGGCGCCTTCGGCTCCGGCCTGGACGCGCTGCGCCTGCTCGGCCTGCGGGTGCTGGTCATCCTCGGGATGCCCGTGCTGGTGCTCGCCCCGTGGTCGCTGCACGTGCTGGCGCACCCCTCGCGGCTCCTGCTGGAGGCCGGCCTGCCCGGCCCGAGCGGCCACCCGGCGACCGCGCTCGGCCTCGTCCTGGTCAACCCCGGCGGCTCCGGCGTCCCGCCGGTCTGGCTCTCCGCCGGCGTGGTGCTGGCGGCCCTCGCCGCGCTGCTGCGCGCCGACCGCCGGCGGGCCGTGCTCGCCGCCTGGGGCGCGGCCGCGGCGGGCATGGTCTTCGCCGTCGCGGTGGCCGGTTCGGCCGTCACCCCCGCCTCCGGCGGCGCCGCCGTGCCCGCCTGGGCCGGCCCCGCCACCCTGCTCACCGGCATCGCCCTGCTGGCCGCCGCCGCGATCGGCGCCGACGGCGCCAACGCCCGCGTGGCCGGGATCGCCTTCGGCTGGCGCCAGCCGGTCGCCGCACTGGTGGTGGCCGCCGCCGGGCTGGCCCCGCTGGGCACCGGCGTCTGGTGGGCCGTCAGCGGCGCGGACGGGCCGCTGCGGCGGGCCGCGGTCGCCCAGGTCCCCGCGTTCATCGCGGAGGAGTCCGGGACCACCGACCGCTCCCGCACCCTCGTGCTGACCGGTGACGCCGACGTCGCCGCCGTCCGGTACGCGCTGGTCCGCGGCGCCGGCCTGAGCCTCGGCCAGGCCGAGGGCACGGTCGCGGCCGACGGCTCCGGCAACGGCCTGACCTCGCTGGTCGGCAACCTGCTGGCCGGCTCCGGCGCCGACCAGGCGAGCGCGCTGGCCGGCTACGGCATCGCGTACGTGCTGGTCGAGGACCCGATGATCGCCAAGGCCAGGGAGGTGCTCGACTCCACCCCCGGCCTGACCAAGGTCAGCCAGGACGCCGGCCGGGCGCTCTGGCAGGTCAGCGGAGTGCCCGCGACCCGCGCCGTGATCACCGCGCCGGGCACCGTCCCCGTGGCGGTCCCCTCCGGTGAGCGCGACCTCTCCACCACCGTGCCGGCCGGCCCCGAGGGCCGGGTGCTGCGGCTCGCCGAGCAGGCCGACCCGGGCTGGACGGCCACCCTGGACGGCACCGCGCTGGAGTCCGTGACCGTCGACGACTGGGCGCAGGGCTTCAAGCTCCCGGCCGCCGGTGGCAAGCTGTCCGTCACCCGCGAGGGCAGCGCGGCGCACACCGGCTGGATCTGGGCCCAGCTGCTGATCGGCCTGACCGTGCTGGTGCTCGCCCTGCCCGGGCGGCGCAACCACAACGACGACGACCTCCCCGAGGAGGTGGTGGCCGCCGCCGCGCTGGCCGCCGCCGCCCAGGCGCAGGCCCCCGCACCCGGCAGCCGCCGGGCCCGTCGGATGGCCGAGCGCGGGGAGGGCGACGGCGTTGCCGGGGACGACGCCGGAGTGTACGAGGGCGGCTCCACCGGAATCCCGGCGCAGCCCACCGGCACACCCGAGCCGCTGAGCGCCGCCGAGGCGGCGGCGCAGAGCGCCGACCCGTACGCTGGCGGCTACGCGGACCCGTACCAGGAGCAGGCCTACCAGCAGGCCGACCCGTACAGCTGGGACCCGTCCCAGGGCGCCGGCCGCCAGGGCGGCGGGGGCTACCCGTACGGGGGCCAGCCGCAGCCCGCCGCCGCGCCGTACGGAGGCCAGGACGGCTACCAGCAGCAGCCCTACCAGCAGGCCGGCTACGACCAGCAGGCCGGTTACGACCAGTACCAGCAGTACGGCTACGACCCCTACCAGCAGCAGCCGGGGGAGCAGCAGCCGTGGGTGCCGGGCCAGCCGCAGGGCGAGCCCTACTACGACCCCAACGACCCCGATCAGCGGGGCGACCAGGGCCACCCGTACCCGCACCACAACGGATCGGGGAGCTGACCCGCGATGAAGAAGCCCACGTTCAGGACCTCCTCGGCGAAGGCCACCGGCCCGTCCGCCCCGTCCGCCGAGCCCGACTCCGCCGCGCCCTCCGCCCCGCCCGCCGGGGCGGACGGCGGCCGGACCACGCCCGGGGGCGGCAGCGGCGTCACCCGGACCACCCAGTCGCTGCTGGCCGCCGCCGTGGTGCTGGCCGCCGTGTTCGGCATCGCGGAACTGCGCCCGCCCGCCGGGACCGAGCCGGTGGCCGGATCCGCGACCACGGCCCAGGTCGAGCGGACCGCACTGGTCTGCCCGCAGCCCCTGCAGGGGCTGACCGGCACCACCACGCTGACCGCGTACGCGCCGCCGGGCGCCACCGCCACCGGCGGCAGCGGGTTCGCCGCCGACCTCGTCCCGCCGCCGGCCGCGCCCACCGCGACGCCGTCGGCACCGGCCGCGTCCGCCCCGGCGGCTCCCGCCACGCCCGCCGCCCCGGCCCCGGCCGCCCCGAGCCCGGACGCGGCCCCGGCCGACGCCCGGCTGGCCCTCACCAAGCCCGGCGTCCCGTTGGCCGCCCCGGCCGCCAACGGCGACACCGCGCCCGGCAGCTTCGGCACCGCCACCGGCGCGTACGCCCCGGGCTTCACCATCGGCCAGACCACCACCGTCACCGACCAGCGCGGGCTCGGCCTCTCCGGCGTCACCTGCGGCGCGGCCGGCACCACCTTCTGGTTCGCCGGCGCCAGCACCACCGACGGCCGCACCGACTACGTCAGCCTGACCAACCCGGGATCCGTCGCGGCCGTGGTCGACCTCAAGCTGTACGGCGACAAGGGCAAGATCGACAACGAGGCGGCCGGCGGCATCACGCTCGCCCCGGGAACCTCGCAGTCGCTGCTGCTCTCCACCCTGAGCAAGGGCCCGGTCGCCGACCTCGCGGTGCAGGTGGTCGCCCGCAGCGGGCGCGTCGGCGCCGCGCTGCACGCCGCCGACGGCAACAAGGGCGCGGACTGGGTGCCGGCCTCCGCGGCCCCCGCCGCCGTCCAGGTACTGCCCGGCCTGCCGGCCGACACCGCCTCGGCCCGCCTGGTGGTGGCCGCGCCCGGTGACGACGACGCCGACCTGAAGATCGAGCTCTCCGGCAAGAACGGCTGGTTCACCCCGGCCGGCAACGAGTCGATCCACGTCAAGGCCAGCATGGTCGCGGCCGTCGACCTCGGCAAGGTCACCCGCGACGAGCTCGCCTCGCTGCGGGTGTCGCCCAGCGACGAGAAGCACCCGACCCCGGTGGTGGCCGGCGTGCGGGTCGACCGCGCGGACAAGGGCAAGTCCGACGCCGCCTGGCTCTCCGGCGCGGTGCCGGTCGGCAAGCGCGCCACCGTCGCCGACAACCGGTCCAAGGCCAGCACGCTCTACCTCACCTCGACCGGCGAGGCCGCGACCGTCCGGGTCACCTCCTCGGCCGGCAGCGGCGGCGGCACCCCCGCCACCCAGGACGTGCAGATCCCGGCGGGCGGCACGGTCGGCCTGCCGGCCCCCGAGCCGGCCGGGCTGAACGGCCCCTTCGCGATCACCCTGGAGACGGTCTCCGGCGGCCCGGTGGTCGCGGCCCGGATGCTCGTGCTGCCGGTCAAGGACGTGCCGATGTTCACCATCCAGTCCTTCGCCGACGACCGCAGCACCGTCCGGGTGCCGCACGCGGGGCAGGACCCTGGCCTGCTGGTCCACTGAGATCCGCGCACAGCTGTGGGGCCCCGGAGGGGCGGTCGCCGACCGCCCCTCCGGGGCCCGCGGTGTGTCGGGGCGGCCGAGGCGCGTCTAGGCGGCGCGTCGGACAAGGCCGGGAGCGTCCCGGGCCACGTCACGGCGTACCCGGAGACCGGGGTGCGGGGCGGCGACGGGAGGTCAGCGCGCGGCGTACCGCGAAGTCACCCCTCGTCGTACCGCGAGGTCACTCCTCGTCGTACCGGGGATCGATGGCGTCCGGGGACATCCCCAACAGGTCGGCCACCTGCTCGATCAGGATCTCGTGCACCAGCGCGGCCCGGTCCTCGCGCGACTTCGCCCGGATCTCCACCGGCCGCCGGTAGACCACGATCCGGCTCTTGCGGCCCTGCTGGGCCGGCTGCACCCGGCCGAGCGGCACCCCGCCCTCGGGATCCTCCCCGCCCTGCCCCGGCTGCGGCACCTCCTGGACGGCGAACTCGACGTCGATCAGCTGCGGCCACCGCCGCTCCAGCCGCTCCACCGACTCGCGCACGTAGTCGTCGAAGAGTTCGGATCGGGTCAGCGAGATCGGCACCTGAGGCGGCGCCAGCGGACCGCGCAGGCCCCGGCCGTGCCGGTCGCGGTGCCGGGGCCTGCGCGCGGGGCCCGGTGATGACTGAGGTGCGGAGCTCTCCATATCACCGTCGAGCGTAGTCCTTGCACGCTCCGAAGTGGACCACCCCGGCACCAACTCACCACCCCGGGTCACCACCCGGGCGGGCCCGGCCGCCACGACACGTCGCACTCACCGGGGGCGGGTCTTCGCTCCCCGGCGGTGAGTGCGGTACCGTCCACCCTCGTGAGCTCTGTACGTCGTTGTTCGCGGACCGCGTGCGGCCGGCCGGCCGTCGCGACGCTGACGTACGTCTACGCGGACTCCACGGCCGTCCTCGGCCCGCTCGCCACCTACGCCGAGCCGCACTGCTACGACCTCTGCGCCGAACACGCCGAACGCCTCACCGCCCCCCGTGGCTGGGACGTCGTCCGCCTCGCCGCCGAGACCGGCCCGCTGCGCCGCAGCAGCGACGACCTCGAAGCCCTCGCCAACGCCGTCCGCGAGGCCGCCCGCCCGCAGGAACGCACCCCCCGTCAGGCACGCGGCCCCGAGGGCGATCCCACCGAGGCCGGGCGCCGCGGGCACCTGCGGGTGCTGCGGTCGCCTGATAATTAGGCTCGGCTCGCCTCCGGGGCTGCTTGTTTGGGCTCGGCTCGCCTCCGGGGCGCTTTGATCCGGTGCCGACACTCGTCGCTCCGTCGCTCTCCGCCAGCCTTCGGCCGGGAGGTGCCCCCACCGCTCCCTCCCGCGCTCTCTCTCCCAGCCTTCGGCCGGGGGTGCCCCCATTTCGGCACCGGCGCGTCCCTTCGGCTCGCTCGCGGGTGGTGGCCTTCCGGAGGGTCACGGCGTTCGGGGTGGTGCGTTGCTGCGCGGGGCGTGAGGCCGGTGGGTCGGCCTGTGGTCGTGGGCGTCGACCCGGTGGCACCGGCTGTTCGGGCAGCCCCGGTACGCTTCCCCCTGACCGAGCCGCCGTCACCGGCTGTGCCCGGACGTATCGTGACCAGGGGCGACCAGCCCGCAGACCGGAAAAAGCAGGGTGGAGCCGTAGTGCGCGACCTCAAGCAGCTCGTGAAGGCGTACGACGTCCGGGGCGTCGTGCCGGACCAGTGGGACGAGAGCCTGGCACGTGCCTTCGGCGCCGCCTTCGTACGCGTCACCGAGGCGACCGCGATCGTCGTCGGCCACGACATGCGGCCCTCGTCGCCCTCGCTGAGCCGGGCCTTCGCCGAGGGCGCGGCCGGCTACGGCGCCGACGTGGTCGAGATCGGGCTCTGCTCCACCGACCAGCTGTACTACGCGAGCGGCAAGCTGGACCTGCCCGGTGCGATGTTCACCGCCAGCCACAACCCCGCCGAGTACAACGGCATCAAGCTGTGCCGTGCGGGCGCGGCGCCGGTCGGCCAGGACACCGGCCTGACCGAGATCCGCGAGCTGGTCGAGTCCTGGACCGCCGAGGACGACACCGTCACCGTCCCCGCCGCGGACGTCAAGCCCGGCGCCCTCTCCACCCAGGACAGCCTGCGCGGCTACGCCGACCACCTGCTCGGCCTGGTCGACCTGACCGCCATCCGCCCGCTCAAGGTCGTGGTGGACGCCGGCAACGGCATGGGCGGCCACACCGTCCCGACCGTCTTCGACGGCCTGCCGCTGGACCTCGTGCCGATGTACTTCGAGCTCGACGGCACCTTCCCCAACCACGAGGCCAACCCGCTCGACCCGAAGAACCTGGTCGACCTCCAGGCCAAGGTCGTGGAGACCGGCGCCGACATCGGCCTGGCCTTCGACGGCGACGCCGACCGCTGCTTCGTCATCGACGAGCGCGGCGAGCCCGTCTCGCCGTCCGCGATCACCGCGCTGGTCGCGGCCCGCGAGATCGCCCGGGCCCGGGCGGCCGGCGAGGAGAAGCCGACGATCATCCACAACCTGATCACCTCCTGGACCGTCCCCGAGGTGGTCCGCGAGCTGGGCGCCGAGCCGGTCCGCACCCGGGTCGGCCACTCCTTCATCAAGCAGGAGATGGCCGTCACCGACGCCGTCTTCGGCGGCGAGCACTCCGCGCACTACTACTTCCGCGACTTCTGGCGCGCCGACACCGGCATGCTGGCCGCCCTGCACGTGCTGGCCGCCCTCGGCGGGCAGGACGGCACGCTGTCCGCGCTGACCGCCGAGTACGACCGCTACGCGGCCTCCGGCGAGATCAACAGCACCGTCGCCGACCAGGCCGACCGGGTCGCCGCGGTCCGGGCCGCCTACGGCGAGCTGCCGGGCACCGCCGTCGACGAGCTGGACGGCCTGACCGTCGCCGGCCAGGACTGGTGGTTCAACCTGCGCGCCTCCAACACCGAGCCGCTGCTGCGCCTGAACGCCGAGGCCAAGGACCCGGCGAAGATGGCCGAGGTGCGCGACGCCGTGCTCGCCATCGTCCGCGCCTGACCCGCGGCCCCGGGCAGCCGGCACCGGATGCCGCCCGCCCGCGGGCGTCCGGGGCCTGACGCCGCGACGGCTGACACCGTCGCGGCCGGGCCCCGGCTCTGACCTCCCGGGTGCCCCGGCCGGTAGGGTTGCCCTCGGCCGGGGCACCGTCCTGCCGCCCCTCCCCGCGAGATCTGGAGCCTGACGCCCAATGAAGCTGGAACCCTTCCTGCTGGAGATCCTGGTCTGTCCCGAGTGCCGGGCGCCGCTCGCCGAGGGCGGCACCGAGGAGCAGCCCGAGCTGGTCTGCACCGGCGACAGCTGCGGGCTGGCCTACCCCGTCCGTGACGGCATCCCGGTGCTGCTGGTCGACGAGGCCCGCCGCCCGGCCTGAGGCCCGGCACCACGGTTCCCCGAGGCCGGGCCCCACGGGCCGGGCGCTCCGGGGGCCGCCGCCCGGCAGCGGGCCGCCCCACCCCGTCGGTAGCTCCACCTCTCAGTCGGAGGCCAGCGCATGCTCGACGACACCCTGCTCGACGACCCGGCCGCCCTGCAGCGCGCCGACCACGACCACGCGCTGCTCGCCCTCGCCGGGGCGGGCGCCCGGGTGCGCACCGCCCTGCGGCTCGCGGACGCGGCCGGCGTCGCCGCCCTGCGCCCCGACGGCCGCCCGCGCGGCGTCCTGGTGGCCGGCCACGGCAGCGCACTGGCCGCCGCCGAGATCCTGGCGGCACTGGCCGGCACCGCCTGCCTGGTCACCGGGCTGCCCCCGGCCGACGCCGGCCCGGTCGCCCGCGAGGACCGCCGGCTGCGCGCCACTCCCTCGTTCGCGGCCGGCATGACCTGGCAGCTCCCCGGCTGGGCCGGCCCGATCGACCTGCTGGTCATCGCCTCCGCCGACGGCGACGAGCGCGGGCTGGTCACGCTCGCCGAGCAGGCGTACGCCCGTGGCTGCTCGATCGTCGTGATCGCCCCCGACGGCAGCAGCCTCGCCGAGGCGGCCCGGCAGGTCCGCGCCCTGCCGCTGCCCTTCGTCCCGTCCGCACTGCCGGAGCGTGAGGAGCCGACGGCGCCGGAGGGCCGGGAGTCCGCCGGGTACCGACCGGCCGAGCCCGACCTCCCCGCCGAGGACCCGGGCGCCCTCTGGGCGTTCCTCGCGCCGCTGCTCGCGCTCACCGAGAAGACCGGCATCACCCAGCTGCCGCCCGGCTCCCTGCCGGCCACCGCCGACCGTCTGGACGAGAGCGCCGTGCGCTGCCGCCCCGACGCCGCCGCGTACACCAACCCGGCCAAGAGCCTGGCCGCCCGGCTGTCCGGCACCGTCCCGCTGCTCTGGGCGGAGGGCCCGCTGGCCGGCGCGGTGGCCGGCCGGTTCGCCACGCAGCTCGCCGAACGCGGCGGGCGCCCCGCGCTGGCCGGACTGCTGCCGCAGGCCCTGCTCGCCCACCGGGGCATGTTCGTCGGCCAGTTCGGCGGCGGCGCCGACCCGGACGACTTCTTCCGCGACCGGATCGACGAGCCGGACCCGCTGCTGCTCCAGGTCCTGCTGCTGCGGCACACCCCGGGCCGGTCGCTCGCCGACCCGGACGCGGACGGCGGCGCCGACACCGACGGCCCGTACGAGCAGCCGGCCGACGACGACTCGCCGCGCGGCGTCGCCGTCTCCCGGGCCCACCGCCTGGCCGCCGCGCACGAGGTCAGGCTCACCGAGTACGCCAGCGGCCGGACCGATCCGCTGCACGCGCTGGCGGACCTGGTGGCCCTGACCGACTTCGCCGCCGTCTACCTCGGTCTGGCCGCCGCCGGCGGCTGAGCCGGCCCGCCGTGCGATCCGGCGGGCCCGCCGCCGTGCACGGACGCCACGACGGGGTAGCCGGGGGGCAGGGCAGAGCCCGGCCGCCCCCAGCGACCGGGATACCGTATGCGCTCGTCAGCAGAGCGCAGGCCGAAGCACCGGCCCAGTCGGAGGGAACGAACCCGAGCATGAGTACCGAAGGCGGGACCAAGGCACTGGTGGCGGCACTGTCCGCGAACCTGGCGATCGCGGCGGCCAAGTTCACGGCCTTCGGCTTCACCGGCTCCTCCTCGATGCTCGCGGAGGGCGTCCACTCGGTCGCCGACTCCGGCAACCAGGTCCTGCTGCTGATCGGCGGCAAGCGGGCCCGCCGCGAGGCGGACGAGCAGCACCCCTTCGGATACGGCCGCGAGCGCTACATCTACGCCTTCCTGGTCGCCATCGTGCTGTTCAGCGTGGGTGGCCTGTTCGCGATCTACGAGGGCTACGAGAAGATCCACGACCCGCACGAGCTGCACGGCTGGTACTGGGCCGTCGGGGTGCTGGTCTTCGCGATCCTGATGGAGGGCTGGTCGTTCATGACCGCCATCCGGGAGTCGCACAAGGCCAAGGGCCGGCTCGGCTGGGTGGAGTTCGTCCGCCGGGCCAAGGCGCCCGAGCTGCCGGTGGTGCTGCTGGAGGACGCCGGCGCGCTGATCGGCCTGGTGCTCGCGCTGTTCGGCGTCTCGCTGACGGTGATCACCGGCAACGGCGTCTGGGACGGCATCGGCACGCTCTGCATCGGCATCCTGCTCGTGGTCATCGCGGTGCTGCTGGCGGCGGAGACCAAGTCGCTGCTGCTGGGCGAGTCGGCCGAGAAGGACACCGTCCAGCGGATCCGCGAGGCGCTGGTCGACCACGACTCCGTCACCCGGGTGATCCACATGCGGACCCTGCACCTCGGGCCGGAGGAGCTGCTGGTCGCCGCCAAGATCGGGGTCAACGCCGAGGACAGCGCCGCCCAGGTGGCCCAGGCCATCGACGCGGCCGAGGTCCGGGTGCGGCGCGCCGTCCCGATCGCCCGGGCGATCTACCTGGAGCCGGACATCTACGACGCCGAGAAGGCCGCGGCCGGCGACGATCCGCTGGCCACGCCGGGCGGCCCCGGCCCGGACGGCGCCCACTGACCCCTGGCGGCACCCGTCGCGGACCACCGCGAACGACCCCTCCGACGGCCCGCGCGGCCGGGTTCCGGCGGCCGGATCCGGCCCTACGGAGCCCGGCGGTGCGGGCCGTCGGTGTAGATTCGTCACCAGTGCCAAACGTCGCTGCTGATGGCGGTCGATCGGCGCGGCGCGGTCCGTCCGCGCCGCCGGTCGAGGGAGAGAGGTCCTCCGACGGATTGTGCCGTGCAGCTGGGAGCCGGCCCCGCCGGTGCCCCGGGCGTCGCCGCGCACCCCGTGGCCCCGCCGTGCTGCGACGCACACCGGACCTTGGCCCACGCCCCACCACCACGCAGCGAGGAGCTCACGCATGTCGTCGAACACCACCGGTGACTTCAAGGTCGCCGACCTCTCCCTGGCGCCGTTCGGCCGCAAGGAGATCCAGCTCGCCGAGCACGAGATGCCCGGCCTGATGTCCATCCGCAAGGAGTACGCCGCGGCGCAGCCGCTGGCCGGCGCGCGGATCACCGGCTCGCTGCACATGACCGTGCAGACCGCCGTGCTGATCGAGACCCTCACCGCGCTCGGCGCCGAGGTCCGCTGGTGCTCCTGCAACATCTTCTCCACCCAGGACCACGCGGCCGCCGCCATCGCGGTCGGCCCCGAGGGCACCGTCGAGAACCCCTCCGGCGTACCGGTGTTCGCCTGGAAGGGCGAGACGCTGGAGGAGTACTGGTGGTGCACCGAGCAGGCGCTGACCTGGCCCGACGGACAGACCCCGAACATGATCCTCGACGACGGCGGTGACGCCACCCTCCTGATCCACAAGGGCGTCGAGTTCGAGAAGGCCGGCTCCGCGCCGGACCCGTCGACCGCCGACAACGACGAGTTCCGGATCATCCTGGAGCTGCTCAACCGCACCCTCACCGAGTCGCCGAGCAAGTGGACCGAGGTCGCCGCCACCATCAAGGGCGTCACCGAGGAGACCACCACCGGCGTCCACCGGCTGTACGAGATGCACCGCGACGGCAAGCTGCTGTTCCCGGCCATCAACGTCAACGACGCCGTCACCAAGTCGAAGTTCGACAACAAGTACGGCTGCCGCCACTCGCTGATCGACGGCATCAACCGCGCCACCGACGTGCTGATCGGCGGCAAGGTCGCGGTCGTCTGCGGCTACGGCGACGTCGGCAAGGGCTGCGCCGAGTCGCTGCGCGGCCAGGGCGCCCGGGTGATCATCACCGAGATCGACCCGATCTGCGCCCTGCAGGCCGCCATGGACGGCTACCAGGTCACCACCCTGGAGGAGGTCGTCTCGATCGCCGACATCTTCATCACCACCACGGGCAACAAGGACATCATCCTCGCCTCGCACATGGAGCAGATGAAGCACCAGGCGATCGTCGGCAACATCGGCCACTTCGACAACGAGATCGACATCGCCGGCCTGGCGAAGCTCGAAGGCGTCGTGAAGACCGAGGTCAAGCCGCAGGTTCACGAGTGGCGCTTCGCGGACGGCCACACCATCATCCTGCTGTCCGAGGGCCGCCTGCTGAACCTGGGCAACGCGACCGGCCACCCGTCCTTCGTGATGTCCAACTCCTTCGCGAACCAGACCATCGCGCAGATCGAGCTCTTCACCAAGACCGAGCAGTACCCGGTCGGCGTGTACGTCCTCCCGAAGCACCTGGACGAGAAGGTCGCCCGCCTGCACCTGGACGCGCTGGGCGTGAAGCTCACCGTCCTGTCGCAGGAGCAGGCCGACTACATCGGCGTTCCGGTGGAGGGCCCGTACAAGGCGGACCAGTACCGCTACTGATCCACGGGTCCGCTGATCCACGGGTCGGCTGACCCGCTGATCGCGTGATCGCCCTACGGCCGGTGTCCCCGTGACACCGGCCGTAGCCGTGCCCCGGCCGCCCCGCAGCCCTGCCGTCCCGCAGCCCTGCCGGAGCGGCACCCGGCCCGACGTAGGCTTCGGTCCATGCCCAACGGCCGGTACTCGATCCACACGTCCGCCACGCCCGGACACGACCGCGTCCTGCTCGGCGAGGAGCGGTTCAGCTGCGCCCCCGGCCCTGCCGGCTGGCGCTACGTCTCCAAGACCTACGCCCCCGACGGCAGCACCGTCGGCACCGTCGACCTCACCCTCGACTCGCGCTGCCGCCCGCTGCGCCTCGAACTGCGCGCCGGAGGCTGGCAGGTGCGCGGCGGTGCGGTGGACGGCGTCGCCTGGGTCCGCACGGACGCCGCCGACCCCGCCGGGCCGCACGCCGCGGAGGGGCACGACCGCGCCCACGGCTTCGCCGGCACCTCGCCCGCCTTCCTGATCGCCACCGCCCGGATGCTGCGGCTGCGGCAGGGCGCGAGCACCCGGGTGCGACTGGTCGGCTTCGGCGAGCCCGTGCTGGCGCCGCGCACCTTCGACCAGGGCTGGCTGCTGGAGGGCACCGAGACGCACGACACCGACTCGGGCCCGCTGCTGGTCGAGCGCTACCAGGTCACCGACCTGGAGACGGGCGAGCAGCAGCTGGTCCACCTGGCCGGCGACGTGGTGCTGGCCGCTCCCGGCATCGAGCTGGAGGAGCTGGCCTCGCCGCCCAACGCGTGGCCGGCCGAGTTCACCGGCTGAGCCGGTAGGGGCGCGACCGTCACGCGACCGTCAGGACGGCGGGGCGAAGCCGGTCGCCGGCGGCTGCGGAGCGGCCGGTGCCGGTGCCGGGGGCGTGACGGGCGGGTTGGCGTGGGCCGGGGACGGCATGGCCGCCGGTGCCGGGATCGGGATCGGTGTGGAGTGCGCCGGCGGGGCGGGCGCGGGGGCTGCCTGCGCGGCCCAGCCGGCGGGTACCTGGGCCGGCGCCGGGGGGTGCGGTGCGGGGGAGTGGGGCGCGGGGTGGTGCGGTGCCGGCTGGCCGGGCTGCCCGGGGAAAGGCCGGCCCGGGTAGGCCTGGACGGGCTGGCCCGGGTACGGGAAGCCGTACCCCGGCTGTTGCGGCGGTCCGAACGCCCACGGCGCCGGCTGCTGAGCGCCCGGACCGGTGACCTTGGCCCACTCCCGGCGCTGGCGCTCCGCCAGCAGAGCCCCCAGATAGGCCGCCGGGTGCACCCCGACCGGGGCCGGGTGGCCGGTGCACGCGACCATGTCGGCGGTCAGCCGGGCGACCATGCTCTGTGCGATCTGCGGATCCAGCTGGGTGAGGCGGCCCAGCAGCTGCCGAACCGCCAGCCACAGCCCCTCCGGGACCGCGGAGAGGTCGAGCGCCACGAGCTCGCCGCCCAGCGCCTGCATCAGCTGCGGCGGCAGCGGCGGCAGGGACACCCCGCCGCGGCCGGCCCCCGGCACCCGCTCACGGACCACCAGGGTGCCCGCGAAGACGTCGCCGAGCCGGCGTCCCTCCTCGGAGACCAGCGAGCTGATCGCGGCCGGTATCCCGCTGAAGGAGATGATCTCGAAGAACCCGATCAGCCCGCGGACCAGCGCGTGCCGGAACCGGATGGGACCGCCGTCACGCCGGACCACCCGAAGGCCCAGCGCCAGCTTGCCGAGCGAGCGACCGCCGGACAGCGTCTCGATCATCACCGGAAGGCCGACCAGGAAGAACACCGTCAGCGCGAGCATGAGCGCGACCGCGGCGGCGTCGTCGATGTCGGGAGCGACGAAGGCCACGACGACGATCGCCAGCAGCAGGCCGCCGCCCTCCACCACCAGGTCCACGGCGACGGCCAGCGCGCGGCTCGGAAGCTTTGCCGCCCGCAGGCCGAGGACGACCGCCTCACCCGTCACCAGGTCGCTCACAACATCCGTCCGTTCCACTGCGTCGCCGGTGGGGAGAACGACCGTCCGACCGGCCCGCGCAGACCCGCCCCCGGAATCCCGTGGTCTGCCGCCGCCAACATACGGGGAGCCGTGCCCGCCCGGGAAGTGCGATTCGCCGCCCCCTGCGGACGCGGCACCGCTCTCTGGCAAGCTAGCGCCTGCCCGACGACCGCAACCCGGACGGCCCACCCGTCAGCACCGCACCGCCTGGTGGCTCGGACCCGCTCCACTCGCTTCGCCCGCTCCACCCGCTCCACCCGTCTCACTCCGCCTCCTCCCGTCGATCATGGAGCGTGCCGCATGGACCTGGACGTCTTCGTCACCACTCACCAGGCGGAGTGGGCCCGACTGGACGCCCTCAGCCGCACCCGCCGGCTCACCGGTGAGCAGGCCGACGAGCTGGTGACCCTCTACCAGCGGGCCACCGGCCACCTGGCCAAGGTCCAGGCCGCGGCGCCCGACCCCACCCTCGAAGGCCGGCTCACCACCCTGGTGGCCCGCGGCCGCGACGCCGTGACGGGCAGCCGGAGCAGCGGCTGGCGCGACGTCGGTCGCTACTTCGCGGTCAGCTTTCCCGCCACCCTCTACCGCGCCCGCCGCTGGTGGATCCCGATCGCGCTGGTCTCCCTGCTCGCCGCCGCCCTGGTGGCCTGGTGGGTGGCCAACCACCCCGAGGTCCGCGACAGCCTCGCCGCTCCCGCCGAGCTCCACGAGATGACCAGGCCCGGCGGCGCGTACGAGGCCTACTACTCGGACCGTCCGGCCAGTTCCTTCGCGGCGCAGGTGTGGACGAACAACGCCTGGGTCGCCGCGCAGTGCCTGATGTACGGCATCTTCTTCGGCCTCCCGGTGCTCTGGGTGCTGGCCGGCAACGTGATCAACCTCGGCCTCGGGATAGGCCTGATGGCCTCCGCCGGCCGGCTGGACCTCTTCCTCGGCCTGCTCCTGCCGCACGGCCTGCTGGAGCTGTCGGCCGTCTTCGTGGCCGCGGGTCTGGGGCTGAGGCTCGGCTGGACGATCGTCGACCCCGGCCCGCGTGACCGCCGGACGGCGCTGGCCGAGGAGGGCCGCGCCATCATCGGCGCCGTCATCGGACTGACCGTGGTGCTTTTCGTGAGCGGTCTCCTCGAAGCCTTCGTCACCCCCTCCGGCCTCCCCACCTGGGCGCGGATCACCATCGGCGCGGTCGCCGAGGTGCTCTTCCTCCTCTATGCACTGGTTCTCGGCCGTCGGGCGGCGGCCGACGGAGAGTTCGGTGATGTGGACGCGGCCGATCGGGCGGACCTGCAACCCGTCGCCGCCTGAGCGGATGTGCTCGGACCACCCCTGACCTGCTAGTCTTCTGACATCCCGCACGAACCATTGACGTGGTCCGGGTGGGCTAGTAGACTCAAACGGTTGCGTCGGACTGGACAACGGTCGGGCGCGGGCGCTAGTGTCCACGACACCGCCAAATTCGGGACAGAATGCATTTACGGATGCCTGCTCGATTCGGTAAATCCCTGAACTGAGCACACCGAAACCTTTGATAGGCTTCGGAGCGAAGTTGAAGGAAAGCCCCCTCAGCGGGAATTCAGAGAAACAAGCGCCGGTCAAACCGGCCGAGCGGATCTGATAAGCTGAGAACACGAAAGAACGAAGCGCCCGGAGAGTTCACGAGAGTGGCTCGAAGGAAGTGTCCGTTCCTTGAGAACTCAACAGCGTGCCAAAAGTCAACGC
>NZ_JBHUSG010000071.1:0-40322 GCF_042673745.1 Kitasatospora sp. NPDC057015
CTCAGGTCCCTCGCCGACTACCTCGCCAAGATCAACCCGGACAGCCAGCCATCAAGGTCATAGTTGCCCTCGTGATTTGCGGTGCGTCACACTAGCAAGACAAGGGTACAGGGGGGTTGCCGGGGTTTTCGCGGGGGCCGGAAAACGGGCGCTGACCTCGCAGAACGGGTCCGTTGGCGGTGTGGTGCCTCACCGGGAGGTTCACCGGGAATTGCACCGGGAGCGCCACCCGGCCCCGCAGGGCCCTCACCGGCACCTTGACAGCCCTTCACGGGCCCGCCAGACACCCGGAGGTCGCTGCTCACACGGTAGCCGTGCGGAGCCGCGTACGGGCCGTCTGCGGGATTGTGCCTTTGCATGTTGGTTGGCCAAACGGTGCGTCGTAGTTGGCCAGGGTGGCGGAGCGGCCCATGGTGGGACGGATGCTTCAGTAGCCCTGCGGGTGTGACGACAGCCAGTCGGGATGCCGGCCTTTAAGCTCGTCGCGTTCTGCCACGGTCGCGGTGATGATGTCGATCCCGCCGTCGTAGGGGTGCACGAGCCAGTCCAGGCCCGGCGGGGCGAGGATGACCCCGATCGTCACCTCGTCGGCGATCGCGCGCAGCAGTGGGTCCAGTGTCCGCGACATGTTGGCCACCTGGCCGGCGTAGAGGTGCGTGCGGACCTGGAACTCCGGGGCGAGGTGGTCGTCCTCCATGACCGTGCGCCAGTACGTGCCGGGTGCGACGGCTTCCAGCTCGGGGCTGCGATCGACCGGCTCCGTCTGGTCGTCCGTGTTCCACCCGCAGGTGATGACCGTGAGTTCGGCCGGGGCGTCCAGGTCGGTGAGGACCGTGTGCTGCCGCTGGAGAAGAAGGCGGTACTCGGCCTCGCTGTCGGGGTAGCGCTTCGAGCCCGGCAGGTAATGAAAACGCACCCACCGCTCTCTGAACGCCCCCAGCAGGAGGTGCCCAACCGGATGGCACGTCCCCCAGCGAACCTGCCACGCGGCCGAGAGCGCACCCAAGTCCACCAACTGCTCCGCGCCTGCTTCCATGGGTTTCCTGCCTTTCGTTCGCACCGGCGTGACGCGGTCGTCGCACTTCGGGCGGCCGGTGACACACTGCTCGCGCCTACCGTACGTGCGCTGATCAGCAGGGTGAGAGGCGCTGGCCAGCAGCGTCGCACAGTCTGGCCACCCAGCCTGCAAAGTTGGCCCACTGGTGCTCTGACCGCATAGGTTCACCGGCTTGGGGTCAGGCTGCGTCGGCGAGGGGGCGTCCACCCCAGCAGATGGCTTTCGCGCTGCGGATGCGGGCGCGTTCCTTCCGTTCGGCGGCGAGGACATCGCGGTGACGGGCGTTGGCATTGCGCCAGCGCAGGTAGCGGTGCAGCTCACGGGTCTGGACGGTGTGGCTGGGGTGGTTCGAGCTGGCCAGGGGGAACTGCCGCAGGGGTCCGAAGTGTGCTTCGATCAGGTTCGCCCAGGAGGCGTTGGTCGGGGTGAAGCACGGTTCGACCCGGTTCTTCCTGGCCCAGGCTCGGACCTTCGCCCCCTTGTGGGCGGACAGGTGGTCCATGATCACGTAGATGGGTGCGCCGTCGGGTCGGGCCGCACGGATCGATCTCAGCGCGGCCAGGGACTGGGCAGAGCCCTTGTGGCGGCGGTTGACGCCCCACAGGGTGTCGTCGCCGATGGAGTAGCAGCCGTGGAAGTAGGTGACGCCGTGGGTACGGTGGTAGGTCGCCGGGATGCGGTCGGGCTTGGTCTGGGCAGCCCAGCAGGAGCCTGCGGTGGGACGGATTCCCAGCGGGCCGAATTCCTCGAAGGCGAACACCCGATCGGGGAAGTGCTCCAGCACGTGTTCGATCCGGTCCAGTTTGGCTTCGCGTTGGGGGTCGGCGGACTCCTTCTTCCACGTCCTGGTGTTCCACGTCCTGGCGCGTTGGAAGGTGACGCTGCGTCGGGCGAGCAGGCAGCGCAGGGCCTCGCGGCCGATGCGGATGACGCGGCCGTGGACTTTCCGCAGGTAGGCGGCGAGTTTGCGCAGTGACCAGCGGGTGAAGGGCTGGCCCAGCTTGGCAGGGCGGGTGGTGGCCGTCTTGATGACGCAGTCCTCGTCGTCAGGGCTGAGTAGGCAGGGACGGCCTCCCGCCCACTGAGGGTCCAGTGCGGCCAGGCCGATCTCGTTCAAGCGGTGGATGACGTCGCGCACCGTGTCCTCGTCCGCCTGCACGAGTTGGGCAATGACCGCGCGGTTGCCGCCGGCGGAGGCCAACAGCATCATCGCGCGCCGGTAGCGCACCGAACAGGTGCTGCCCCGCCGCACGATCTGCTGCAGCCGCTGCCCCTCCTGATCGGTCAGTCTTCGCACACGCACCGGCTCGGCCATCACGACCCCCCAGGGCAAGTTGTGCCATCCGCGGTCCGGCCCTGGACTCGCGACTGACCTAGCATCTCGTGCCATGAACGAAGCCGAGAACGTCTTGGAGTGGCTGCAGGCCTGGTACTCCGCACAGTGCAACGAGGACTGGGAGCACGAATGGGGTGTCAAGATCGAGACGCTCGACAACCCCGGCTGGTCCGTCCGCATCGACCTGGAGGACACCGACCTGGAGAGACACGGCTTCCCCCGCCAGGACCTCAAACGCAGCAAGAATGACTGGGTCATGGCCCGGACCTCCGACATGACCTTCGACGCCGCATGCGGACCAGGCAACCTCACCGAGGTACTCGTCCTCTTCCGCAGGTGGGCGATGGAGAACACCCCCAACGAACGGTAGGACGGCCCCAACCCGATACCTCCACCTCCGGACACCACCCCGAGCCGGTGAACCTATGCGGTCGGAGCACTAGAAGAGGCCGGCGCGCAGGTGGTGCGTGAGGTTCTCCAGGATCTCGCGCAGCCACGGGCTGCGGACAGCCGGCAACCGGACCAGCGTGTGCTCGAAGGTTCCCGGGTCGACTCGGAACAGCCGGTGGGGACGCGGCGGGAGTGGGTCGTCGCGGAGGACGCCGTCGGGCATGGTCCCTGACGCGGGGAGGCGGAGGTGTGGCTTGGGGAAGGCCATCCACATCCACACCCCGAACGGCAGCGGCACAGGGTATGCCGATGCCTCCGGGCCGCCCGGGCTCCAGAGTTCCCCCGTCTGCGGGTGGGTCGGCACGATCAACATGTCGGCGTCCGTATCGGGGACGGGCAGTCCGGGGCCGGCCAGGACGGCGCGTCGCGCCGGCTGAACAGCGGGAAGCAGGGCATCCAGGGCACGTTGGAACACTTCTGCGGTCAGGCCATGCGGGACAACCACCTGCCGGCCGTCCGATGCGGCCAGCAGGTGGGCCAGCGCCCGGCCGGCCGCCGCCTCCCACTGCGGGTTCCATGACCACCAGTGGTCCAGCCCAAGCAGCGAGCCCCATCTGGTGATCGGCACACTCGGAGGCGTGACTTTCCCCTCCGCCAATAGCTCCGCCCAGGAGAGGAGTGTGGTGTCGGCGCCACCGTCGGGCAGGCGGTGAACGGCGTCCGGCGCGAGCCAGACCGCCTGCCAGAGCGAGCAGTCATCAATGCGGTTAGCCACGGGCAGGCCGCACACCTCGCAAGCCATGTTGGGGCCGTCACCCCAGTCGAGGCCGCAGCAGTAGCCGCCGGCTTGCTCCGGAACGAGCACGGTGCCGTGGGTATCCCCGGGTGCGATGACGATGGTGCCGGGTGCCTCGGACAAGGCGTAGACCGGAGTGGGGATGCCGCGGACTGCCGCCTCGTCTGGAATCACGGCGAACGTGCCCGACTCCATGAGAACCGGGAGCTGAATCCCGTTCCCGTACTTCTGATGGGCATGGGCCGGCAGCTCTACCTGGGACAGCGGGTTGGTCAGCCTGGCGCCACACCCAGCGCACACGAAAACGAACAAATGTCCTCCGCCAAAGAAATGGGGGCATCATTGCAGCCCTGCGGCAGACGGGCCAACGTGTTTTTGATCCGCTGCGAGAGGCCGTGCCCTACCACGATGCGAAGCGCCACTGTTCGGATCCTGGATGTGGCGGGTGCCTCCCGAGGTGGTGAACACCTGCTGCCCGTTCTCGGGTTCTGGTCCAACTTCTGTGACGAGGTGACGGTGAGTATTGCCGGCCTCATGCGAGTCGGCCCCATCGCTGGCCCACGTCCGCAAGATCCCGCAGAGCGTCACTTCCTGACCCAGGGCATCTCCGTAGATCCGGGCTCGGTGAGAAAGCCTTCGATACCCCATCCAAGGCCCCAGTTCGTGCCCTCCCAGTCATCGCCGGGCGACCAGAGAGGGCGAGGCAGCGGAGGCCCCCACACTTCAGGGTTGGCGCGTACCAGCAACTCGGCCTCCGCGGCGTAACTGCCGGTCAGCACGGTTAGCAGGAATTCCGCGAAGCCACCGCCGAAGCGGTCGAGTCGGTCGTCGTAGAACACCGTCACCGGCCACTGCTCAGGGTCCGGACCGGTTGTCAGCCAGCAGCACTGGTTGTGGTTGCTGTTCCAGCCCCAGGGCAGCAGGCCGCCGGGGTCTGGGAACACCGGGGTGGGGTCCTGCTGGTCCCACCACTGCTCCTCGCCTTCGACCTGATCGCGAAGGTCGATGTCGGCCTCGATGCGCCATCCCGCCATTCCGCCCGGCACGTCGGGGAAGCGTGAGTTCCTCTTCGGTGTGAACACACCCCACTCGCCGTTCAGGTTCACCCCGCCATAGAGGTCGATGAACGCCCGGTAATCCGATGGCAGTTGGACGCCCAGATCGACGGGCGCCAGCTCCCATGGAACCCGTGCCGGGGTGTACGCCGGCTCTCCCATGAGCGCTCTTAGCCGGTTCCATGCCTCGGTCATCGCCTACCCTCCTGCCAGCCGGCGGCCCGTCGGAAGCTGCATGGTAGGCGACGACTCCGACGCGGCATCACTCCGGCGACGCCAATCACGCTTCGTGATTGACTCAGTCTGGTCCGCCTACACCCTGGCTGGATGCGCTCGCCGGGCACGTCCGCGCGTTCGGGAAGATGCTCACCCAGCTCCAGGGTGACCGGCTCCCGCAGTGGATCACGGCGGTCCGCGCCGACGACCTGCCCAGCCTCCACGCCTTCGTCAACGGCCTCGGACGAGATCTCGCCGCCGTCACCGCCGGCCTGACACTGCCGTGGAGCTCCGGCGTCGTCGAAGGCCATGTCAACCGGATCGAAATGATCAAGCACCAGCTGTACGGTCATGCCGGCTTCGACCTGCTGCGGAAACGAGTCCTGTTGGCGTCGTGACGTGACGGTCACGCGCTCTGATGGAGTCGCTCCGCAGCCTGCGCCGGGGTGTCGTAGTAGCCGGGCCGTGCCAGCAAGACCGAGCTGAAGTAGTAGCCCTGCTCTTCCTCTGGCTCGTCGTCGGCCGCGAATGGGCGCCAGAAGCTCAGGAGCAGGTCCGGTGCGACGAAAGACGCCGGGTCGTCGGGGTCTGCCTCGATCGAGGTGTATTCGCCCATGCGGTGCACCAGCTCGCGGGCCGGGATCGCGAACACGTCCAGGCCCCGGAAGATGACCCGGTCGGTCCGAGTCGACGGCCTTCCGAGCTCAATGGCTTCGAGCATGTCTCGCGTGCAGTGGATGCTGATCATCAGTCCACTGGGGCGGAAGACGTGCTGC
Organism: Kitasatospora sp. NPDC057015; assembly: GCF_042673745.1. NCBI lineage: Bacteria > Bacillati > Actinomycetota > Actinomycetes > Kitasatosporales > Streptomycetaceae > Kitasatospora > Kitasatospora sp. NPDC057015. The sequence continues at coordinate 5,627 of NZ_JBHUSG010000071.1, forward strand.
CCCGGCCGGTCGGACTCCGGGACCGCGGAGAGATCGCGGAGCGAGTCCAGCGCCGCGTCGGCCGAGTGCCGATTCGTGCCGATCCGCAACGGGCCAACGCCGTTTGGTGGGGCGAGGTCGAAATCCATGCGGGCATGATCCCAAACAGGTCTGTCAACGAGCCATGAAGGGCCATCCAGCCCTGGGAGGTTACAGAGCGTGACCGCTCCACAGAAGTTGAACCAGAACCCGTGTTCATCTACACAGCCGCCCGGCGGCCGGACGGGCGGGGCCGGGCCGGGCCGGCCTGGACGTCGAGGGGCTGCTCCGCCGGACGGCCGTGTCTCGCGCGCTGGTGAATCAGCCGGTCCCGCCGTCCCCGGACAGGGCGTGGCACTCGCGGTGGTGCTTGCGGCCGCGGGCCTCGTGACGCGAGACGGTGCCCTCGGGCACCGGGTCCTCCAGACGCGGCCGGCGGTGCCGGGCGGGCGGCCCCTCGGGTGGGAGCGGCGTCGGGGCGGGCTTGGGGAGCAGGGCACGCACGGCGGGATCGTCGGGCCGCCGTCGTCGGGGGCCGGGTGCAGCCCGCAGCGGCAGCTCCAGTCGAGCGCAACGGGCGACCCGGGCGGCATGGGCGGGCGGGGCTTGCGGTGACGGCCGGTGCCGCCCTCGGGGTCGTAGCTCACTACCGGACCACCGAGGCCGGCCCCTCGCCGTCGCGCGCGAGGGGCCGGCCTCGTCTGCGGCGGGGCTGGGCGCGGGCCACCATCCCGCGGAGACCGATCCTTCGGTGATCTTCCGGGTATCGCGGCGTGCTACGGCACGAGGACCTTCCAAGTGGCGGTGTTCGCGCCGGATCGGTTCCAGTAGGGGTTGGTCGAGACCCCGTACTTGTTGCCGGTGGGGTTGAAGCCGTTGGTGTCCAGGAAGCCGCCGTTGCCGCCGTACTGGCTCTGAAGGTGCACGGTGTTGCCGTTGCGGATGAGTCCGTCCTGCGGGGAGGAGTCCGCGGCGGTGATGCGCCACTTGCCGCTGTCGCCGTCACGGTCCTTGGTCGCGGTGGTGGAGACGCTGTACCAGGCGGTGGGCACGTTGGAGAAGCCGTTGACGTCCAGGTAGCCGCCGCTGGTTCCATCGCCGAAGTACTGGTTGACCAGGTAGATGCTGTCGCCGCTGAGGACATCGCTGCCGGGGGGGCGGCCGGTGGCGGAGACGACCTGCCAGCGGCTGGTGGAGTAGGTGATGCGGCTGGCGTCGTCCGTGGTGGACACGGCGTACTTGGAGCCGGGTGCGGTGCCGTAGCCGTAGGTGTCCAGGTAGCTCCCGGCGCCGTACTGGTTCTGAAGCTGGATCACGCTGCCGATCTTCAGGTCACCCACAGCGCGGGTGCCGGAGGCGGCTGCCGGGACGGCGAGTACCCCGCCACCAGTGATCAGAGAAGCGGCGGCGAGTACGGCGGAAAGTACGATTCGTCTGCGCATGGACGTCCCTTTCGGGGTCGATGGAACCAGTGATCATGATCGTAGGTCACCCTGCGTAACGCTTCGAATACGAATCACAGTCCATTCGGGTGATAAACCAGGCTCGACCGATCCCCACTGGAGCCAGATCACCCTGCTGCCACGTGGAACGGCTCCGGTCCAGGGTTCAGCGTCGTGCCAGTCGCAGCCGCCGCCGTCGATGACCACGCGGCGGCGCGGTGCCGCCCGCCGCACACCCTGACGCCATGCCTGACAACCGGGGCCTGGCCAGGGCCGGAATGTGACTTGACCTGCACCGTCAAGGTCCCCCGGCGGGGGCCACCAAGGCATGGGTGGGCACCTTGATGGTCCATCAAGGTGCCCACCCGAAGAACGGCCGGGCGCGTTGGCGTCGCGGATCAGGCGAAGTGGCGACTGAGGGCGACGTGCAGGAAGAGACGGCGCAGTGCGACTCCGCGGAGAGGACGAACCTGCCGTCGGTTGCGCCGACGACGAGGCGGCCGTCGATGAAGGCGCCCCGGGCACATCGGCCCTCGTGGGCCCGGCGCAGTTCCCACACCCACCCCAGGAGCCAGACCGGCGGCCAAACGCGGCACGGGGAGGATCGGTGGGTGGTGCGCACCGCCTTCACCTCGGCGGCGGGGTCAGCGTGCGAGATGGGCCTGACGGACGGTGCGGGGCGCGAGTTCCGGGCTGGCGTGGAACAGCGGCTCCCCCGTGGTGGCGTCGACCAGGAACTGGCGGTCGGTGATGGCGGCCCAGCGCGGGATGGCGCCGATGCCGATCTCCACCCAGCCGACGATCCCCCCGTCGTAGACCACGTAGTACGCGAGGCGATTGTCCTTCCAGCCGGCGAGCTCCCAGCCCGGGCCGAGCTGCGGGAGCGCCAGGAGGTCGTCGCAGTCCCCGAAGCCCCGCTCATAGGGAGTCGCCGGACGCGGCCGCCAGACGCTCGCGGGCGGCCGACCGCTGCGGCTGCGGGCCGGCGGGCGTAGCGGCGATCCTCGCGGCACCGGGCACGGGGACGGGACGGTCGACGTCGTTGCGCAGCCGGGGCGAGACGCGGGCGAGCAACTGCGGGCTGGACAGCATGCGCTGGGCCTCCTCCAGCTCGGCCGCGGTCGGCCGACTTTCGAAGCGATCCGTAATCGGCCCGGGCGTCGGGGCCGGCGCCAGGCCGAGTGCGGCGACGGATGTGGTTGTCCCGCCGGTGGGGCCGGGGACGCTCCCGGTTGTCCCGCCCGGAGGCGTCATGTTTTCGAAGCGCCGATTCGAAGGCGCGAGTGGGGTCGCCGTCGTCGAGGGTGCGGGCGTAGAAGTAGGCGGCGAGGGCGTCGGCGAGCTCCAGGACCCGGCGGCGGGGGCCGGTGGGCTCGTCCTCGGCGGCGGTCGCCAGGACTCCCGGCGGGAGCGCGGGCGCGGCGGCAGCCGGCTGCGCGGGCGGCTCGGGGGCTGGCGTCGTGGTTCCGACGGCCCTGCGTCGGCGGTAGCCAGCCTGCCCGGCATGGCCCGACGGGCCATGCCGGGCGTTGGACCCCGCCCGCAAGCACCCCGGCTGACCCCATACCGGCCCCGGCGGCAGTCCCAGATCACCACGCCTGCAGTGCGCGAGACGGCGGTCGGCCGCGTTGCGTCATCGCAGACTTCGCCGGATGACAATTCGTTCACGCCGATCCGGGCGAGTCCGGGGCACAGGTGCGGCTGGCCCCTCGGGAAGGGCCGGACCGGAAGCGCTCCAGAGCCGGGAGGTGCAGGTAGTCAGCCTGAGGCTTCATCGTCGTCGTCGAAGCTGAACAGTTCGATGCTCCATGGCAGGCTCGGGCCGTCCCGGTAGGCAGCGAAGCCTCGCTGCAGGGCGGCTGTGCCGGCGAGGGTGGCGTCGTCCTGCACCAGGGAGGCGAGGCAGTACACGCCGCTGGCATCGGGCAGGTTCGGGTCGTTGACGCCGTCCCCGGCCTTCCAGTCGTCTCTGTCGTGGACGACGACGAGCGCCGGCAGATGCCTTCCGCGACAGTGCGCTGGACCACCGCGCCGCGATCGTGCGGGAACCGTCCGTCGGGGAACGGGAACGGCACCTGCCCGAGCACCGGATGGGAGGCGTTGTGCATGACGGAAGTATCGCGGTGCTCCGCACGGGATCCCGCATCGGTGGTCACGGCCTGCCGCCCGCACAGGCATCGCGGCGACGGCCCGACCTGGACCACTTCAGCGGCCGGGGCCGCGGCGTGGCCAGCCGCCGTCGGACGCTGCTTCGACAGCAGATCGGTTCGTCGGGCACCCGAATGTGGCTGGCCTCGGCCCCAATCGCGCGCTGAGTGCCAGTTCCCAGTCCCCGTGCAGCCCAACTGCGCGCTGCTCCCGTAACGCGGAATGGACACAGTGATCACGCTCCGTCAGCATGATCAGGTGGTCGCGTTGATTACTGCCATCGTTGGAGCGCTCAGCAGCCTGACGGCGCTTTGCAGATCAAGGACGCCGACACCCGCCAATCACGGCCCAAGCCGTTGGACGGTGGCCTGCGGCAGTCCGTCGCGTGGTGCGGCACGCAGGTGGCTCGTCCGGTTCCGATGACCGCCGGCCGGTCCGTGGCTACGCTGCTGGTCATGATGTGGTTCGCGCTGGGCACCTTCATGGCGGGGGGCGTCGGGATGATGATCGGCAGCAAGTGTGAGCGGGGCTGGGCGAACTGGGTGCGGTGGCAGCGGATCACGGTCTCGGTCTCCGCCGTGGTCGCGCTCGCCGGGCTCGCCCTGATGGACGCGACCAAGGTCTGACGCCCGCGCAGGCGGATGGCGGTGGGCCGGGCGGAGAGTGGGTGGGTGGAACTGGTGGAGCAAGAACCCGGCCTCCGGCCGCACCGTCGGCGGCGGCCGGCCGCAGCTGGCACGAAGACCCCCGCACCAAGGCCGGCGCCAGGCGCAAGCCTCAGGACGCCGCCTGACCCTCTACGACCCCGGCCCCGGACCGCACCAGCGGCCGGGGCCGTGGCACGCCGCAGGAAGGGCCGTCGGCACGGCCTGCGCCCAAGCATCGGCAACCGGGGGCGGCGGGCTGCGGCCCGCCCGTCCGGCGCGGCCGGCACCTGCCGGACGCCACCACCAACCCACAGCCCCCCAGCAGGGCCAAACCCCGACCGACCAAACCGACCACCCACAACCAGGAAAGCGACCAGGATCAGGGGCTGTCTGGATTTCCGGTCCCCTGACAGTGGGCGCTGAGCTGCGGAAACGGCGGCAGCGCCGCGAGGGGGCCGTGGTGTCTACGGTGGTGCCTGCGGTGGTACCCACGGCGGTGGCTACGTGGAACGCCCAACCGGCCAGTTGGGGCGGCCCGGGGCGGCCTCTGCAGTGATGCGGGCGAGGCAGGGAGCGCCTGCGCCCGGGGGAGAATGGTCGGCATGCCAGCCCAGTGGGTGCACCAGCTGCGGGACTGCCCGGACGCCGGGGACGTCGAGGTGTCGAGGAGGAAGGCCGGCCCCGGCAGATCCTGGCCCACGAACGGCTGAGCGCGGGCGGCGCGCTGGTGGACGGGTACGTCCTGCAGAGGGTCGACGCGCAGGCTCACACCGCCGTCTACACGTGGGTGCAGGCCGGCGAGGCCGGGCAGGTGGCGGAGTACCTGCTGGACCTGCTCGCAGAGGTCTGCCCCAAGGAACAGGCCCGCTAGGCGGCCCTGCCGTCCTGGGCGGGCCTGGGCCTGTCAGCGGGCACGGTGAGCGGCGCGGCGGGCCTGCCGGGGATGCCAGCACCGTCGACCCGGCCAAGGGCGGCTCCAAGGAAGGGCAAGGGCTTCAGCATCCGCGGCCAACGCTATGTCGTGACCTCGCACAGCGGCACCGCCGAAGGGCATCCGCCCTCTCCGCTGATGGTCCAGGCATGCCCCTTGTGCGCCCCGAACGGCCTTGACCATTGGTCTGGACCATATGAGAATGTCACCGTCATCGGGGGAGGATAGCGACGTGGCCAGGAGTCGTTCGGTCAGGAGGTGGGCGGCGGCAGTCGTGCTGGCGCTGACCGGTGTCACGGTAAGCGGCTGCACCGGTGGGCATGACAGAGCCATTTCGGGTTCCGACGCGGTCGCGATCGAGGTCGACCAACCGGAGGCGCTTGCGGATCAGGCGGTCCGGGTGCGGATCACCGGGCTCGCGCCGGGAGCGGAGGTGACCGTCACCACGCAGGCCTCGGACTACCGGGCGAACAGCTGGCAGGCGCACGCCGCCTTCGTGGCCGACCCGCAGGGCGCCGTCGACCTCGCCACCACTGCCCCGCGCTCCGGCTCCTACCAGGGCGTCGACGGCATGGGCCTGTTCTGGTCGATGGAACCCCCCGCGGACGCCGCCACAACAGCCTTCGTACCCAAGTTCCCCCAGCTCCAGGGTTACTACCAGGTCCGCCTGGCAGTCGAAACCGGCGGACGACAGCAGGCCGTCCGGGTGCTGGAACGCCACTGGCTGGCCGACGGCGTCACCGCCCGCGAGTTGACCCCGGCACAGGACGGCATCGCGGGCGAGCTCTTCCTCCCCCCGTCCGGGACGGCCCGCCGGCCCGCGGTCCTGGCCTTCGGCGGCTCCGAGGGGGGCACAGGCCAGAACCTCACAGCGGCGCTGCTCGCCTCCCACGGATATCCGGCCCTGGCCCTGGGATACTTCGGGCTGCCCGGGCTGCCGCCCACCCTGCAGGACGTCCCGCTGGAGTACTTCGCCGACGCCGCGCGCCTGTTGGCCGCCCAACCGGAGGTCGACCCCGCACAGCTCCTCGCCCTGGGCTACTCGCGCGGCAGCGAAGCCGCTCTCCTGCTGGCCGAGGACTACCCGGCGCTGGTCCACGGTGCCGTGGTCTACGCACCCTCGGCCCAGGTCAACCCCGGATTCCCGAGCGGGCCGACCGCCTGGACCCTTCACGGCAGGCCAGTGCCGACCGGCACGATCCCGCTCGACAAGCTCGACGGTCCGCTGCTGGCGATCGCCGGCGCCGACGACAGGATCTGGCCTTCCGCGAACTGGGCGGGCCAACTGGTGAAGGCACTCGATCTCGCGCAGAACCCCCATCCGCACCAGGCGATCGTCTACCCCGACGCGGGCCACCTCGTCGGCACCTTCCCCTACCTCGCCGCGGACACCACCCTGGGCAGCGCAGCTACCAAGCGCACCACGAACTTCGGCGGCACCCGTGCCGGGAACGCCGCCGCACAGGCGGCGGGGTGGGCCCAGGTGCTCACGCTCCTCTCAGGACTGCGCGGCAGCTGACGTCGTACTCGTCCTGGCCTTCGGTGTCCTCGCCCTGGTCTTCCCCGGCCTCCAGGCCCTCCTGGTCCTGCGCGGCCTCCTCCTCTTCCATCGCTTCGTCGTGGGTGCGGACGACCTCGCCGTCGCAGATCTCGCCACCACCGGTGTACGCCCCCACCCCGACCCACGCGACCGATACGACCCCGCGGGGCACGCTGAGCGAGCCGGCGCCAGCAGCGCGGCGGGAGCGGCGGCAGCGGTCCCGCCGCCGCTGACGCGGGACCCGAAAACGCGCGTTGGCCCCGGAGGGACGGTTCCATCCGGGGCCAACTTGGTTGCACAGAACGGTGTTTCGGGCGGCGAAGCCGATGTGGGTGACGTAGGAGTAGGTGTCGTAGTCGGAGCCGAGGTCGGTGATGACCTCGTCCCAGATCACGTCGAGCATCTCGGCCGCGCCGGGATCGTGGGAAGCGGCGCGGCGGTGGGGCCGGTGGCGTTCGGATGCCGATTGTGCACGACGGGGCGGACCGGGGCTGCGGTGCAGGTGGTGCGGTACGCGCCTCGCTGGAGATGTGCGCACGGCACGGCCGGTGGCTGCTGGACGCGGACGCCGACCAGGCGCTGGAGTACCTGGATCTGCGCGGCCTGCCGGAGATCGTCGAGGCGCAGCGGCGGTGGGTGCGGGTGGCTCAGCTTGCGGTGCGGGCGGGGGTGGGGCCTGGGGAGGTGTTCGCCTTGGCCTATGCGGTGGTGTGCCGGTGGTGGGATCTGGCGTTGGAGTGGCCGGACGAGCGGGTGTGGCCCGCACGGCTGCACGCCCTGGCGGGTGGGGACGCGGGCGGGGATTTCTGGTGGTGGCGGGTGGTGGCGCGGGATGCGGCGGTCTTCCCGGAGGTGCTGGAGGTCGCGTGGGCGCTGCTGGATCCGGGGATGGCCGAGTTGGTGTGGCGGGACAGCGGGGCCGGGCGGCCTCGGGCACGGCCCGCGGACGGGGCGTTCTGCCGGCGGCTGGGTGAGCGGGTGGGGCGCCCGTGACTGGGGCCGCTGGCCGCAGTGGACTTCGGCGGGCCGCTGATCGCCTGGATGGGAGCGGTGATCCGTCGGCGCCGCGGCGTGGCTGTGCCGCCCGGTCACCGGGACGGTCTGCGGTGGGTGCGCCGCGACCCAGGCCCAGCTCATGCAGGCCGTCACCCACACCTACAACACCGCCGGCGTCCGTCTGGTGCTGATCGACGAGATCCACCGCCTCAACCCCCGCACCACCACCGGCGCCGAAGCAGCCGACCTCCTCAAGGACCTCACCGAACAGATCGGTGCGACGTTCGTCTACGCCGGCATCGACGTCACCACCACGGCCCTATTCAGCGGCTGAGCAGACAGCACACACGCCCCGGTACGAGCAGTCGATCCGAGCGGGCGAGAGCCGCCCCAGGAGCCTCGGGGCAGCTCCGCCCGCCGACGAACGCACGCGATGAGACGGCTTAGCCACTTCCGGATCCAGCCCTCTGGCAGCGGCTCCTTGAGGCGAGCCGGCTGATCAGAGTCCTCGGACCGTCCGAACCGGGAGCCGGCCGAGCCACGTGCCCCCTCCCAAATCAGGCGGGCCCTGCCCCGGCGGTTCACGACCTGCCTCAGTACTTGCGGAAGTAGATAAGCTGACCGGATTCCCCACTGGCGGCACCCTCGGAGGGAATGAAAAGGCTGACAAGAAGAGCATCTGCGCCTGCGGGAGTCTTGACCCTGGTGATGCTCGGATTGGCGAAAGCAACACTTCCGGCATGCGTATGGATACTCGTCTGGTCGGCATTCCCCGTCGTGTAGTCATAGATGAACGTCCGCCAGGATTCAAAATGGTTCTTCTCGTACTGCCCCTCGATCAACCCGAAGGGAAAACCCTTGAAGCTCACGGAATCCCGGTCTCCGATATTCCCCTGAACACCCCAGTACAAGAGGGCATTGTCGAAGTTCGACTGGGACGACGCCGACCATGAGGAGAAGTTCGTGAGCTTCGCGCGCATCTGACGGTCTACATTGCAGTTGGCGTAGTAGTGTCCCCCGATGTCGATGACCGAGTGATCGATATCGGGACTCAGGGTGACCGAGTAGATATTGGGCGTCCCTTCCGAGCAGGAAGACAGAGACCGCGGAGCATCAAACTGGCGGGAGGACGAACCCGCGAGGAGGTTCGCCCGGCTGCTGTAGTAACGCACCGCAATGTGGTTGCTCGGGTCCTGCTCCCAAGCAACCACATACCCCCCATTCGCGAGAGGGCTGATCGTCGGCTGGGAACTGCCGACGCCGAAATCCTGAGCGAACGTCCAGTCAAGAAGGTCAGAAGAGACCGCGATGGCCGCGTGAAAACGTCCGTCGGGCCGCATGGTGTGGTAGACGGCCAGGTAGCTGCCGGTCCCATCCTGGATGATCTTTGCGGCATCCATGGACCGCCCCGCGCTGTCCTTGGCCTGGTAGCGGTACCCATCGGCCTGGATGACGTTCTCTACGAGGCCGCGCAGCTCGGCACGCGGAACATCCGATGGAGGTGCGGCCTGCGCGAGCGGAATTGAGGCGAAAACAAGGGGTAGGGAAAGAAGGGCAAAAATTTTCATGGGTGAATATCCGCCTCGTCTACATCGCTAGAGGCCGCGCCGCTGGATAGCGGCGCGGCCTCGATGGTCAAAAGTCTCAGGCGACATAGCCGGTCTGAGTGATCACGCCGTACGACGTGTTCATGAGCTGGAGCCTGCAACCCTTCCCGGAACCCACGCCGAAGAAGAAGGAGTAGCCCGAGCCGGCGGCGGCATTGAAGAAGCCGTTGTCGTAGTAGTACGTGCTGTCGCGGCACTCCAGCTTGAATCGGACGGTCCTTGAGGAGCTCGCGGAGTAGTAGGCGTCGTAGCCGTTGTTGATGCTGGTGACCACGAGGCCGCCGCCGTTGGTGCTGGTTTCTGCACTCGCGTTGGTAGCCATGACAGTCATGCCGCCGGCGAGCGTGGCCGTGGTCACGGCAACAGCCGCAATCCGCTGTGCAAGCTTCATTTGATTATTTCCCCTCGAAAGCCCTGACCCCGGTGGCCAGTGCTCTGGTGGAAATCTACTTCGCCTACATCAACGCAGACATACTATTTTTTCGTAAACATTAGAATTTGGCCACTACTTTGTGTCCACCTCACCGGCTGCACCACTACAAACCGCGAGGACGACGGGTGGCTTATCATCCTTTTAGGCACATGTCTGGCGATCGGCATCCGACGCTCCCGATAGCTGTTTTGGCCGGATGCCGGTCATGAGGGTCCGCACAGGCGGGCTCGGAGCTCGGAGCCCTCTGGATCGCACTCGCCGAGATCGGCCGACGCGACAGCGGGTCAGTCCAGGGTTCCCAGTCCGCCTGAGCATGGTCAGCCCCGGCGAAGGAGTCGTAGAAGGTGGACACCGACATCCCGCAGTCGAGCACTACCTCCTCCGCGTAGACAGCGAGCCCGGGACCCAGCGCCCCGCACAGACCCCCGGCTGTAGCGGCTCTGCAACTCACCCGCGCGCCCGTCCACCTCCCTGCAAGCCTGGGCTGTGCCATACCGAACGCCACGTGGAGGAGGGTGATGCGCGCTGCGGACCTGGTGGCCGACCAAGCCTTCACACCGAGAGCTGCCGGCGGGCGCGCGAGTGGGCGACTTTGTCCGTGGCTCGGTGGCGGCCGCCACGGCTGGCGGGGCGGAGCGGGAGGTCGCTCTGGTCCAGGACGCAGGAAGTGCTCCGCCCCGCCGCCCCCAGTTCCGGTTCCTCCAGACGTGGCGAGCAACCCTCCCGCCGGGGCAACAAGCAGCTGAAACGGGCGTTCTTCCTGGCCGCGTTCGCCTCACTCGGCGACCCGGCCTCCCGGGCCTACTACGACAAGAAGATCAACCAGGGCAGACGGCACACCCAGGCCCTCCTGGCCAGACGCCGGGTCGACGTCCTGTTCGCCATGCTCCGCGACGGAACGCTCTACGAACCTCAACCTGTCACAGCCGCCCCGTGAAACGATCAATCCTCAGGAAGCAGGCGCTGCCGAGCGGCCGCGAGCCGCCGGTCGTAGTCCGGGGCGAACAGCTCGCCAAGCGCCTTGTCCAGCGTTCCGGCGATCCTGTGGATCGGAGCCCAGACCGCCGGATCGTCCACCATGCGACTGAGGTCCGTCATCTGCAGACGCTCCAGCCAGTGCGACAGCACCAGTGCCTCATCACCGTTGAGCCTGATCGTTAGGTCCCCATCCACACGCACCCCCATGAATCTCGACCTCAGTCAGGACGACCCGAACATACTCGCCGCCCCTTGACCAAACACATAGGGGCACGTTGCCGGTCAAGTCAGGTGACAGGAACCCTCGTGGTCAAGATCGAATGGTAATCGGTCAAGATCGTCTGTCGGAGGACACTGACGCACCAGCAGCAGCCGGGACCAGGGCGACCAGACCCGTCTCACCGACGTTTGACCGGTGCCGCGAGCGTGCGGATCGGCCCGGATTAGGGTGTTCGGATGACCGTCATCGACCCGCTGGTACCTGTCCTCGCCGGGCTTCTCGTCGACACCATCCGGTTTCTCGACGGCTGCGATGACGACGAGGTGGATCCCGACTGCGCGGTGAAGGTGATGGAGGACGTCGCCTCGGTGCTCAAGAGGCTGCCGTCCGAGCAGCTCGACCGGCTCCTGCTGGCGATCGGGGGTCTGGCCGAAGCCGAGGCCGACCCAGGGCGGCGAGAGTTCCTGGAGGCGTTCCCGGACGCCTGCGGGTTGGTCGAGGAGACCTGAAGTACGGGGCCTGCCCGCTCTCGACGGCCGGACAACGGTCACGAGTCCACAGCCAGGTACTCCGGCGTCAGCGGCGCAGGGCTCGCCGGGCCAGGGCCAGAGTGACCTCGGTGTCGTCGCTCCAGGAACAGACCTCCAGCCAGGAGAGGTAGCCGGCCTGGGCGAAGACCAGGACTTCGCCGGGGCAGTCACCGTTCTCGGTGCAGATCTGGGCGCCGGCAGCCACCACCGTGCTCGGTCCGGACGGTGCCGGCTCGACGGCAGTCGTGTCGAGCTCGAAGTAGGCCGTACCGCACCCGCACCTACAACGCTCTCGCACGCGCAGATGCGGTACCTGGGCGCGGAGTGCCAGGTGCGTCGGATCGTCGCCGCTGAGAAGGACGTCGAGCACGTCTGCCACATCGGAAGGAAGGCCCTCGGTCATGCCCGCACCATATCTGACCTGCGACGTCACACTCCGATGAGACCCGTCAACTCCGTTGCGACGGGTCAACAGCGGCCGCCCGCGTCCTCTGACATGCGACCTTGGCCGATTGACAAGTGATCTTGACCGATTCAGAGGGCTGGTGGAACCCGCCTCGCCGTGCCTGATGGCCCTACAGACCAGCCGCTCGTATGAGTTGCCCCGGAGGCTGCGAAGATCGGCGGATGATCCGCGTAGGCGAGTTCTTCCTTGCAAGAGACGATGACTCCGCTCTGCGGGTGGGCCCTCGCCGTAGTCACGACTTCCCGGCCGTACGGTGCGACGGCATCTACCCCGATGACGCGGTCTGGAGGTGGGAAGCCCAGCTGACAGGTGCCGAGAGCACACTCCGGCACGTGGTCCCCATGGCCAATGACGGGTTCACCGTCTTCGCTGTCCCTGAGCCGTTGTGCACGGCCCTGGTCACTGCGCGAGGGGAGCGGCTCCGAGCCGCGGCTCGTGCGTGGGCCGAGGCCGCCTCCGAACCGGACGACGAGATCTCGCCGGACAACGCGATGGACCTCCTCGAACGTGTGTCAGCCCTGGCCAGCAGTCGTGCGGAGAAGCACCTCGAGCTGTACTGCTGGTACTTCGCGCCCTGACCCCGCGGCATCGACATCTTGCCGTGGTGAGCGGCCCGGTAGGCCCACCCCCGGCACCAGTCAGGATCGCCTGCTCGATCACGGCCGTGTCGGCGCTGAGCCTTGCCGCCCACAGACCCTCGATGTCCTGCGGGAACCAGCCCTCACGCGGGACGAACCGGAACCAGACCTTGACCTTCTCAACTGCACTCTCCACCGGACCAATCATGCTCGGCTCACCAGCGGCATCGTGCACCGGGGCTGAGCTGGGCGGTCAAACTTCGGTGAGACTCGTCAAAGTTCGATGAGACGGGTCAGCGACCTGCCGCGAGGCCGTGTCCCAACCCTGTCCCAGCCCCGGACCGAAAACACTCCCACCTGGGAATATGGCCTGAGACCGTCCCAGCGAAACGGATATACCCGGCGCGCTGAGACACCGGTAGGACACAACTGAGACACCCCTGTCCCACCTGTCCCAGTACCGTCCCAGGCCGGGGCGAGCCAGCCGCCAGGCGCAGCGGCACCAGGCGCAGCCGCAGCGCGCTCCACCGCGCGCGGCCCAGGTGGCCACAACAGTCCGGGCCGAGGCCGGAGCGCAGCGATCGGAGCCGGGGCGCGGGGCCGGGGCCGGGAGCAGCCCGGTCACCCAAGGGGGCACCGCGGCCCCCTGTCGCCGGGCCTGTCGCGGACCGGCCAGCCACAGGGGATCCGGACCTCGCTCCCACGTCACCCCACACAACACCACCCCCCACGAGACAGAGCACGCGACAGAGTGTCGCCGGGGACGCCGCCCCGTCCCCGGCGTCGTTGCACTCACTCCACGCCGTCTTCGCCGCAGCCCTGAACCGGCCGGAGCCGTCGCCCGCGCTCAGCGAGGGCTTAGGAGGCAGAACTCGTTGCCCTCCGGGTCGACCAGAATCCTCCATGAGATCGAGGACTGGTCGATGCCAGGGTCGGTGGCGCCCAAGGCGCGCAGCCGGGATTCCTCTGCCGCCGGGTCGTCATCGAGGTAAGGGGCGACGTCGAGGTGAACGCGATTCCAACCGCGCTTGGTATCGGGAGTGCACACGAACTCCAGGTAGGGGCCGACGCCTTGGGCGGAGCGCAGGGAGGCGTGGTCGCCAGCGACCTCGTGCACCGTCCAGTCCGTTGCCTCGCCCCAGAACCGGGCCATCGCGCGCGGGTCGGCGCAGTCGACCACCACCGCGGCGATCGGCCCGGTGTCCCGGTAGAGGGGGCGGGGTTCCAGGACGCAGAACTCGTTGCCCTCCGGGTCGGCCATGACCGTCCAAGGAACATCGCCCTGGCCCACGTCGGCGAGGGTCGCGCCGAGGTCCTTCAGACGTGCGACCAACTCCGCCTGGTGGGCGGCCGAGGTGGTGGCCAGGTCGAGGTGCACCCGGTTCTTCACCGTCTTGGGTTCGGGGCGGGTGACGATGTCGATGCAGACGGCCGCGGGGTCGGGGTAGTCGAAGCCCACGGGTTCGAGGTTCGTCACACCGGGTCCCTCGCTGTCAACACCCCAGCCGAGTGCCTCCGCCCAGAACCGGCCGAGCACGGAGTCGTCCTGGGCCTTCATATTGATCTGCACGAGTCTTGTTGCCATGCCGCAAATCCTAGATCCGGGCACAGCGCCAGAAAATACGCAGTCGACTTCGCCGAGACGCTGTCAAAGTTCGGTGAGACGACCGGGCCGCCGTCAAACTCCGCTGAGAATGGTCAAACTAAGTGGAGACGGTCAACGGCCGACCGGGAGGCCGTGTCCCAGCCCCGTCTCAGGCCCGGGCCGAAAGCACTCCCACCTGGGGATACGGCCCGAGAAGCCGCCGCCGGATCCGGGCCAGGGCAACCCGCCGCCCGGGAACTCGGACGGGCAGGTCCCGCCCCCGCCGCCGAGCGACGGCAAACACAAGAAGTGACCGACCTGCAGAAGTACCGCGATGGCCTCGCGCTCGCCATGGAGCAGCGCGGGGCGTGGCCCGAGCGCTCGCCGTGGCTGCGCGAGGCCGTCACCGCGCTGCCGCGCGACGCGTTCGCGCCGCGGCGGCTGTAGCGGTGGGACGGGCGCGCCTACGCGGCCGTGGACCGGGGTTCGGACTTCGCCGGGTGGGCGGGTGAGCTGTTCCGGGACCAGGCCGCGGCGGCCGTCACGCAGGTGACCGACGGCCTGCCCACGTGCAGCCTGTCGGCGCAGGCCGTCGTGGTGGACATGCTGGACTCCCTGTTGGAGCCCGGCCACCGGGTCCTCGACCTGGGGACCGGCGCGGGCTGGAACGCGGCACTGGCCGCGTGGCGGGCCGGGCCCGGGCTGGTGACATCCATCGAGGTCGACGCCGGCCTCGCCGAAGCTGCCCGCGCGAGGCTGCGGGCGGCCGGCCTGGACGTCGTCACCGAGGTCGGGAACGGGAGGGCCGGCAGCCCGGGCACCCGGTTCGACAGGGTGATCGCGACGTACGCCGTCGAGCGGATCCCGTTCGCGTGGGTCGAGCAGTGCGCACCGGGCGGGCGAATCGTCGCCCCCTGGGGGCGCCTTGGGCACGTCGCGCTCACCGTCGCCGACGACGGTGCCTCGGCCAGCGGCTGGATGCAGGGGCTGGCCCAGTTCATGCCCGACCGGATCGACCCGGGCGCCGCGGCCGGAGCCGGCTTCGGACAGGTCCGGGGCGGGCGCGCAGCGCAGGACGTGAGTTGCCTGCAGCGCGACCTGACGGCGCTGCGCGAGGACTGGAACCTGCGGTTCGCGCTGCAGGTAGCCCTGGCGGACGTCCGGGTCACCACAGCGGTCGATGAGGACGGAACCTCTGCGTGGCTGCACGACGGCGCCGATTCATGGGCCGTCCTGTCGTCGGCCGCCGCCGGGCCGGGCGCCGTTCACCAGGGCGGTCCCCGCGGCCTCGGCGACGAACTGGAGAGCGCCTGGCTGGCCTGGGAGCGGTCCGACCGGCCGACGCCGTACGACTACGGGATGACCGTGCGGCCCGACGGGCAGTTCGTGTGGCTCAACGACCCCGACACCGGCCCGCGCCGGCCGGCCGTCCCCGGCCGCCGGCCGGTCGGCGCCGACCGGGGATGACCCGCCGGCGGTGGGCCCGTGGGTGCCCGGCCCGAAGGATCCCCGCACCCGGGCGGTAACCGTTGCGGGGAATCGTCCACGGCCCGGCGGCCCTCGTCGTCCAGGTGCGCGATCGCGTCGACCTCCACCCGGCCGGGGACGCCCGGGCGCTCCGGGCCGCCGCGCGCCATGAAACTCCGGTGTCCACGTCCCAGGGGAAAGCTCACGCGACAGCACCCCCACGCGACAGGCACCTGCCCCGCCCCCGGCACCCGGCACCAGGTGCGGCCAGGTCAGTGAAAGCCGCACCGACCCATCCAGCAGCGGCCCGTACAGGACATCCCGACGCTCCCGTCAGCCGCCCGCGCCGAAGCCGTGAGCAAGCCGGGACCAACGGACCCGGGCCGGCCACTCCCGGCGTTCGCCCTGGCGGGCAGCGCGGCGGGCGGCCGGCTCACGACCCGCCGAAGCGGCCCCGACCGGCGGGCGGACCTGGCGGGCGGGCGGCGGACCGGCAGGCGACCGCGGGCCGCCCGGCCAGCACTGGGCCGGGGCGGGCCGACCGGCGGCGGTTCCCGCCGAGCGGCTCAGCGCCGGCCGCCTGCCAGGGCCTCGATCGCGGGCACGCTCGCGGCGGGCGTCGGCAGCGCCTCGTTCTCGGCCCGCAGACGGACGGCCGCCTCGCGCAGCTCCGGGTCGGTGACCAGCCGGGCCAGCAGCGTGGTATCGACGTCATCGGAGGTCGAGCGCAGGCCCGCACCGGTGGAGACCAGCGTGTCCGCGACGATGAAGTTGTCGGCGCCCTGGGGCAGCACGAGCTGCGGGATCCCGGCCTGGAGGCCGGTGAGGGAACTGCCGGACCCGCCGTGGTGGACCACCGCGTCACACACCCGCAGCAGTTCCGCGAGCGGCACCCAGGGCAGTGCCCTGACGTTGGCCGGAAGGGTGCCGAGGTGGGTCAGGTCGGCGCCCCCGACGGCGAGCAGGAAGTCCGCGTCGACCTCGGCAGCGGCTGCAACCAGCCGGGCGATGGCGTCCACGCCGTCCACCTCGGCAACCACGGTGCCCAGGGTGACGGCGACCCTCGGCCGCGCGCTTCGGCCCAGCAGGTCGGCGGGGACCACGCCGCCGCCGTTGTACGGCAGGTAGCGCATCCGCAGGCCGCCGGGGTCGCCGCCGAGCGAGGCCGGAACGATGTTCAGCGGGGTGGTCTCGGCCGGGCCGGCCACGCCGTGCGTCTCGTAGAGGTCGGTGAAGTGGCCGGCGAGGCGGCCCGCCATGTCCAGCCCGGAGCTGAAGCCGAAGTTGTGCAGAGCGGCTGGGATCTTGAGCTTGGCGGCGACCAGTTGGGCGGACGCCAGGCAGGAGTCGTGGACCAGCAGGTCGGCGTCCCAGGCGTCAGCGGCAGCGAGCAGGCCGTCCACGGTGGAGCGGGAGGCGTGGGCGAAGGCGGCCGCCGCCAGGTCGAGGATCTGATCCTGGGTCAGGTCGGGCCTGGCGTATCGGGACTCCGCACCGGAGACGGAATCGAAGGAGTCGCGCAGCGGGCGGCCGTCGCCGATCTCGACGACCGGGAACCCGGCCTGGCGGAGCTGGTCCACGGGCTTGGGGCCGGCGAACAGGACCTCGTGCCCGGCGGCGCGCAGGGCCTGCGCGGTCGGCACCATCGGGAACACATGGGTGGGCGCGGCCGGCCCGGTGAAGAGTATGCGCACAGTCGTCTCCTGGTGCATCGTCAGCTGGTGTGTCGCCGTGGGGATCGAGCGGCAGCCGCACGGCCGCCTCCGGACCGTTAACTGACGAACCCTCAGACATCTTCCCGGTACGATCGATAATCGGACGTTCTGCCACGGCTCTTGCCGTACGGGGCGCGTTCTGCTCCTCGGGCCCCGCCGCCGCGGCGGTCCGCAGGACGCACGGCCCCGGACGGACCGGGGTGCGCGCGTCACCGCCCGGGTCGCGGCCCACCCGGGCCCCCGACCCGGGAGCCGGATGCGGCCGTGCGGTCGGAGCTCGGCCGAATCTCGCCCGTCGCAAGGCCCGGTCGCCCCGAAGGGCACCGCCGCCCCTGTCACCGGGGGCTGTCGCGGCCCGGCCAGGCACAGCAGGGCCGGGGTTGCGGCCAGGCACCACCACCTGGTCCTCCTGGTCCTTCAGCGCGGGCGACCCGGCGGCCGCAGTGGGGTGCCGGCCTGGCGGCCGCACCGAGGGCGGGTCGGGGGCCGGGGTCTGACGGCCCGGCAGCGAGCCGGTGGCGGGCCCCGGGTGCCAGCAGCGCGCCCACCCGGCCACGCCTCCACCGCACGCCCGCCCGGCGCAGCGGCGAGCGTACGAATCGGCCCTGGCCGCCGTCCCACGGGGGAAAGGACGGCGGCCAGGGCCGGGGCACTGCAGCGCGCTGACCAGCGGTTCTCACCGGTCTTGCGCGAGTTTGTACAGCTCGGCGAACAGGCCGGCCGCATCCAGGCCCTGGAGTCGCCCGCGGACGCCACAGGCGGCATGTGGGACGCCGGAAGCGGCTGAGTCACGCAAGGGGCCAGGCGACCGGCAGGGCCGTCACCCTCCCGCCGGACGCGCGACCGACGGCGAGAGGCGCGGCAGGCGGTCGCCGTTCATGACGGTGCCCGCCTGCTTGAGGTGGCGCACGGTGACCGTGACCTCGTGCTGGCGGATCGCGGTGATCGGGGCCAGGCGCTCGGTGATGTAGCGGTACAGGTCGGCGGTGTCGCGGCAGGTGACGGCGACGACGAGACTGGTCGGGCCGGACACGGCGCCGACGAAGCCGACCTCCGGGTGCAGGGCGATCTCGCTGCCGACCCGGTGGATGTCGGCCGGGGCGACGGTGAGCCAGAGTGTCGCGGCCGCGCGGAACCCGATCAGGGCGTAGGCGACCTCGACGTCGACGAAGAGCATCCCGCGCTCCAGGAGCGCCTCGACCCGCCGGGCGACCGCGCTCTCGTTGCGCCCGGTGGCGGCGGCCAGCGCCGCGTACGAGATGCGACCGTCGGCGGCGAGCGGGGCCAGGAGCGCGTCGTCGTCGGGGGTGAGACCGGGCTCGTCGGCGGTTCGGCGCACGGGGACGTGGCGGCGCGAGCGGGCGCCGAGCGCGGCGATCTCCTGGGCGTCCAGGCGCGCGTCGAAGCCCTGCCACTCCTGCAGGCCGGTCTCGGCGAAGACGTGCAGCAGCGAGGCTGTCGAGACGTCGGTGACCTGGCTCAGGCGCGGGAGGTTCTTCAGGACGAGCTCGTCGCGGTCGCGCGGGTCGTCGGCCCGCAGCGCGCACATCACCTCGGTCCCGGCCGCGGCGAGCGTGACCCACGAGACGTCGGGCCGGCGGGCGAGCGCGCTGCCGATAGGCTCCGCGGCGCCCGGGGCCGTGCGGATGCGGACGAACAGGCTCTCGCGCGACGCGCGCGGGTCGGGGAGGACGACGACGCGCAGGATGCCGGCCTCGCGCAGGCGCCGGTAGCGGCGGGCGACCGTCTGCTCCGAGGAGCCGAGCGCCTGGGCGATGCGCCGGAACGAGGCGCGCCCGTCGAACTGGAGGGCGCTCATGATCCGGCGGTCCAGTGCGTCGGTGGTGATGGTTTCCGTCTCTGCAGGCATGATTGTGGCGGGATTCTACACGAAACGCCGATTCGCTCGGTCGCGACCGGGGGTGCGCAAGACCATCGGCGCATGACTTCTACCGCTTCTCCCACCGCTGTCGCGCCCGGGCACGGACGCTGGGCACCGCTGCTGGCGGTCTGCCTGGGCACGTTCATGCTGCTCCTGGACGTCTCGATCGTGAACGTCGCGCTACCCGACATGGCGACCGCACTGGACGCCTCGTTCACCGGCCTGCAGTGGGTGGTCGACGCCTACGCGCTCGCCCTCGCCGCGCTCCTGCTCCTCGTCGGGTCGGTCGCCGACGCCGTCGGTCGTCGCCGCACCTACCTCGTCGGCCTCGCGGTGTTCGTCGCCGCGTCGCTGGTCTGCGGCATCGCGCCGTCCGTCGGGCTGCTGGTCGCCGCGCGGTTCGTGCAGGGCGCGGGCGCCGCGGCGATGCTCGCGACGACCATCGCCCTGCTCAACACGGCCTACCACGGCCGTGATCTCGGCACCGCCTTCGGCATCTGGGGCGCGACCTCGGGTGCCGCGGTCGCCGCCGGCCCGATCATGGGCGGCCTGCTCACCCAGGGCCTCTCCTGGCGCTGGATCTTCTTCGTCAACATCCCGATCGGTCTGGCGACGATCGTCATGGCCCGGCGCACGCTCAGCGAGTCGCGCCTGCCGCAGCGCCCGCGGATCGACTGGGCCGGCGGCGGCGCCTTCACCCTGGCCGCGGCCGCGCTGACCTTCGCCCTGGTGCGGGTCGCCGAGGAGGGCTGGGGCTCCGGGCAGACGCTCGGGGCGCTGGCCGTCTGCGTCGCCGCGCTGGGCGCGTTCGTCGCCATCGAGCGGCGCGTGGCCGAGCCGATGCTCGACCTGGCCATGCTGCGCCGCCGCTCGTTCGTGCTCGTGCTGATCGCCGCGGCGCTGCTCTCGATCTCCGCCTTCGCCGGCCTGATCTACGTGTCGATCTGGCTGCAGACCGTGCTCGACCTCGGCGCGATCTCGGCCGGTCTGGTGACGCTGCCGCTGAGCGGGATCGCCTTCTTCGTGGCCGGCGGCCTGGGTCGCGTGCTGCACGGCGCGTCGCCCCGCTGGACGGTCGGCGGCGGCCTGGCGATCATCGGCGTCGGCGATCTGCTCATGCTCGGCCTCGACGGCAGCTCCGGATGGGCCGCGGTCCTGCCCGGGCTGGCCGTGATCGGGGTCGGGGCTGGCATCGCGATCCCGACGGTCGTCGCCGCGGCGATGGCCGCGGTCCCGCGCGAGCGCGGCGGGATGGCCGCCGGCGCGGTGAACACGGGACGTCAGCTCGGGTTCGCGGCGGGCATCGGCATGCTGGGCAGCATCTTCAGCGCTCGGGTCGACGCCCTCCTGCCGGGCGGCGCGCAGATCGCGCACGCCGTGACCAGCGGCGGGTCCGCCGCGGTCCTGGCGGCCGCGCCGGCCGGCTCACGGGCGACCCTCGACGCGGCGATCCACTCGGCCGTCGGCGGCGCGCTGGGCACGACCTTCCTCGTGGCCGGTGTGCTGGGCGTGGTCGGCGGGGCAGTGGTTGCGCTGCTGCTGCGCGAGCCGGCGGCGGAGCGCGCGGCGGAGCCTGCGGGAGAGGAGGTGGGGGCGCGGGCGTAGGCGGGGTGGGGCGGCGGGCGGCTCGAGCGCCGAAGCTGGGTGTGCCGGGAAGGTGGGAGTGCTCGCTTCTCAAGGTCAGCGACGTGGGGTCGCAGGGAAGCTCACGGGCAGGGCGGCGGCAAACGGTCATCACCTGCCCGACCCGCAACACCGAAGGGCAAGCCACCCTGCGCTGATCCCGGGCCCGGAGCCCCCGGTCAGGGCTGCGGCTGGGGCCGGTCGGCCCGCCGCCTCGGGACGCGAGCCCGGGTCAGTGCTACACCGCCCGGACAGCCCCCGATGACGGCAGGCTGGCAGCGACCGACCGGCCCGCTGCCGCAGCGCCTCGGCCCTGCGGCAGCGAGCCCTGCTCGAATGTCAGTGCCGGACGCGATGATGTACCTATGACAACCCGCGCTGACCTGGCCTCTTCCGCTGACTACGCCACTGCCGTGGCCACCGCAGTGAGCGCCGCAGGCGACTACTACCGCGACGGCTCCACGCCGCTTGGCGACGACGAGTACGACGCTCTGGTCCGCGCCATCGAAGCCTGGGAGCAGCAGCACCCCGACGACGTGCACCCCGACTCCCCCACCGGCAAGGTGGCCGGCGGCGCGGCCGTGGGCGATGTCCCCCACTCGGTGCCGATGCTCTCGCTCGACAACGTGTTCAACGACGAAGAGCTGACCCACTTCGCGGCCGGGCTGGAGCGCCGCCTCGGTCGCCAGGTCGGCGCCTGGTGTGTGGAGCCCAAGCTGGACGGCCTGGCGGTGGCCGCCCGCTACCAGGGCGGCCGCCTGGTGCAGATGCTCACCCGTGGCGACGGCCTGGCCGGTGAGGACATCACCCACGCCGCCGACGCCGTGCTCGGCCTTCCCGCCACCCTGACTGAGCCGCTGGACATCGAACTGCGCGGCGAGGTCCTCCTCACCACGGCCCAGTTCGAAACCGCGAACGAGATCCGGATCGCGCACGGCGCGGCCCCGTTCGCGCACCCGCGCAGCGGCGCGGCCGGGACCCTGCGTGCGAAGGACCGCCCCTACCGCATCGAGCTGACCTTCTTCGCCTACAGCGCGATCGGCCTCGACGGCCTCGGGCACAGCGCCCTGCTGGAGACCCTGGCCGCGCTCGGCGCGAACACCGCTGCCAGCACCGCCGCCTCCCCACTGCGCTGCGAGAGCCTGGAGCAGGTCCACGGGCGGATCGCGGAGATCACCGCACTGCGCAGCGCACTGCCGTTCGGGATCGACGGCGTGGTCATCAAGGCCGACTCCCCCGAGGACCAGTTTCAGGCCGGCCACGGTTCCCGCGCACCGCGCTGGGCGGTCGCCCGGAAGCTGCCTGCCGAGCACAAGGTCACGCGGCTCCTGGAGGTGGAGTGGAACGTCGGTCGGACCGGCGTCATTGCCCCGCGCGCGGTTCTGGAGCCGGTCAACATCGACGGCGTGATCGTCACGTATGCCACCCTCCACAACCCGGGTGACATCGCCCGGCGGGACCTGATGCTCGGCGATCAGGTGTTCGTCTACCGGGCCGGAGACGTGATCCCCCGTGTGGAAGCCCCGCTGGTGGACCAGCGCACCGGCGCCGAGAAGCCGATCGTCTTCCCCGAGGCGTGCCCGCGCTGTGGCGATGCGATCGACACGTCCGGGCAGCGCTGGCGGTGTGTGCGGGGCCGTGGCTGTCAGGCGGTCGCGTCGGTGATCTACGCGGCGGGCCGTGACCAGCTCGACATCGAGGGCCTGGGCCGCACCCGGGCCGTCCAGCTCGTCGACAGCGGCCTCGTCTCCGACATCGCAGACCTGTTCACCCTCGACAAGGAGCAGCTCCTGACCCTGGAGCGGATGGGCGACACGAGCGCGGACAACCTGCTCGCGGCCATCGAGCAGGCCCGGGGCGCGGCGCTGAACCGGGTGTTCTGCGCACTGGGCGTGCGGGGCACCGGGCGGACGATGTCGCGGCGGATCGCCGCGCACTTCGGCAGCATGGCCGCCATCCGGGCCGCCGACGTGGAGACCCTGGCCGTGGTCGACGGCGTCGGTCCGGAGCGGGCCCGCCTGGTCGTGGACGAGCTGGCGGATCTCGGCCCGGTCCTCGACAAGCTGATCGCCGCTCAGGTCGGCACCACCGTCACCGAACCCGCCACCCCGGCCGTAGGCGACGCAGGTGAGGATGCCGTTGCCGGACCGCTCGCGGGACAGAGCGTGGTGGTCACCGGTTCCATGACCGGGGACCTGGCTTCGCTGTCCAGGAACGAGATGAACGAGCTGATCGAGCGAGCCGGAGGCAAGGCCTCCAGCAGCGTCTCCAAGCGCACCGCCCTCCTCGTCGCCGGCGAGAAGGCCGGCTCCAAGCGCGCCAAGGCCGAAGACCTCGGCATTCAGATCCTCACCCCGGAGGAGTTCGCCGCGCTGGTCACCGACTACCTTCACCGCTGATCAGCCATCCGACCGCAAGTGGTCGGTGACCGCTCCGCGCTGACGAGGCCCAGTGGTGAGCGATCGGCTCACGTTCCTGCCCGTCGTCGACTACTCGGAGACCGACTCGACGCACGTTCGGTCGACATACGCCGGGCAGGATGGACGCGCCCGTCATCGAGTCCCCGCGCGCCTCCAGGCTGAAGAGCTCCCCCTCGCCGACCAGGCGCCGGGGAAGGGTGAAGACGTCCTCGACCTCCTGCTCGGCGACGATCGGGGCGCCGGCCGCGATCCGCCCGAGTACGGACAGGTCCACGGACGCCGGGTTCGGTGGGGAACGGTGGGCCTTGTCGCGGCGTCGTACAGTACTCCGCGTGCCTCCGCTTGAGATCTCCGACCTCATCACCGCAGTCGACCCGGCCACCGGCCGGCGATTGCCGGTACGGCGTGCCGAGGTCGTCGAGCTGCTGCGCGAGAACGGCGACCGGCGGGCCGCCGGGATCGTGGCGGGGCTGCCTGCCGGCCAGGACGGAGTACTGGACGCGGGTGCCGTGGACCGGTTGCTGATCAGTGTGCACACCGAGCTCCAGCGCCTGAGCGAGGAACTGCGCATCGGCGAGCGCCTCGTCCACCTGCTCGGCCCGCTGTTCACCGCGATCCGGGCAACCGGTGCGCCGGGGCCCTACCGCCTGGTCGACGTGGGCTGCGGGCTGGGCTACCTGGTCCGGTGGCTGGCGGCCACCGGCGCCCTTGCCCCGGACATCGAACTGGTCGGGGTCGACCTCGACGCGGCGCTGGTCGGAGAGGCGGAGCGCCTGGCCCGGAGCGAGGGGCTGCACTGCCGCTTCGTCCACGGCGATGCCTTCGCGCTGCCGCAGGCCGCCACCGTGTACGTGTCCACCGGCGTCCTGCACCACTTCCCCGAGCCCGCGCTGGCGGGCTTCTTCGCAGCCCAGGGAGCCTCCCCCGCCCTGGCGTTCTGCCACTACGACATCGCCTCGACCGGCCTGGCACCCATCGGCGCGTGGATGTTCCACCGCGCCCGGATGCGCCACCCGCTGGGCCGGCACGACGGCGTCGCCTCCGCCCGGCGGGCCCACAACGACCAGACCCTGCTGCAGGCCGCCGCAGCCTCGGGCATGCGACCCCTGCTCTACGAGCCAAGGCACGTCGCCAACCCCTTCTGCACCACCCTGCGCCCGGTCCTCGGCCTGCGCCCGCACCTGGAAGCACCCCTGCGCCAGGCCCTCGGCCGCTCCTCCCGTCGACTCCTGGGCCCCGAGCACCTCGTACGGGCCGCCTCGTGACGCCCGCCCTGCCCCTGGCTGCACTCGGCGTGGTCGACGCGGCATTCAGCGGCTTCCGTGCCTATGCCGGCCGCGACGCCCGCATCCGCAAACACCGGGCCAACCTGCGCGCCGCACTGCGCGGACTGGCCGTCGGCACCGTCCTGCTGCTCGCCCCCGCACTGACCGCCGTCGTCCTGCTGCTCACCGCCGCCGACCCGCACCGCGCCTACGCCGCACTGACCGCCGGCGGCCTGGGCTACCTGCTCCCGCTCGCCCTCTACGCCACCGCCGTCCTGCTCTCGCTCGCCGCCTACTTCCTGCTGCCGTTCCGCGCCAGCACGCTCGCCATGGTCGTCGGGCTGGGCCCGCTCACCCTCCTACGTCCCCTGGCCATCGCCGCCGCATGCCTCGGCGCGCTCCTGGCCGGCGGCTGGGCCTCCCTCCTGATCGGAACGGTGGCGGGCGCAGCGGTGCTGTCCGTCGAACCCCTCGTCCACCGGCACTGGTACCGCCCGGGCCGCGCCGCACCCGACGGCGTTGCCGCCGAGCACTGACGCGCGCATCGCCACCTCGGCACCTCGGTGGTGGGGTCGCTCAACCGACCGACCCGGCACCAGCCCTGGAACAGGGCATCAAGCCAAGGAATCGGCTGCGCTCCGGACACCGAGACTGGTGCACGTTCGCCTGTGCCAAGTGGCGCGCCTGCACTGCACATGTACGTCGACACCAGGCCGGCGCCGGTCATCGACCGGGCCAACCAGCGTTGGGGCAGCAGCACCGTGTGCCCTCACCGCACTCCTCGCCGGCCCGCGCCTGCCCGCCGGCCGCCGCGGGCACCTGACGCAGCAGCTCGCCGAGGTCGACCTCGTGCTCGCGAAGGCGGACCAGTGAGCATCGCCCCGCGATGCCCTGCGGGCCGCGATGGAACGGCTCCTGGCCGAGCGCAACGACGCCAAGCTCACGAAGAACGACCTCTGGCGCGAGGCCGGCGTCAGCCGCGCGACCATGACGGGTGCGCTCCAGCCAGCCCGGAAACCTGGCGCAGGTGGTCGTCGGCATCGTGGCGGCCGTCACCATGTGGTGGCGGCCGCCAGCAGTTTCCGAAGATGCGGTCAGCCCGCCAGTCCTCGGATCCGCCGGGCACGTCGTCGCGGCGACGAATGGGAAATCAGCTCGCGTGCCTGCTCAGTCGACGCAAGGCACCTCGTTCACAGCCGGTGCTGCACTCGTCCCCTCACCGGCCAGAATCTCCTTCGCCTTGCCCGGCTCCGCCAGCAGCAGCGCCCCCTTGGACTGCACGGGCAGCTCCGAGGTCGCCGCTCGCCCCTGTGCGAAGGCGGGCACCTGGCGGACGAAGTCGACCGGGTTCCACCCCTTGTCAACCACCAGGTCCTCCTTCAGCGCGTCGTACAGCGCCCCGAGCTTGCCGGCGTCCGCCATCACCCCGCCGGCACGCAACTTCTGCAACATGCCGGCGAGGAACGCCTGCGCCCGACGCGTGCGCTGCAGGTCCGACCCGTCACCCACTCCGTGCCGCTGCCGTACGAACGCCAGCGCCTGCGTGGGGCCGAGCTCGGACCGGCCGGCGGGCAGGCTCGCTCCGCTGAGCTCGTCGTCCACCGCGTGGTTCAGACAGACCGGCACTGTGCCAACGGCTTGCGCGGCCCGGTAGAACCCGGTCATCGTGACCTCTGCGAAGTGGTCCACCGGCACCCCTGCCAGCTCTTGAACGGACCGGATCAGCGCGGCGCGGCCGGCCTCCCGGCCGCGCCATCGCAGCTCGGCTCCGGAAACCCCCTGCCCCTGAGAGCGTGTCGTCTCCGCAGCCTCGGCCAGCGCATACACCTGTCTGATGGCCACCTTGGCACCGCCGCCGGCCGCGTCGACCAGCACATCCCGGGGAATCGACAGCTGACGCGCCGTCCCGCCTCCGGCCGGGATGTGCACCAGCACCAGGGTGTCCGCGACGTCCACGTCTGCTGCCCCGGCGTGCAGCTCCCCGCGCCGCAGTTCCGCAGGCGCCGGCCGGTTCTGGGCGTCGGTGGTGGCTTCCAGACCGATCAGCAGGATGGTCACCCCACGCTCGAGCGGCGCGGGCGCGCCCGAGGAAGCCGCCTCCAGCGCGCCGGAGGACCGCCCCGGCAGCCCCGACGGAAGGGTCAGCGCGCTCGCCCCCACCGCAACGGCCAAGGTCAACGCGCCGACCAGCATGACCGTCCGCCGCCGGCGCCGGCGCCGCCGTCCGGCCTCCAAACCGCCGTCGACCAGCCGGGCGGCCGCGGCCACCCCGAGACCCTCGGCAGCCCGTCCGAAGGTCGTGCTCAACCGAACTTCGAACTCTTCGTCCCCGCCGCTCACTTCGCCACTCCCATCACCGAAGACCCCGTCCACCGACCCGTCCCGCCCGCTCACCGTGCCACCAGCTCCGCCAGGTCGGCCCCCAGGAGGGACCGCAGCCGGGCCAGCGCCCGGGTGCACCTGGTCCGCACCGCCGCCGAGCTGTCCTTGACAATCGCCGCCGTCTCCTCCACGCTCCGGTCCTCCCAGTAACGGAGCACCACCACCGCCCGGTCGCGCGGCGGAAGCCGGGCCAGGGCGCCGACCAACGCCAGCCGCAGCGCCGCGTCCTGCTCGAGTGCCGGCACCTCCGGCAGCACCTGGCTGGGCCGCTCGCCATTGCTGCGCCTGCGGTGGTGCGACAGGTAGGCCCGGACCAGCACGGTCCGGGCGTAGCCGGCCGGGTTGTCGATCCGCCCGGCCCAGCTCGGCCGCTGCAGCCGGTGCCACTGCGTGTACATCTGGCCCAGTGTGTCCTGCACCAGGTCCTCGGCCAGGTGCGCGTCGCCCCCGGTGAGGAAGTACGCCGACCGGTAGAGCTGCCCGCTGCGGGCCGTCGCGAACGCGACGAACTCCTCCTCCGAGGCCGCCCGCTGTCGAGCTGTGCCCACTGTGTTCTCCTGTCCCCTCGCGGTATCCGCCCTATGACGACACGAGGGCACCCGAATGTTTCACACCAAATTTCGACGGGCCGTGACGTTCGGCTGTCCGGTAGTGGGCAGGCGGCCACCGCCGGTCACCGGAGCGACGGCCGGGGCGCGGGTCTGCGGCCACCGACCCGTTGGCCGGCACCGCAGGACGCCCCTGTCGTACCGGGCTGTCGCGACCCGGCCACACACGGGGGTATGTGGCCATCCCCGTAGGTCATAGCACGCGACAGGGGGCGACAGGCACCGGCCACCGGTGCTCAGGCGGCGCGGTCCTTGGCCGGGTAGCGCTTGGCGTGGCGTACCCGCTCAGGCGGCGAATCCGATGTGGGTGACGCAGGTGCGGGCGCCGTAGTCGGAGCCGAGGTCGGTGATGACCTCGTCCCAGATGACGTCGAGCATCTCGGCCGCCCCGGGGTCGCCCGGGCCTTTGTCCCAGGCGTCGACCATGTCCCGGTTGGCGGGGGTCGCTTTTCCGGTCTTGATCCAGTTATTTTTTGACGGTGCGGGGCTTGGCGGTGATTCCGGCCCGGGCCATCGCCTCGTTGCCGGCGGCGGAGCGGGTGAGGTACCCGCGTGCGGCCAGGCCGCGCGAGGTTTGACCGCAGCCCCCTGGCTAGAACGGGGGCTCTGCGGTGAACTCGCCTGTCACCGCCCAGGGGTCGTCCTGCTCCCGCTCCTCCGCCGTCTCCCGCTCACGCCGTTCGGCGGCCGCGCGCGTCTCGGCGATCGTGGGGATGGAGTCGAGGGCCTCGGCCGGGCGGCCGTGCCTGATCAGCATGTCGGGCAACTCGTGGTGGACCAGGTAGTGAGTGGACGAGCGGAGCAGTGCGAGGGCTTCTTCCGTCCGGCCGTCCCGCTCCAGCAGCCGGGCCAGCGCGGTGTCCCACTCGCCCGGCTCCCGCTCGTTGAGGGCGGTGGCCTCCGCGATGCCCTCCTTGCAGCGGCCCGCCACACCCAACAGCCAGAGCCGCAGGCGGCGGACCTGGTCCAGGTGCTCCTCGACGTTTTCGTCGGTGAGCCCGTCCAGGAGTTCGAGTGCCCGGTCGGGCCGACCGTCGTCGACGAGCAGGTCCAGCGCCCAGTGGAGGAAGTTCCAGCAGTCGTAGTACTCGTAGGTGGGCCGGCCGGTCTCGACGGCCTCGTCGACCCTCCCCTGGCGGACGAGGAGGCGCATCAGCGCCGCCCGATCCTTCGGATGGTCATGAGCCTCGATCCCCTCCCGCAGCACGGTCTCCGCCTCGGCCACCCGCCCCGCGTCCTCCAGCGCCTTCGCGTACACGTCGAGGGCGGAGCGGTGGTCCTCGGCGGCGAGGGCCCCCAACTCCTCGATCAGGCCCTGCCTGGCAAGGAGCTCCGCGTAGTACTCCGGGAAGTTGACGGGATGACGCCGGCCCGAGGCCCTCTCGGCGCGCAGGACCTCGACAGCCTCGTCCGTACGCCCGGCCCGCTCCAGCACCCGGGAGATCAGGAGCAGCACGTCCCAGCGGTCCGTCCGGCCCGTCCCGCAGCATTCACCACACCGCTCGCACGCCGCGCTCTCCGCACGCTCCATGCGCTCCGCTTCCCGCGTGAGCGCCTCCAGGACCAGATCGTCGTACCCCTGCCCCTCGGTCACCTCGACCAGGCGGGAGCGAAGCCAGTACTCCCCGATGTGGGGCGTGAGCACGTCGACGGCCTCCCCGATCCGTCCGGCCTTCGACAACAGCTCGGCGTAGCGGGCGCACACGTGGCCGTCGCCCAGCTCGACCTCGTCCGGGCGCACCATCGCGAGCGCCGCGTCACCCTCGCCCTGGTGGATCATGATCTCGGCGGTGACCCACTCGGCGGCCCGCCAGCCGATCTCCGCGAACGGGCCCACCAGCGCCAGCGCCCGATCGAACTCGCCGGCCGCGCACAACTCCCGGGCCGCTGCCTCCGCGCAGTTCCAGTCCCCGCGCTCCCGCGCCGCCCGGATCAGCAGTTCCAACTGCCCCAGGTCGAGGAGGGTCCGCACCATCCGCGGGTAGACGCCACCGTGGTGGCGCGCCTGCCAAGAAAGATCATCGATGTTCACACGGGCACCCTACGAACCGCCACCGACAGCCTCCGCCCAACCGAAGCCGGGATGCCCACAACGCCATCCCGCCACCGGTCGAAGTCCACTGAGACCGGTCAAACTTCGGTGAGACGGGTCAGCCGGTGTTGAGCCGGGTCGCGGTGACCTGGCGGAGGAACTCTGTGTTGCTCAGGGTCTTCTTCAGCCGGTCCTGGAGCAGTTCCATCGCCTGCTGGGTGTCCAGGCCGTTGAGCACGCGACGCAGTGTCCAGGCGGCGGAGGTGCGGGCGGGGCCGAGGAGGAGTTCCTCGCGGCGGGTGCCGGAGGCCTGGACGTCGACGGCGGGGAAGATGCGCTTGTCCGCGAGCCTGCGGTCCAGGCGCAGCTCCATGTTGCCGGTGCTCTTGAACTCTTCGAAGATCAGGTCGTCCATGCGGGAGCCGGTGTCGACCAGGGCGGTGGCCACGATGGTGAGGGAGCCGCCGTTCTCGATGTTGCGGGCGGCGCCGAAGAACTTCTTCGGCTGGTAGATCGCCGCGGAGTCGAGGCCGCCGGTGAGGGTGCGGCCGGAGGCGGGGGCTGCGGTGTTGTAGGCGCGGGCGAGCCGGGTGATCGAGTCGAGCAGCACGACCACGTCGTGACCGAGTTCCACCAGGCGCTTGGCGCGCTCGATGGCGAGTTCGGCGACGGTGATGTGGTCGCGGGCGGGCCGGTCGAAGGTCGAGGCGATGACCTCGCCCTTGACCGAGCGCTGCATGTCGGTGACCTCCTCCGGGCGCTCGTCGACGAGGACGACCATCAGGTGGGCCTCGGGGTGGTTGCGGGTGATCGCGTCCGCGATGGCCTGCATGATCATTGTCTTGCCGGTCTTCGGCGGGGCGACGATCAGAGCGCGTTGGCCCTTGCCGATCGGGGCGACCAGGTCGATGATGCGGCCGTTCAGCTGCCCCGGGGCGGTTTCCAGGTGCAGCTGCTCCTGCGGGTAGAGCGGCGTCAGCTTGGTGAACTCGGGCCGGTCGTGGGCCTGGTCGGTGGCTCGGCCGTTGACGGTGTCGATGTGGGCCAGGGCGGGGCGGCGGTCGCCGTTGCCCGGGGCGCGGGTCGCTCCGGTCAGTACGTCGCCGGGGCGCAGGCCGAAGGTGCGCACCTGGGCCATGGACACGTACAGGTCGTCCGGCCCGGCCTGGTAGCCGGAGGTGCGCAGGAAGGCGTGGTCGTTGCGGATGTCCAGGACGCCGGCGGCCGGAACGAGGTCGCTCTTCGGGGTGGATGTGGCCTGGTGCGAGCGGCGGCCGGCTGCTGTCCGCTGTGACGGTACGTCCGGTGAGGTGCGGGCGCCGGCGGCGCTGGCGGGTCGGGGGTTCGTGGCCGGAGGGGCGGTGGCGCGTTTGGCGGTGATCGCATCGACGAGCTCGCCCTTGCGAAGCCGCGCGGCCCCTGGGACGCCGAGGGTGGAGGCGAGTTGGTGGAGCTCGGCGCGCAGCAGGCCGTCCAGCGCGGGGTGGCCGGCGGCCGGTTCGCGCAGGGCGGTTCGGGATGTGGTTGACGGTTCGGTTGCAGTGCTCATGAGAGGGTCCTCCCCCTGGAGGTGGTGTCGAAGGGCGGCAGCACCAGGTGGGCCGTGCAGCTCGAGGCGCGCGGGAACGCGGTGGTGTCCCGGCAGGGCCGGCTGCGGCATGGTCGGCGCGGTTGCGGCACGCAACCTGGGCCTGTGCATGGTGCGACGCCGAAAGCTGGTGTCGCCGTGATCTGCGGTGCGGTCTCCGCTGGCAGCAAGTGCGACTGCCGTTTTCTCGACCGCGATCAGTTCGCGGGAGGGAGTGGAGTGCTCCGTTGCCGACCATGGTAGCAGAGCCCGTCGATCGCGCCCATGGGATTCGGCGGGAGTGGGCCGCGGAGACGACGAGCGCGGCGCTCGACGAGGCAGGTGCGAGCGCCGCGCCGCGCCGTACCGGGAGGCGGGGCCGATGCTCGCTGCCCCGAACCGGGCGCGGGCCTGGTCGGCGAACCCGCTCGATGCGGCGCGGCCAGTCATCGAGCGGGTTGACGCTGAGCTGGTGGACGCTCGGGGCGCGCTGCGGATGCCGTCCGCTTCGGGGGTGAGTGCAGCGAGTTCGCCAACGCCCTGATCGTCAGGGCCCGCCGGAGGGCAGTGCGCAACTCGCCCGCCGCGGAGCCGTCCCGACGCGGTCAGATGGTCCCGCGCAGCTTGGCCAGTGCTTCGTTGAGCAGGATCTCGCCGTCTTCCTGGCTCCGGCGTTGCCGGACGTAGCCCAGGTGCGTCCTGTAGGGGGCGTTGCCCGCGGCGACAGGGGCCTGGTCGGGATCGGGGCCGGCGGGCAGGCCGCACTTGGGACAGTCCCAGGTCTCCGGGGCCACGGCCTCGAGAGCGAAGCTGGGCTGGGTGTGGTGGCCGTTACCGCACCAGAACGACACCGCTCTGCGAGGGGCGAAGTCGCCACGCTCGGACTCCCCCATCGGCCCTGCACCGATGCGGGAGCCCCTGATACCACTACGTCCCTGCGCCACGATCGCTCTCCTCGGCCATGATGTCCACGCCTCGGATGTGCATGGGGAGGCCCAGCGTACGGCCACCCTCCCGCAACGCCGTCACGGCCTCCGCAGATCGCTCTGCTCAGGGCCGGTGGCGCGGGTGGCGGGAGGCAGAAAGATGCTGGCCATCGCCGGAAAGACCCGGCAGTGCGTCCCCCGCCGGGGCCAGGCGGAGGACGTCGCCGCCGCCATTGCCTTCCTCACCAGTCCCGTCGCATCCTTCATCAGCGCCCAGTCGTTGCACATCGACGGCGGCTGGATGCCCCACTGATCGCGACCGACCACCACCGGGGAGAGCACCCATGAAGGAACGCGTCCGCGCCGTCCTGTTCACCGACGCAGGCACCATGCTGGTGATCACCCGCATCCGGCCCGGCATCCCCCCCGTACCAGGTGCTCGTGGGCGGCGGGGTCGAGGACGACGACGCCGACCTGGAGGCCGCCCTGCTGCGCGAGATCCGCGAGGAGATCGCCGGCGAGGCCACCGACCTGCGCCCGTTCCGGCAGCTGACGAACGACAAGGGCGAGGTCGAGCACTTCTACACCGCCCGGATCGCCACCTGGAACTTCGACAACCGCACCGGCCCCGAGTTCCAGCGTGACGACCGAGGCGAGTACCTGCTCAAGGAAGTCCCGCTCACCACCGAGGCCGTCGACGCGCTGAACCTGATGCCGCCCCAGATCAAAGACGCGCTGCTGAACGCGATCAACACCGGCGACCTCATCCCCGTCGCACAGCCCTGAAGCTCTTGCTCCGGAAGTTCAGATGATCTGATCTGCGTGTAGGGCCGTGACCTGCGCGACCACATCAACTGAGACGCCCCAGCGCGGCCGGGAAGCAATCTGGTCGACGCAGGTCAGGGGAGGTCTGACCGCTCCTACGTGATCGTCACGGCCGCAGTTGCCGCGCCTGCGGGTCGAAGCAGTTGAGGCCCGTCGACAAAGCGACTTCCGCCGCGTAGGCGGATGCCTCCACCGAAATACTCCAGCGCATGGGGAGGTAGATCAGCGGCCCACGGGCCTCACTGATCAGCGGACCGGTCGACCAAGGCGACGTGTCGTACTCGTCCTCGGGCCACCGTTCCAGGAGGGCGGAGACGAAAGGCCGCTATTCGCTCCACCGGAGGAACCGCAGGCTCCTCCGTGTCCATGGGCGAGCGGGCCGGCTTCACCGTCGAGGCTCACGTACACCACCGGGCGTTCCTCCCCACCCTCGACTCCGTTGCGCATTTCGGCCGGGGCTATGCGGTGAGTTGGCAGGCGAGGCGGGACAGTCGGCTTGTCCGGGGCTTGCGGGGTTGATCGGGTCGTCGGCTGGTCCAGTGGGCGTCGAGTCGGATGATGTTGATCGCGGTGGCGGAGAAGGCGTGCTGGAGGGTGACCTTGGGCAGGCCGCGGTAGCGGGCCCGGCGTAGGCCGGTGATGTCGAGTGCCTGGTTGATGGTGCCCTCGACGCCGGCGCGCAGGGCGTACGTGGCCTGCCAGGCGTCGGTGGCCTGTTCGGCACGGGCGGCGGCGACATGTTCGTGGACCTCGCGGGGCCGCAGGGCGAGCATGCGGGTACCGCGGGTCGCGGTGGTGCAGCGTTCGCGGGAGGGGCAGGGGCGGCAGTCGGTGCCGGCGAAGGCGATCACGATGGCGTCGTGACCGTGCTGGGTGACGGGGTACCAGCCGGTGCTGGTGCGGCCTTCGGGGCAGGTGACCTGGCGGGTGTTCCAGTCGACGCGGGACGCGGCCCGCAGGAACTCTGGAGCTGCTGTGGCTCATGCGGCGGAACCGCTGAACCCACGAGCTTGGTAAGGACACTTGACAGTCGGGTGGTCCAGACCACCAGTATTGGTCCCAGGCCAGAGTGCTTCAGGTCGCCGAAGTCCCCCACCTTCGAAGGGAGCGCGGTCCATGGCCGGACCCGTTCGCGCACCACTCCGAGCCCTGCTCGCCGGAGCCGTCACCGCCGCCGCCATCGCCGGCGTGGCGCTCACCGGCACCGTCCACGCGGCGGGCACCCCACTGCCCGCCCAGGTCTTCACCCCGTACGTCGAGGCCCAGGCCGACGACAGCCTGTCCGAGCTCGCTTCGCAGTCGGGTGACAAGTACCCGACGATGGCCTTCCTCCAAGCCGCCGCCTCCTCCCCGTCGCCCTCCGCGTCGAGTGTCCAGGTGCCCGCCATCCAGGTGCAGGTCAGCCCGTCTTCGGGCACGGTGACCGCCGGGTCGTCGACCACCGCGACCGTGAGTACGGCCATCATCAACAACGGCTCGAACACGTCCATCGCGATGACGGTCAGCGGCGTTCCTGCGGGGGTCACCGCCTCGGTCAGCCCGTCCTCGGTCAACGGGAGTTCCAGCGCCGCCCTGTCGGTGTCGACCGTGTCCACGGTCGTCCCCGGCACCTACACGCTGACGGTCAAGGGCACGCTGAGCGGCACCGCGGCCACGTCCTCCGCGACCTACACGCTCACCGTGACCGGTACCGCCCCGGCGTGCTCCACCCCCTCCTGGGGCGGCACACAGGTCTACACCGGTGGCAACACCGTCTCGTGGAAGGGCCACCGGTGGAGCGCCAAGTGGTGGACGCTGGGCGAGGAGCCCGGCACCACCGGTCAGTGGGGCGTCTGGCAGGACCTCGGTACCTGCTGATCTGCACG
>NZ_JBHUSG010000072.1:0-16507 GCF_042673745.1 Kitasatospora sp. NPDC057015
GGTGTGGCGGACAGCCTCAACGCTGCCCACCACACCCCGGCCGTCGTCGTTCAAACGACAACCACCGTCCAGCGGATGCGCTGCCGGGGTGTCGGAGATTCGGTGCCGTGGCCGCCGTCAGTTGAGCACTTCCGCCGCCGGACTCGCCTATCTGCGCTCGGACCGCGCCCCGCCGGTCGGCCGGCAGGCCAGACCGCTGACAAGCCGGCGTGCCCGCCCTAGGGAAGCTGCTCAGCCATCGGCGTAGTCTTCAGGCGTCTCCATGCGGGTGAGCCGACCACGGCGGAGAGTCCTGCCGAAAGCCCGGAGTTGCGGACTTCCACGGGATGATCCAGCGCCGGCGCTCCCGGCCTCTGGGATTCGGGAGGTATCCGCGGGCGCGGACGGCCTTGCGTGGGCGAGCGTTGACCGTATCGACACCCCGCGCCGGTCGGCGCCTCCCTGCGGCCCTCGACGTAGTACCAGAGCCCTCGAAAGGACCGACGGTTCGGCGTGCACGGTCGGACCTCCGCATCCACCGCACTCGTCACCGCAGTCTTCACGCTGATTCCGCTACCTGGTAACGGAGTTAAGGATCTCGCGAAGGCCGCCCCGAGGACGGGCCAGTCGGTCGAGGCGGTGGTTGTCGTTTGAACGACGACGGCCGGGGTGTGGTGGGCAGCGTTGAGGCTGTCCGCCGCACCCCGGCCGTCGTCGGTGGTGTCGGGAGGTGTGTGCTGGGGTCAGTCGATCAGTGTGGCGCTGATGACGGCGTTGGCGCCGGCGGTGCGGGTGGCGGTGATGGTGACGTCGCCGGTGACGGTCCAGCCGACGTAGGTGCCGTTTGCGAAGGAGCCGGGGTCGAAGGTGTCGAGGACGGCGCCGGTCGCGGTGTCGGTGACGGTGAGGGTTTCGCGGCGGGTTGTGCTGTCCCAGTCGAGGAGGTAGAGGGTGACCCGCTTGGAGCTGCCGTCGGTGATGTTGACGCGGAGCTTGACCGCGCTGTTGTTGTAGAGGCTGCCGGCGATGCGGCCGGTCCCGCCGCGCTGGGTGGCGCGTACGGGGGTGGGGTTGGCGTCCCAGGTGTAGGCCGTCCCCGCCACCGTGGTCAGCTGGACGCCGGGGGCGGCCTGCGCACTGTCGCCGTAGACGCTGTATCCGCTGCTCCCGAAGGTGCCCTTCCAGTTGCCCTGCACGGTGGTGTTCACCTGGCGGGCGGTGGCGGTGGCGGCCTGGGGAGGTCCGAAGAACAGGCCGCTGATGACGGCGTTGGCGCCCGCCGTGCTCTGCACCGTGAAGGTCACGGTGCCGGCGATGTCCCAGCTGAGGTACTTGCCGCCGGTGAAGGTGCCGCTGGCGACGGTGGTGAGCACGTTGCCCAGGGAGTCCGTGATGGTCACGGTCTCCTGGCGGGGGTTGGTGGATCCGCTGTCCCAGTCGAGCAGGTAGAGCCCGATCCGACGGGTGTCGGCGTTGGTGTTGGTCACGGTGAGGGAGAACTTGTTGCCGTTGCCGTATTCGCCGGCGGCGATCCTGCCCGTGCCGGCCTTCTGCAGCGCCCGCGCGTCGGTCGTCGTGCCGGTCCAGGTGAAGGGTGTGCCGGTGGACGTCACGGTGATGCCCGCCGGGAGGGACGTCGTGTCGCCGGGTATCCGGTAACCGGCGCCGCCGTAGACGCCCTTCCAGTTGCCCTGCGTCGTGGTGTCGGTGGCCGGATTGGTCGCGCTCGGCCCGGCGGCCGCGATGAGCGGGAGCTGACTGGGGTCGGTTCCGGAGCCACCGGAATAGTTGAAGCCGAGGCTGGCGGTGAAGGTCTGAGGTGCCGCGTTCCCGGTACTCGGTGAGGTCACCTGCCAGCTGACCTGCCCGGTGCCGCCGGCTGCTACGGAGGCGACGGCCGCCGACGGGCTGCCGACCGTCCAGCCTGCCGGGCCGGTGAGCGTTCCGGTGAGGTTGGTGATGCCCACCGGTGAGTTGTTGGTGAGGGTGGCGGTGACGGTGGCGGTATTGCCCGGGGCCACCCAGTTGCCGGGAGAGGGGGTCAGTACTGTGCTGACGGCGGGCCCGGAGGTGGTGTCGCCGCCGGCGTGTACGCGGAACAGTGCGACACCGTGTCCGGGCACCGAGGACTTCGCGATGGTGCCGGCGGACAGCTTGCTCTGGTGCGCCCACAGGTCGTTGACGACGTAGCCGGTGGAGCTGGCGGGCAGCCCCACGGCGGTAGCCGTCGTGGACATGGTGACGGGGGCCACGTCGCGGTTGAACAGGGCGACGGCGACGTCGCCGTTGCTGAGGTTCTTCTTCCAGACCTGGTGCTTCTTCGAGGCGTCCTCGGAGACGAGCCTGGCCTGGTACACCAGGGGGTCCTGGTCGATCTTGATCACGTCGGCGTTGGTGTACGTGGCCTTGGTGGCGGCGCCGAAGGTGCCGGCGGTGTCACTGGGGTCGGTTCCGGCCATCAGGGGTGCCGCGGACATCGCCCACAGTGACATCTCGGAGCGGCCCTCCTCGTCGCTGATGCCTTTGATCCCGACGCCCATCATGTCGGGATCGTTGGTCGCTCCCGGCTTGGTGGCTTCCGGGTGCTCGGCGTTCTGGTCGAAGTTGGCGACGATCTGGTCCCACTCGGCCAGGCCCCCGCCCCACTGGATGTCACGCCCCGAGCGCCACGCGTTGGCCGTGTTGGGACCCCAGGTCCACGGCTGGGTGCCGAAGTCCCAGCCGCTGCAGGCGTACATCACCATGGGCCGCCCGGTGGCGGTGATGGCGTCACGCATCCGCCCGTAGAGGATCGAGGCGATCTCGGCACTCGTCTTCCCCGGGAAGTCAGCGCTCGGGACGTTGCACCAGTCGTCCTCGATGAGGTCGACTCCCCAGTCCGCGAAGGTCTGGGCGTCGGCGGTCTCATGGCCGTAGCTGGCCACGTACCCGGCGCAGGTCGTGGTGCCGGCGTCGGTGTAGATGCCCGCGAGCAGTCCCTTGGAGTGGATGTAGTCGATCAGGTTCTTTATCCCGTAGGGGAACTTGACCGGGTCCGGCACGATCTTGCCGTTCGTGTCGCGGGTCTTCGCGATGCATTCCTGGATCAGCAGGTACTTGTAGCCGGCGTCCTTCATGCCGGTGGACACCATCGCATCGGCGATCGAGCGCATCTTCGCGTCGTCGTAGTTGCAGCCGAGACTGTTCCAGTTGGCGAACCCCATCATGGGCGTCCTGGCCAGCCCGTTCTCCAGGGCCTGCGCCGGAACGGCGCTGACGGACAGCACGCCGACGGACGCCGGTACAGCCATGAGGACGACGGCCACCGCGGCCGTGGCCAGGCGGCGCAACTGTTCGAACGCCGCGCGCCACCGGCTCGGCCGGGAACCGACCGGAGGCGGCGAACTTGAACGGGACAAGGTGACCATCTGAAGCCCTTCGTTGAGGAGTCGGGCCTCACGGCGACGAGCGCGGTGAGGCCGGGCCGGACCGTCTGTCCGCGGTCCCCGGCCGAATGGAGGCCGAGGAGTGTTGGGATGCCGCCCGCGGTCGTGGAGAGTCGGCCGCCGTGCAGCCGCCGTGCAGCCCTGGCAGGGCCGCACGGTGCCGAGCTCCTTGCATCTGGGCGGGGGTGTTCTTCCGTGCCGTGATCGTGGACGGCCGGCATCTGGCTGGGGACTTTATGAGCGACACCGAGGGGGGTCAATAGAGGTACAGTATGACTATTGAAAAGTGCAAGGCCCGCCCTGCATGGCCGCGCCGCCCACCACGATCGGCCCGTACGACCTTCGACGCTGGTGGAGGACGTTCCGCAGGGACCCGCGGGGATCGAAACCGGCGCTTGCAAAGGTCCCTACAATAGGACTTTTACGGTCCACACCCTCGGCAACGGGAGCACTCGATGAACCCCGAACGAAGTGCCCCACGTGGCCTGCACGGGCATCTGGTGCACGAACTCGGCAGGGACATCGCCCACGGCCGCCTCGCGGCCGGCGACCAGATCGTCCCCGAGGACGTCGGCGAGCGGCACGGCGTCTCACGGACCGTCGTCCGGGAGGCTCTGCGGGTCCTGGAGAGCAAGGGCATGGTCGTGGCACGGCCCAAGACCGGCACCAGAGTGCGCCCCGTCGAGGAATGGGACCTGCTCGACCGCGACGTCATCCTGTGGCGAGCCCAGAGTTCGCACTGGCGGTCCCAACTCGCCGACCTGCTCGACATGCGCGCCGCCATCGAGCCGCTCGCCGCCCGAGGATGCGCCAGGCGGGCCACCCCCGAGGACATCGTCCACCTGCTCGCCCACTGCGCCACCATGGACAAAGCCGTCAGCAGCCGGGACTGGCCGGCCTTCCACAAGGCCGACCGGGCATTCCACGGCAAGCTGCTCGCCGCCTCCGGCAACCTCGCCCTGCGCAGGCTCTCCGGCGCCATCGACGCCGTCCTCGAGGTGCGGAGTACCCTCGAACTGGAGCCCGAGAGCATCGAGCCCGACGTCGTGACCGCCCACTACGCAATCGTCGAGGCGATCAGCCACCGCGATCCGACCCAGGCCGAAACAGCATCCCGCACACTGATCGACACCGCCGAACACGAGATAGACCAGGCACTCGAACATGCCAGGCAGACCCGCACCAAACGTCCCAGGACCCGCGTGGTCTGACCGCCCCCCGACATGCCCACAGCCGGCCCGACCAGACCACGCGGATCCCACTCCCAGCCCGTACCTCGGCTCCGGTTCAGGCTCCGTTGCGCGGCTGGGGGATCTCGGCGGCGGTGACGGTGCTCGCGGGTGTCACGGCGTCATGCGGGGCTTCGACGGCCCGCGACGAGGCGGTGATGTTCTGGCCGGACTCGTCAGCTGACGCATCGTCCTCTCGCATCGCCCTGGTCTCCGCCTTCAGAATGCGCATGGACTTGCCGAGTCCCCGGGCCATCTCGGGCAGCTTCTTCGAGCCGAAGAGGAGAAGGACGATGGCCAGCATCACCAGGAGGTGCCAGGGCTCCAGGCCGTTACGCAGCATTGCCGACCACTGGTCCCTTCGATTGTCGTCTTCACATTGTTGAAGTACGGGGCAGGCCTGGGCACAATCTCTCCAGCCGGTTACCTCGGGCGCCGGCATCCCGCATCCGAGTCAGCCGTGTG
This sequence comes from Kitasatospora sp. NPDC057015, assembly GCF_042673745.1. Lineage (NCBI taxonomy): Bacteria > Bacillati > Actinomycetota > Actinomycetes > Kitasatosporales > Streptomycetaceae > Kitasatospora > Kitasatospora sp. NPDC057015. The sequence goes on from NZ_JBHUSG010000072.1 coordinate 5,099, forward strand.
GGTCATCCGATGGCTGTGGCGAAGACGTGGATGGCCTTGGTCGTCGGCAGGGTCACCGAGACGACCTGTTTGCCGGCTGCCAGGGCGACCGAGCGGTAGAAGACCCGGTAGTAGTAGTCGGGGTTGGCGGGTCCGGATTGAGTATTACGGCCCTTGACAGCGACGACCGCGTCACCTTGCGTGGTTGCGGCCCAGTTGGGGAAGGACAGGGTGAAGTCCTGTGCGGTGCCGTCGCTGTAGGCGATCGTGCCGGTCCCGGAAGGGGATCCGATGCCGGCACCGAGGAAACCGAGGGTGCTGCCACTGCCGCTCACCTTGAAGACGGCGTTGCCGGTGACGTTGTCCACCGTGCCCGCTGCGCCGGCCGGCCAGCTGAAGTTGAGGCCGCCGGTGCTGAAGGAGGCTCCGGGCTGTAGACCCGCCTGGGCGAGGGCCGATGCGGAGTAACTGTTCCCTGTACCGTCGAAGTTGCCCACCGTGTAGTTCGTGCTGTCGGTGATGCCGACGTTGTTGAACGTCTTGGCGAGGTCGGTGTACTCACTCACCCTGTATATGACGGTGCCGTGCGCGGGCACACCGGCGGAGATGGTGCCGGACGTCCTGTTCCGGGTCTTGGTGACGAGATCGGTGATGTCCCGAGCACCGCTCAGGCCGATCGTCGCGGTCGTGGTGCTGATGGTCTGCGCGGTGTCGCCCTTGTTGAACAGCACCACCGCGCGGTCACCGTTCGCGAGCGGCTTGGACAACACGTCGTAGCCGGTTCCGGTCTGCACGACGGTGCCCTGGGTCCCGAGCGGGTCCTGGTCGACGGCGATGACGTCCTTGTTGGTGAGGATTCCCAGGGCGCCTGAGGAGATGTTGGCGAGGTCGGTGCTGATCAGCAGCGGAGCGGCCATCTCCGACCACAGGGTGAACTGGGTCTGTTGCTCGGTCAGCGTGGCACCTGAGCTGCCGGCCACCAGCATGTCCGCGTCGTTCCAGTGCCCGGAGCTCTGGTAGCCCGCCAGCCTGACATTGGTCTTGTAGGTCTTCAGAATGCTGGTCCAGTTCTGGCCGGCGTCGACGGCGGTGCGCCACAGGTCCCCGTACCGGGGAGTCCAGTCCATGGAGTCCCAGTAGCTGACACTGTTGTCGCCGCACCACCACGCGATCGAGGCGGGGGCCGAGATGCCCAGAACCATGGACCGCCCAGTGGCAGCGATGGCCTTCTGTGCCTCCGCGTAACGGGCCTTGATGTCCTGCGACGCCACGATGTCGTTGCAGTGGTTGCGGATGAGGGTGTTCGGCTCACTACCGCACAGGTCGAGCTTGATGTAGTCCACGCCCCAGTCGGCGAATGTCTGCATGTCCGCGGTGTAGTGGCCGGCGCTGCCCGGGTACCCCGCGCAGGTCGACTCGGATGCGGCCGAGTAGATGCCGAACTTCAGGCCGGCGGTGTGCATGTAGTCGGCGAGCCACTTCATGCCGTGCGGGAACTTGATCGAGTCGGCCTGGAGTTTGCCGGCCGCGTCGCGGCTCTTGGCAGCCCAGCAGTCGTCGATGTTGACGTACGAGTAGCCGACGTCCTTGAGGCCTTTGGACTTGAATGCGTCGGCGACGCCGGTCATGAGCGTCTCGGTGACGTTGCAACCGAAGTTCAGCCAGTCGTTGAACCCCATCGGAGGGGTGGAGGTCACCGCTGCCGTCGTCGACACCGCTGCGGTGGAAGCCGCCGCCGGAACCGAGGACGCAGTCGAAAGTAGGGCGCCAACTGACACTGCTGCGACCAGGAGCCCGGGCAAGCCACGGAGCGTAGCTCGTTGCGTGGTGCTGTTCGAATTCATGCTGCTGTCCTTCCGGAGTGGACGCGGAGAAAGGCGGATCGGGGCGCTGTCCGATGCGTATACCGTGAAGGGAGATGCGTAAATATGCCTGATGATGCCACTGGCCGAGCAGATTTACACAGGATCCAGCAGTCGTCAAGGCCGGGGTGGCGCACTGTTCGCGCGGTGGACCACCGACCGGGGGTGTGGAAGCGGAGAAGATCGCCGACGGCATCCCGTCGGCGGGACGGCGCCCCTTCCGCTGCCTCTGTCCCGCCATCGGTGGTAGCAGGGGGTGTTCGGGCGACAAGGACGTGGTAGCGGAGGAGGGTGGCCCCGGCTCGGCCGTGCGTCTGCCGCATGACCTTTCTGGTGCGGGGAATTGATGCCTTGGGTGCGGCCGATGTTGCGGGGGTGAGCGGGCCCGCGTCGTCGGCGGCGCGGTCGGGTTCTGGGTACCCCGGCCGTCCGCGGACACGTCCGCCACCGTCCGACGGTGGAAACCGTGCACCTGCCCCGTCGGCGTGCAGCACACGGGGCACGGCACCGGGCCCTCCTGGGCCCGGGCCGTCATCCGGATGCGCTCGCCCTCGGCGACCACATCCCCGACGATCAGCGCCGGCAACCTTCAAAGCGCCGTTTCCACAAGGACTTTGACATCAAGGGCGCCCCACCCTGACGCAGGTGAATTTCTATCGCCGTCGGCCCGAGCCTCGCGGTCTGCGGGCTGGGAGTGGGATCCGCGTGGTGTGATCGGGCCGGCTGTGGGCATGTCGGGGGGAGGTCAGACCACGCGGGTCCTGGGACGTTTGGTGCGGGTCTGCCTGGCATGTTCGAGTGCCTGGTCTATCTCGTGTTCGGCGGTGTCGATCAGTGTGCGGGATGCTGTTTCGGCCTGGGTCGGATCGCGGTGGCTGATCGCCTCGACGATTGCGTAGTGGGCGGTCACGACGTCGGGCTCGATGCTCTCGGGCTCCAGTTCGAGGGTGCTCCGTACCTCGAGGACGGCGTCGATGGCGCCGGAGAGCCTGCGCAGGGCGAGGTTGCCGGAGGCGGCGAGCAGCTTGCCGTGGAATGCCCGGTCGGCCTTGTGGAAGGCCGGCCAGTCCCGGCTGCTGACGGCTTTGTCCATGGTGGCGCAGTGGGCGAGCAGGTGGACGATGTCCTCCGGGGTGGCCCGCCTGGCGCATCCTCGGGCGGCGAGCGGCTCGATGGCGGCGCGCATGTCGAGCAGGTCGGCGAGTTGGGACCGCCAGTGCGAACTCTGGGCTCGCCACAGGATGACGTCGCGGTCGAGCAGGTCCCATTCCTCGACCGGGCGCACTCTGGTGCCGGTCTTGGGTCGTGCCACGACCATGCCCTTGCTCTCCAGGACCCGCAGTGCCTCCCGGACGACGGTGCGTGAGACGCCGTGCCGCTCGCCGACGTCTTCGGGGACGATCTGGTCGCCGGCCGCGAGGCGGCCGTGGGCGATGTCCCTGCCGAGTTCGTGCACCAGATGCCCGTGCAGGCCACGTGGGGCACTTCGTTCGGGGTTCATCGAGTGCTCCCGTTGCCGAGGGTGTGGACCGTAAAAGTCCTATTGTAGGGACCTTTGCAAGCGCCGGTTTCGATCCCCGCGGGTCCCTGCGGAACGTCCTCCACCAGCGTCGAAGGTCGTACGGGCCGATCGTGGTGGGCGGCGCGGCCGTGCGGGGCGGGCCTTGCACTTTTTAATAGTCATACTGTACCCCTATTGACCCCCCTCGGTGTCGCTCATAAAGTCCCCAGCCAGATGCCGGCCGTCCACGATCACGGCGCGGAAGAACACCCCCGCCCAGATGCAAGGAGCAGCGAGTGAACTACGAAGCCGCCCACGGAAGAGCATCCGAGGGTTCCGGGTCTGCTCTGCAGCCCAGCCGCCGTTCCCTGCTGCGGGCGGCCGGAGCACTCGGTGCGGTGCTGATGATCGGCGGGGTGCGGCCGTTCGAAGCCCATGCCGCAGCGACCCGCACCGAGTCGTTGGCGCTGGTGGACGACGCGTCCGCGACACGGCTCTGGTACACCTCGCCGGGCACGGAGGCGACCATCATCTCGACGGGCCTGCCGATCGGCAACGGCCGGATCGGGGCCCTGGTGGGGGGCGACCCCACCAAGGACTTCCTGTACATCACCGACAGCACGCTGTGGACCGGCACGCTGAACAACACCCTGCAGGGCGACGGTCAGTTCTCCTACGACAACACCACGTTCGGGACGCTGTCGCTGCTGGCCAAGGCGTTCGTCTCGGTGCCGGCGCACACCATGTCCGCGATCAGCAACTACCAGCGGGCGCTGGACCTGAGCAACGGCATCGTCACGACCACGTACACCTACAACAGCGTGACGTACCGCCGTGAGGTGTTCGCCAGCTACCCGGACGACGTGATCGTGGTCCGGCTGACCCAGGGCGGCGGCGGGTCCTACACGGGCACGGCCACCCTCAACGGGACGCACACCGGCGAGACCACCGCCTCGAACGCGACCGGCAAGTACGCCTCCTTCACCGGGACGCTCGGCAACAACCTGAAGTACGGCGCGGCGATCACGGCGACGGGCACGGGCACCGGCGCGGTGATCAGCGCGAGCGGCACCGGCGTGACGTTCAGCGGCTGTTCGGAGGTGGTCATCGTGATCACCGGCGGCACCAACTACAAGCCGGACGCCGCCGTGGGCTTCATGGACACCGCCGTCAACCCCACCAACGTCGCCGTGACGAAGGCCACGACGGCCGCCGCCGTCGTCGGCAGCTCCCTGCTCGCGACCCATGTGGCGGACTACCAGGCGCTCTACAACACCATCGGCTTCAACGTCGGCACCTCCACCGCCGCGCAGAAGGCGACGGACACCTGGGCGAGGCTGAATGCCCGAGCAGTCGCGGGCGCCGCGGCGGACCCGGAACTGGAGGCGAGCTACCTGCAGTTCGGCCGGTACCTGATGATCACCGGGTCCCGCTCCAGCGTGCCGATCAACCTCCAGGGCCTGTGGCTGGACAGGAACAATCCGGACTGGATGGCCGACTACCACATCGACATCAACGTCCAGATGAACTACTGGCTGTCCGACCGCACCGGACTCGGCTCCTGCTTCAACGCCTTCGCCGACTACTGCGTCGCGCAGCTTTCCTCCTGGACGACGGTCACCCAGGCCCAGTTCAACGACTCCCGCAACAGGTTCCGCAACTCGACCGGCACCGTGGCGGGCTGGACCACCGCCATCTCCACCAACATCTACGGCGGCTCTGGCTGGCACTGGCACCCGGCCGGCAACGCCTGGATCTGCCGCTCCCTGTGGGAGCACTACGAGTACACGCAGGACACGGCCTACCTCACCAAGATCTACCCGCTGCTCAAGGGCGCCTGCGAGTTCTGGCAGGCCCGGCTCATCTCCACCACGGTCACGGTCGACGGGGTCACCAGCACCGTCCTGATCGACGACAAGGACTGGTCTCCCGAGCAGGGCCCGGAGGACGCCAAGGGCATCACCTACGCCCAGGAACTCGTCTGGGACCTGTTCGATATGTACGGCAAGGCCAGCGCCAAGCTCAACCGGGACACCACCTTCGCCACCACGATCGCCGGTCTGAAGGCCAAGCTCTACTTGCCCGTGGTCAGCCCCACGACCGGTTGGCTGGAGGAGTGGATGGCAGCGGACAGCCCCGGCAACACAGAAACCACCCACCGCCACCTGTCACCGCTGATCGGCCTGTTCCCGGGCGACCGCATCACCGCCGACGGCAGCCCGGCCGCCCTCCTCACCGGGGTCACCAATCTCCTCACCGCTCGGGGGATGGACAACTTCGGCTGGGCGATGGCCTGGCGCGCTCTGTGCTGGGCCCGTCTCAAGGACGCCGGCAACGCCTACAAGGCCGTCCTCAGGGTCATGGCACCGTCGATCAGCTTCAGCAACGGAACAGCGCCCAACTTCTTCGACATGTACAGCTTCGGCAGCCGGGCGACGTTCCAGATCGACGCGAACCTCGGCACGCCGTCCGCCATGATCGAGATGCTCCTCTACTCGCGCCTCGGCCAGATCGAGCTCCTCCCCGCGCTGCCCGCGGCCTGGGCCGACGGCAAGATCACCGGCATACCGGTCCGCGGCGGGTTCACCGTCGACCTCACCTGGGCCGGCAGCCAGGTCAGTTCCGCCAAGATCACCAGCACCGGCGGCACGGCGACCACGGTCAAGTTCGGGGCCTGGACCCAGGCGATCACCCTGGCGTCCGGCGGTTCAATCACCCTCAACCCCCCGCCCCGCACCGCCGCGAGCACGCGTCTGGCGCAGTCGTCGATGACGGTGAAGTACGTCGACAGTGCGGAGACGACGTCGGAGACCGCCCCCGGCAGTAACGTCCTGGACGGCAACACGGCCACCTACTGGCACACCAAGTGGTCCGGCACGGCGGCGCCGATGCCCCACGAGATCCAGCTTGACCTCGGCAAGAACCGGTCCGTCACCGACCTGTACTACCTCCCCCGGCAGAACAGCGCCAACGGCCGGATCAAGAACTACACGGTGTACACCTCCACCGACGGCACCACCTGGGGCGCCGCGGTGGCCACCGGCGCCTTCGCCAACACCACCGCCGAACAGAAGGTCACCTTCAGCGCCGTCACCGCCCGCTACGTCCGCCTCGTGGCCACCAGCGAGGTCAACGGCAACGCCTGGACCTCGATCGCCGAACTCAACGTCGGGGTCGTCCCTCCCCAGCGCATCCCGCAGTCGTCGATGTCGGTGAAGTACGCGGACAGCGCGGAGACGGCGGCGGAGAACGGCGCCGGCGCCAACGTCCTGGACGGCAACCCCGCCACGGCTTGGGTGACGAAGTGGTCCGGCACTGCCGCACCGCTGCCCCACGAGATCCAGCTCGACCTCGGCAAGAACTACTCCGTCAGCGACCTGTACTACCTGCCCAGGCCCAACACCCCCAACGGTCGGATCAAGGACTACCAGGTCTACACCTCCACCGACGGCACCACCTGGGGCACCGCGGTGGCCACCGGCACCTTCGCCAACACCACTGCCGAACAGAACGCCACCTTCAACGCCGTCACCGCCCGCTACGTCCGCCTCGTGGCCACCAGCGAGGTCAGCGGCAACGCCAACTGGTCCGCCGTCGCCGAACTCAACATCGGTGCCGTGTAACCGGCAGACCGCACCAGCCGACGTGCGGCCCGCCCAGGGCCGCACGTCGGCTGTGGTACGTCGATCGGCAGCCCCCGGCCGCAGGAGGCGTCCCGCGGACGACGGCGTCGGGTCGACGCGAGGACCTAGCCATGCGCGAGCGTCCCGTCCCGTTTCGTTCCTTGGAAGGAGAACCGAGGCTTCGCCGTCCAAGAGAGCAGTACTGGCGGCCGGCCGCGGCCCTGCTGACAGCCGACTACCCCGGCTACACCGAGAAGCAGCTCGCGCAGGTGCTCTTCCCGAGGATGAGCAACGCACTCGCCGCGACCAACCGCCCGATCCTGTACATGCTCTCGGCCTGCTGCTCCGCGCTGGACTTCACGTCGTGGGCCGCGAGTACGTCCAATCAGTGGCGCATCTCCACGGACATCAATGACTCCTGGAGCAGAATCATGTACAACTTCGGCCATGACACGGGGCACGCCGCCGCCGGGCCTGGCGGATGGAACGGCCCGGACATACTGGAGGTGGGCAACGGCGGCATGACCGACGCCGAGGACCGTACGCACTTCGGTCTCTGGGCCGTGGTGGCCGCGCCGCTCGTCATGGGACATGACGTCAGCACGCAGAGCGCTGCCACCAAGGCGATCCTGAGCAACGCCGATGTGATCGCGGTGGACCAGGACTCGAAGGGCGTACAGGGGACGGTCGTCAGCGACTCCGGCGGCCTGCTCGTGATGCGCAAGCCGCTGGCGAACGGTGATGTGGCCGTGACGCTCACCAACAAGAACAGCGCCAGTGCCACGATCAGCACGACAGCCTCGGCCCTCGGTATCGGCGGGGTGGCCAGCTACTCGCTCAAGCATCTGTGGAGCAAGGGCACCTCGACGGCCACCGGCGCCATCAGCGCCACCGTCGCGAGCCACGCCACGGTGATGTACCGGGTGACGCCGAACGGCACGGTACCGCCCCCGCCTCCTTCGCCGATCGTCGACGGTGGCGTCTATACGATCTCCGACTCGGGTCAGGCGATCGATGATCCGGGCCACTCGACGACCAGCGGTACGCAGTTGATCGGATGGGCCCTGAACACCGGCACCAATCAGCAGTGGACCGCCACGGCGAACTCCGACGGCACGTGGCAGTTGAAGAACAAGTACTCCAGTCTGTGCATGGACGTTTCGGGCGGCTCGGCCACAGCCGGGGCCGCGATCATCCAGTGGACCTGCACAGGCGGCACCAACCAGCGGTGGAAGCCTTTCGCCTCCGATAGCGGCTGGGCGCTTGTCTCCGCCAGCAGCGGTATGGCGGTCACGGAGGCGAGTGCTTCGAACAGCGCACTCATGACGCAGCAGTCCAACACCGGTGCGGCGAACCAGGTCTGGACCTTCACCAAGGTCGAGTGACCTTCCGGCAGGACGATTGGCCAGGTCGGTCCTCTCGATCGGATGAGAACCAGAACGAGGCTCGGCAGTGGCAGCGGGGCGCGCGGGACGATTCCTCGCGCCCCATGCGAAATCCTTGCGGGCCGGTGACGGCTCCGACGTGAGGAAGCAAACTCCCTGACCGCTGACAACGGCCGGGGTGTGGTGGGCAGTTCTTCACACTGCCCACCACACCCCGGCCGCCTGCCGTTCAAGCGGAGATCGCCACCCGGCGGGAGCCGGGGTCTGTTGTCGAACTCGCATCTGCAGAGCGTCGTCGGGAGTTTGACGCCAGACCGGGGGAAGCCAGGGCTGGTCTGTCCGCCGGCCTGGAGGGAGCACGGAGGCGAGGCGCCGGTGACCGTCAGGGCACAGACTGGGGCCCCGGACGAGGTCGAAAGGCCCCGGGGATGCGAGCAGGTGCTGTGGGCAAGGGACAGGGCCTCCCGGTCGGTCCGGACGGTGGTGTCCGTGCCGGCCGGGAGGCCCTGTCGCGTTCGAGCGGTGGTTAGTTGATGGTCCAGCGCTGGAGTGCGGTGTCGGTGTCCGCCTGCTGGGTGACGAGGGCTCCGTTGGTGGTGGAGGCGGTGGTGAGGAGGAGTCCGCTGCTCTTGGAGGCGATTTTGTAGCCGCCGCTGGTGGCGGGGGTTACGGTCCAGCGCTGGTTGGTGCCGGTGGTGCAGGTCCACTGGATGATGGCGGTGCCGGCGGTGGTGGATCCGCCGTTGACGTCCATGCAGAGGCCGGATTCGGCGTTGGCGATGCGGTAGGTGCCGTCGGTCTGCTGGGTGAGGACCCACTTCTGGTTGGTGCCGGTGCCGGGGGTGTAGGTGATGAGCTGGGTGCCGGGGGTGGTGGAGTGGTTGGGGTTGTCGAGGGCCTTGCCGGAGGCGGTGAGGGTGTGGGTGCCGTCGAGTGCTGCGGTGACGGTCCAGGTGAAGGTGGTGCTGCCGGTGGTGGTTCCGGCGGTGGCGGTGACGGTGACGTTGGAGGTGCCGGTCGCGGTCGGGGTGCCGGTGATCAGGCCGGTGGCGGCGTTGATCGTCAGGCCGGCCGGCAGGCCGCTCGCACTGTAGGACAGGGTGCCGGCACCGCCGGCGTTCGCCTGGATCTGCAGGCTGACGGCGGTGTTGACCTTGCTGGACCGGTTGCCGGGGTTGGTGACCGTCACGGGGCTGACACCGACCGCCGTCCAGGCGGCGGCCACCGTCTTGTAGGTGGCGCTGCCGGCGCCCCACAGGTCCGCCGCGGCCAGCAGTGATTGAGTGCGCGCCGCCTTGTAGTCGGTGGTGGACGTGAAGCGTTCGGTCAGGGCCTTGTACCAGAGCTTGAGGGCGTTCTCGCGGCCGATGCCCGGCACCGCCACGCCGTCGATGGTCGGGCTGTCGTAGTTCACCCCGTTGACGGTCTTGGCGCCGCTGCCCTCGGAGAGCAGGTAGAAGAAGTGGTTGGCCGGCCCGGAGGAGTAGTGGACGTCGAGGTTCCCGAGGCCTGCGCGCCAGTAGTCCGCCGAGTCGCCGTCCCGGCTGGGCCTGTCCATGTACCGGTCCGGAGTGCCATCGCCGTTGAGGTCGATCCGGTCGTTGACGAGGTAGTCGCCCGGATCGGCGGCGTTGTTGGCATAGAACTCCACGCCGGTGCCGAAGATGTCTGAGGTGGCCTCGTTGAGGCCGCCGGTCTCACCGGCGTACTGGAGGCCGGCGGTGGCGGCGGTGAGGCCGTGGCTCATCTCGTGCCCGGCCACGTCCAGCTGGGTCAGGGGGTGCTTGTTGTCCCGGCCGTCGCCGTAGACCGCGCAGAAGCAGGCGCCGCTCCAGTGGGCGTTGATGTACTGGTCGCCGTGGTGGACCACGGAGTTCGCGGCCACGCCGTCGCCCCGGATGCCGTTGCGGCCGAGGACGTTCTTGTAGAAGTCCCAAGTCGTCTGGGCTCCGTAGGCCGCGTCCACGGCGGCCGTGGCGATCGAGCCGGTGGTGCCGTCGCCCCAGTCGTCGTCGGCGTCGGTGAACAGGGTGCCGCTCTCGATGTCCGCATGGTTCGCGTCGTACGTCTTGTGGCCGCCGTGGCCGCTGTCGGTCATCGAGTACGTGGTGCCGGACTTGGTGGTGCCGATGCTTACCTGGCCGCTGTACTGGCTGTGGCCGGTGCCGGCGTGGATGCCCTGGTACTCGGAGAGAGTCTCGCCGGTGGCGGCATCGGTGACGACGTGCAGCTCGTTGGGAGTCCCGTCGTCCTGGACGCCGCCGATCACCGATTCCCAGGCGAGGACCGGTGTTCCGCCGGCCGCCCAGACGACCTTGCGGGGCACGCCGGTGGCGGCAGGTGCGGCTCCGCCCGCTTCCCTCGCCCGGCCGAGTGCGTACGACATCGCGGAGTCGGTGCTCGTGGCGGCCGCCGTGGTGGGCACGACGAGTTCGGCCGCGGTGGCCCGGTCGACTCCGGTGGTCACGCCGGCGGAGTTCTGATGCACGATCAGGTCACCGCCGAGAACCGGGAGTCCCGCGAGCGTGCGGTCGTACCGGGTGTGGACGGTGCCGTCGGCGTTCTTGATGACGGACTTGACGACCAACCGCTCCTGGGGCCCCAGCTTCAGCGCGGACGCGGTGGCGTCGGCCTTCGACTGCGCGTCGGCGACCAGGGACTGCTGCTGGGCCGGGGTCAGCGGGGCGGGCAACGCGCCCGATCGCGGTCCGGCCGGGGAGCCGGCGGCCGCGGTGGGGTCGCCGTTGCCCGACGGGCTCGCCGTCGCGATTCCGGCGGGCATGGTGACGGCGACCACCGCGATCGCGGCTATCAGCGCGTGTGCGGATGTTGCCGTTCGGGAGGATTGCTGCATTTGGCACTCCATGGTGGGGGAGGCCGCGATCCGCGGCCTGGACGGATTCGGACAGGTGCGGACCGTGGGGGATTCCGGCTGCGACCGTCGTACCGGTGGGTGCCGCCGGGCGGGGGGGGGGGGGGGCGGGGCGGCGGGGGGGGGCGCGGCCGCGCGCGGGGGGTGGGGGGGGGGGGGACCCCCCCCCCCGCGGGGGGGGGCGGCT
>NZ_JBHUSG010000072.1:16517-35043 GCF_042673745.1 Kitasatospora sp. NPDC057015
AGCCGCGGGCTGGCGGGTGTCGGACTGGTGGGGCCGGGGGGGGATTCCGGCGGCGCCCGTGGTCCGGGTGGGGGCCGCCGGGCGGGGCCGGACCACGTACTTCCGTGGTCCGGCCACGGCCCGTGACGTTGTGGTGGCTGTCTCCCGCACTGCCCCCGTGGCCGGGGGATTCACGAGGACCGTTCTGTCTCGTGGAGTTCAGACGGTGGCCGTGGCGGGGTCGCTGGTGCTGGCGGCGCCCGTCTCGACGTGCCCGGCCACGCGGCGGACGTAGGCGGTGTCGGTGCTGCTGGTGACGGTGATGTCGTACCAGCGGTTGGCGGAGGCGACGCCCCAGTTGGGGACAGTCTTGGTGGTGCCGGCGGCGAGGGCGTAGCTGTAGCTGTGGGTGGCGTCGTAGGAGTCGGTGGCGGTGAAGGTGACCGCGGCGGTGCCGGGGTTGCTGAAGGTGAGGGTGACGTGCCCGGTGGCGGGATCGTGGCGGGCGGTGACTTCGGGGCCGACCTTGCCGACGGTGCCGGCCAGGCGGCGCAGGAAGCCGTGGGGGCCGTAGGTGGTGAAGTCGTACGTCGCGGTGGCGGCGGGCAGTGACCAGGTGTCGGTCAGCGCCTTGCCGGCCTCGACGGTGTAGGGCCAGGGGCCGTCGGTGCGGTGGGCGGCGGTGACGTGGAACGCGGCGCCGGCGGTGCCGAGGTTGGTGAAGGTGAACTGCATGCGCCCGCTCACCACCTTGGTGTCGACGGCGAGGTTGTAGGGGAGTGGACGGGCGTTGCGCAGGCCGCGTTCCTGCTTGGGGAGGGAACCGGTGGCGGGTGGCTTGGGGTAGTAGGTGGTGTGGGCGTTGTGGTCGGGCGGGAGGTAGCCGGCGGTGCTGGGCAGGGCTGGGGCCGGGCCGGCCGACGTGGTGAAGTCGAAGGCGGCGGTGAGGTCTCCGCAGACGGCGCGCCGCCAGGGGGAGACGTTGGGGTTGGTGACGCCGAACCGCTTCTCGATGAACTGGATGATCGAGGTGTGGTCGAAGGTCTGCGAGCACACCCAGCCGCCGGTGCTCCACGGCGAGACGGCCAGCATCGGCACCCGGGGGCCGAGGCCGTACTGGCCCGTGGCGTAGCTGCTGTTGCCGGCGAATATCTCACCCGTGACGGGCGCGGTGGACAGGCCCTGGGCGGCGGAGGCGGGCGGGTAGGGCGCTACGACGTGGTCGAAGAAGCCGTCGTTCTCGTCGTAGGTGATCAGCAGGACGGTCTTCGCCCAGACGTCCGGGTTGGAGGTCAGCGCGTCGAGGACCTGGGAGATGTACCAGGCACCGTAGTTGGCGGGCCAGCTGGGGTGTTCGCAGAACGCCTCGGGAGCGGCGATCCACGAGACCTGGGGGAGGGTGCCGGCGGTCACGTCGGCCTTGAGACGGTCGAAGTAGCCGTCGCCGCCGTGCACGTTCGTCCCGGTCCGGGCCTTGTCGTACAGCGCGTCGCCGGGCTTGGCGGTGCGGTACTGGTTGAAGTAGAGCAGGGAGTTGTCGCCGTAGTTGCCGATGAAGGGGTCGCCGGTCCAGCCCCACCTGCCCGCGCCGTCCAGGCCGGTGCCGATGTCCTGGTAGATCTTCCAGGAGATGCCGCCCGCCTGGAGGATCTCGGGGAAGGTCTTCCAGCTGTAGCCGCTCTCCTCGTTGCCGAGGACCGGGCCGCCGCCCGTGCCGTCGTTGCCGGTGTAACCGGTGTACAGGTAGTAGCGGTTGGGGTCGGTGGCACTCATCAGCGAGCAGTGGTACGCGTCGCAGACGGTGAACGCGTCGGCCAGGGCGTAGTGGTAGGGGATGTCGTCCCGGGTGAGGTAGGCCATGGTGGCGGCGCCCTTGGCGGGGATCCAGTTGTTCCACTTGCCGCCGTTCCAGGCGCTGTGGGTGCCGGACCAGCTGTGGTCGAGGTCCTGGATGAACTGGAGGCCCAGGTTGTCGGCGTCGGGACGGAAGGGCAGCGTCACCGTTCCGGCACTGTTCGCCTGGTTCCACACCGATTTGCCGCTCGGGAGCGTCACCGGTCGGGGGTCGCCGAACCCCCGCACACCCTTCAGTGCGCCGAAGTAGTGGTCGAACGAGCGGTTCTCCTGCATCAGCACCACAACGTGCTCGACGTCCTGCAAGGTGCCCGTCCGGGTCGCGGCCGGGATCGCCGCCGCCCGCGCGATTCCGGCGGACAGTGCGGACGCGGCGGCCGTTCCGCCGGCGATCTGGAGGAACTTCCTGCGGTTCATGGCGGCCATGACGTGTTCTCCTGGGGAAGCAACGGAGTGTGTTCTACGGGGCGTCGGTCGACGTGGGAGCCGCCTCGGGGAGGCGGCCCCCACGCGTCATGCCGGGTGAGCGGTCAGGTCACCGTGCTCACTGGATCGTCCACTGCTGGGTGGCGGAGCCGGTGTTCGCCTGCTGGGTCACCGGTGCGTTGTCGGACGTGGAGGCGGTGGTGAGCAGCAGTCCGCTCTTGACGGACGTGACGGTGTACGCTCCGCTCGTCTGCTTGGTCAGGATCCAGTGCTGGTTGGTGCCGCCGGTGCAGGTCCACTGGACGACGGGGGCGCCCGCGGTGGTGGAGCCGCCGCTGACGTCGGCGCACAGACCGGACAGACCGTTGACGAGCTGGTAGGAGCCGTCCGGCTGGCGGGTGAACTGCCAGTTCTGGTTCGTTCCGCCGTTGGCGGTCCAGGTGATGAGCTGGGTGCCGGCGGCCGTGCTGTGGTTCGGGTCGTCCAGTGCCTTGCCGCCCGTCACGACGGTGTGTGTCCCGGTGAGGTCGGTGCCGGCCGGGTTGACGGTCCAGCTGAAGGTGGTCGAGCCGGCGGCCGTGCCGGAGGAGGCGGCGACCGTCACGGTCGAGGTGCCGGCTGTGGTCGGCGTGCCGGAGATCAGGCCGGAGGAGTTGACCGACAGCCCGGCGGGCAGGCCGGAGGCGGAGAACGTCAGGGTCTTGCCCAGCGAGTCGGTGGCACCGACCTGGACGGAGGCCGCGGTGCCGACGGTGCCGGTCCGGGCGCCGGGGTTGGTGACCAGAACGGTCTCGGCGGCCGTCCCGGTCGCGGTCACGGTGAGGGTCTGGTCGACCGAGGCGCGGGTTCCGCCGACGGAGTTGCCCGTGCTGTTGGTCCAGTAGCGGGCGGGCGTGGTCTCGGTGAGCCGGGTGGTGTCCGAGGACAGGCCGATCACCAGGCCGCTGTAGCGGTTGACCAGCCGGTACGTGCCGTCCTTGACGCCCGCTGCGGACCCGTTGGCGATGACGAACCACTGCTGCCCGACGGTGGGCCCGCCCGTTCCGGGCGCGGTGACGGTCGGCTTGGCCGTCCAGGCCCGGCCCGAGGTCGCCGAGGAGTCGACACCCAGGAGTTGGCCGGAGGAGGAGTTGGTGATCCGGTAGGAGCCGTCGCCGTTGGAGGTGAACGACCACGCCTCCAGGGTCGATCCGGTTCCGGCGGCCAGTGACGTGGTCGTCGAGCCGCCGGAGGTCTGGGCGAGGACTCGGCCGGATCCGTTGGCGATCTTGTAGGTCTTGGCCGGGTCGAAGGGCGCCGCGGCGGGCGTGGAGGAGTCGATGGTGATGTTGGCGTACTCGCCCGAGGAGCTCGCGCAGGCGATCGAGCAGTACGCCCGGAAGCTCTTGCCGACGATGCTGGAACTGGTCTTGTTCGCACCGTCGAGGAACCAGCGGTACCACGAGGCGTCGTGGTAGCTGCCGGTGTCGCCGATCAGGGTCCACTTCTGCGTGGAGAGGTCGGCGGTGGCGTAGAACTGCCGCGGGGCGTTGCCGCTCTGGTCGACCTGCTGCGGCTCGCCGATGTACAGCCCGAGATAGGCGTTGTAGGTCACGTCCATCACGAACAGCGGGGAGGTGGCCGGGGCCTTGCCGGCCGTGACCTGCTCGGTGACGGTACCCGTGCTCGCCGGGCTGTACTCGGACGCCGTGGGGGTGTAGCCGGTGTCGCCTGTGCCGGTGACCGGCACCAGGTTGCTCTCCTTGCCTCCCGCACCGGGCTGCGACCAGGCGCCGTCGTACCACTTCTGCCAGGTTCCCGGCGCCATCTTGCCCGCGATCGGAGCCCGCGCCACGTGCTCGTGGAACGCCTTCCACCCGCCGGACTTGTCCACGAGGCGCGAGCCGTAGTAGACGTAGAAGTACCCCGAGGCGGTGTCCACCAGGAGGCGCTGGTCACCGTCGCCGTAGTAGTAGGTCTTGTTGGGGAAGGCGGTGGTGTCGTTCCGCGTGGTGCTGTACGGGGAGGTGATGACCTTGTCCTTGATGGTCCAGGTCCTGCCCTGGTCCTTGGAGACCGCGTAGTCGATGGCGTCGAAGTGGAGACCGTCGCCGAACGGCTGCGGAGTGAACTCGTTGTGGACCAGGCCGTACCAGTCGCCGGTGTCCGGATCGACCCAGACGCCGGACAGATCGCAGTAGTTCTTCTGCGAGTAGCCCGAGCCCGCCGGGGCCGCTGACGAGGTCAGACCGGTGGGACTGTTGTTGCACCGCCAGGTGGTGTCGTTGTTCTTGTCGTTCGCGTTGGCCGGGTTGACGGCGTTGCTGATCGCGGTCGAGCGGGTGGCGGTTTCCAGGTTCGTGCCGGTGAAGAAGTCCCAGTAACGGACCTCGTTCGTGCCGTACAGCGCCGCGGACTGCTGGAAGTAGAACGTCCCGTCCTTGTCGACGTAGGTGCTGGCCGGGGTGTCGGTCGGGTGCCCGTAGGAGCCGGTCGTTCCGACGGTCACCGTGTAGCCGGGTGTGGCCGCGGCCGCGGTGGTGGCCGGCGCGGCCGCCATGCTGCCGGCCGCCGCCAGAGCCGTGGTGACGGCCGCGGCGGCGAGCCTTCTAGTGAGAGGAACTGGCATCGGTGAACTCCTTCTTCTTGACGGTCCGCCCGAGTCGGCTTCCGTGAACCGGCGCCACCTGGCATCCGGCCGGTCGCGGCCGCCCGCCTCGCAGGTCCTGCCCGCGCGCCGTTGCGGGTCGGCCGTGAGGTCGGCTGTGTCCTGGAGGCCGGCGAGAGGACCTCTCCTCCGTCCCGGCCCATCGGCCGGAGGGCGGTGCAGCGCGAGTCCGTCCTGCGGGATCGCCTGCCTGTGCGAGTGCTTGACGGGCCCGTCGGCCGCCGCATCGGGGACCGGAGGTCGACCGTCGCAGCTCTCGCGGAATCACTCATGTGAGTGACAGTCATCATGCGAGACCGCGACGGCACGGTCCATTGAAGAATCCTGACGAGAACTTGGACTTTCCGCGCTCCGTCCGCCGAGTCCTGCGCAGACCGCGGCGCGATCACCCCGCCGTGAACATCCGCGGTGTGCCGGTCACCTGCCCCGACGGGGGCGCCTCGTTCTGCTGCCGGCCTCGATGCGCAGACCTGTCACACACGGAGGACGCTGATGTTCCGGGACACGAACTGCTCGGTGATTTCGTTCGGTGCGTCGGAGTCCGTCACCAGGACCGACACCGAACTTGTCGGGCAGACCTGGGCGAACGCCTGTCCGCCCAGCTTCGAGGAGTCGGCCACGACGATCACCGTCGCGGCGCACTCGGCCAGCGCACGGTTGGCGGCGGCCTCTCCTTGGTCGTGCGTCGTCGTGCCGGAGTGTGGGTGCACGCCATCGACACCCAGTACCGCGTAGTCGAGTGAGAGTCCGCGGAGTGAGAGTGCCGCGAGAGGGCCGATCAGCTCGTAGGAGTTGCTCCTGGCGATCCCGCCGGTGACCACGAGTTTGATCTGCGGGCGGATCGCGAGTTCGACGGCGATGTTGATCGCGTTGGTGACGACGGTCAGTGCCGGGGCCCCTGGTTCATCGGCGAGGCCGGATCGGACCGACAGTTCGCGGGCCACCTCGGACGTCGTGCTGCCGCCGTTGATCCCGACGGTCGAGCCGCGCGGAATCAGATCGGCCGCGGCCTTGGCGATGCGCTGTTTCTCGCCCGCCCGGCGGGCCGTCCGGTAGCTCAGCGGCAGGGCGTGGGTGACGGCACTGAGCGCCGCGCCTCCGTGCGTTCGGGTCAGGAGCATC
This sequence comes from Kitasatospora sp. NPDC057015, assembly GCF_042673745.1. NCBI lineage: Bacteria > Bacillati > Actinomycetota > Actinomycetes > Kitasatosporales > Streptomycetaceae > Kitasatospora > Kitasatospora sp. NPDC057015. Next base: position 22,546 of record NZ_JBHUSG010000072.1, read on the forward strand.
TGCCGGGCCAGAGCGTCCAGGTCCCGGCGGATGGTCGTAGTGGAACAGTCCAGCAGCTCGGCGGCCTCGGCGATGTCCAGGCTGCCCCTTTCGCCGAGGACGTCCAGCAGTCTGGTCCACCGGTCGTGTGCACCCATCGATTCTCTCCTTGCCCGGCCCGAGGATTTTCGGGTACGAGGCTTCGTATCCGCGCGGGCCCCGCCGGTCGGACCGGTCAGCTCCGCTCTCTTTCGGGTGGACGGTCAGTTGATGGTCCAGCGCTGCTGCCGGGCGGAGCCGGTGTCCTCCTCCTGGGCGACCGGGGCGCGGGCGGAGGCAGTCGGCAGCCGCGAGCGGTGGAGTGCCGGGGAACGGTCGGTGTCCACCATGGGCGGGTTGTCCGGCTTCGGCACGGACTCGCTCCAGCCGCCGGGCACGGTTCGGCGCTGCTCCTTGCGGAACCGGACCGGAGAGACTCCGACGCGTTTGGTGAACATGCGACTGAAGTAGGCGGCGTCAGTGTGGCCCACACGGGCGGCGACGCCGTGGACCGGTAGTTCGGTGGTCGCCAGGAGCTCCTTGGCGACGTCGAGTCGGACCGTGATCAGGTACTCCTTCAGGCTGACGCCTGTGCTGCGACGCACCACATCCCGCAGGACCGGCAGGGCGATGCCGCAACGCGCGGCGTGGTCCTCGACGCTGATGGGAAGCAGTGCGTTTCGGGCGAGGCTCCTCAGCAGTGGATCACCTTCGTGCGTGACGTCCGTTCGTGCATGCCAGAGGGCGATGAGCACGTCATGCACGGCGGCGGACGCTTCGACCTGGAACAACGGACTGGCGCCGCGGGCGGCTCGGACGATGCGGCTGACGGCGTCGTTGATCCGGCCGGTGGCGCTGAGCGGAACCGGTGCATCGTCAGGTGAGAACAGCCCCAGCTCCGCGTACGCGGCGACGGCCGAACCGGAGAAGCCCACGAACGACTCCACCCAGCCGGTCTCCGGGTTCGGTGCGTAGTGGTGTTCGACGCCGGGACGCAGCCAGAGCAGCGCCGGGCCGAGCACCTGGTGGCGGGGGCCGCCGTTGCTGGAGAACCATCCCCGCCCCGAGGAGATGACGACGGCCACATGGTGATCCAGGGTGCGCGGCCCGACGGCGGGTAGCGGTCCGCGTTGCAGGCCGACCCCGAGGCAGACCAGCCCGAGCTTCCAGTGCACGTCAGCTGCGCTGAAGTAGCGCATCCAGGTCTGGTACCGCACTCCGTTTACACCCCTCCAATCCAGCGTGATCAATGGCGCGCTGTCGTCGACCAAGCGGACCTTCCTCTGGTTCCGCGATGTTCCGCAGCGCACCGTTGACGACAGGGCCTCCCGTCGCTCGTACGGGTTCGTACCCGTGAGGTGTTCAGGAGGCCCTGTCCGGCCCGGCTGGACCGTCACTCGCGCGGGTCGGCCGCCGACGCCTGTGAGGAGTGCCGGGCGGACCGGCCGTCAGGACGCGAGTGCCGTGATCCGTGGTCCGCCGGGTGTCAGCCGATCGTCCAGCGCTGCAGGGCGGAGTCGGTGTCGGCCTGCTGGGTGGCGAGGGCCCCGTTGGCGGTGGAGGCGGTGGTCAGCAGGAGTCCGCCGTTCTTGGAGGCGATCTTGTACCCACCGCTGCTGGCGGGTGCGACGGTCCAGCGCTGGGAGGTGGTGCCGGTGCAGGTCGACTGGATCACCTTGGCGCCGGCGGTGGTCGAACTACCGCTGACGTCCATGCACAGCTTCGACTCGCCGTTGACGATCTGGTAGGAGCTGTCCGTCTGCTGGGTGAAGACCCACTTCTGGTTGGGTCCCCCGTTGGGGCTGTAGGTGATGAGCTGGGTGCCCGTGGCGGTGGAGTGGTTGGGGTCGTCGAGGGCCTTGCCGGAGGTGACGAGCGTGTGGGGTCCGTTGAGCGAGGTGTCGGGGGTGCTCTTGAAGGCCGCCGTTCCGTTGGGGGTGCCGAGGCCGGTCGGGCCGTCGTACCCGATGGCGGCCGTGCACAGGTAGGTCGGCGTGCAGGTACCGGTCGAGCCGCTGGTCACGTCGTTGAGCGAGCTGGTGTGCGCGTACGGGAAGGACGCCGGGACGGAGGCCTCGGGCGGGGTGCCGGCCAGTGCGTAGACGGCCGCGATGATAGGCGCCGACGTGCTGGTGCCGCCGTATCGCGTCCAGCCGATTGCGTTGCCGTAGGTCTGGTAGATCGCGACGCCGGTGGCGGGGTCGCCGACCGCGGAGACGTCCGAGACGGTGCGCTTGGAGCAGCCGGTGTCCTTCTGCCAGCTGGGCTTGGCACTGTACGTCGAGCAGCCAGAGCCGGCGCCAATGGTCGAGCTGGTGGACCAGACGGTCTCGGACCAGCCACGGGCGCTGGTGTCCTTCTTGAGCGCGGTACCGCCGACCGCGGTGACGTACTGGGAGGTCGCCGGGTACCCGGTGCGGTACCCGCTGTCGCCGGACGACGCGGTGATCGCGACGCCCGGGTGGTTGAAGTACTCGGCGTCGTAGGTGCTGTCGGAGGACGACTCCGGGGCGATGTAGCTGTTGGAGACGAACTTGGCGCCCAGGCTGACCGCCTTGTTCACGGCGGTGCCGAGGTCGGCCAGGTTGGCGGTTTTGGCCTCGACCAGAATGATCTTCGCCTTGGGGGCGATGGCCGAGACCATTTCGAGGTCGAGCGATATCTCGTCGGCCCACTGGATGTTGTAGGCCGGCAGGTCGGTGGTGCTGCCGGTCTGACTGATCTTGCTGAGGCAGCCGTTGACCGTGGTGCAGGCGGGCAGCCCGTAGTAGTCGCGGTAGACGGCCAGGTCGGACTCGGCGGTCGGGGAGTCGTAGGCGTCCACGATGGCGATGGTCATTCCCTCACCCCCGTCGGTGGGGAGGTTGTACGCGCTGAGCAGGTCGCTCGGGGTGAGGCCGGGGTGGGTGGCGGCCGCGGCGCTGTCGAGCTGCTGGGCGGGCTGCGCGGGGGTGATCACCCGCAGGGCGTTGCAGGCCACGGTGTCGCCCTTGGCGAGGGTGTCGCAGGCCCTGACCCAGGAGGTGCCGTTCTTGGAATAGACGTGCGGTGCCGGGGTGGTGGTCGCGTCGGCGGGGGAGACCGACACGAGGCCCGAGAGTGCGAGGGCTGCGCTGCCGGCGACGGCGACGCGGCGGACTGTTGCGCTGGGGGTACGCAAGGAAGTGCCTCCTACGGCTGGGGGAGAACGATGTGGTGCCTGCGGGGAGCCGGCGGCCGAGTGCGGCAGGACGCGGGAAGGCGCGGGGCATCGAGTGTTGCGCTGCACCCGGCGGATGTGGGGATCCCGATTGTGGTGACCGAGGCTAGCGTGCCGTGCACATGCCCAGAAGGACTGAGCCGAGAAGTCCAAGTCGCCCCCGAAAAAGACAGCTGACTGCCAGTCGAGGCACAGTGCCCAGGTGTCGAACCCGAAGGGCGTCGTACTGTGGCGACCGCTGCCTCCGGCATCAACTCACCGGTGCGGCCCGCGACCTCGTCCGTATCGGAGCCCACCGCACCCGGCACAGCACGAGTCGGCACCCGGACCAGCTACTTCGCAGTGTCTGCCCCGACGAGAGTTGGGACGGAGGTCAGGAAGAGGCCCGTGTCCGGGGTGCGAGCCGGACCGGTCTGACCAGATCGATCCCGTACTCGGTCTTGGCGCTGTGGATGGTGACGGGGTCGGTCAGTAGTCGATGATGAGCGCGGCGACGAGGGAGCTTTTGCTGTCGACGAGGATGGCCGGGCCTGCGCTGCGGGATGTCGCGTAGGTGAGGGCCTGCTTGCTGCCGGGGTTGTTGGCCAGGTGGTCGTGATCTGTTCCGGGGTGGTGCCTTTGCCGCCCTTGAAGAGGACTTCGTGGCCGCAGGTGGCCGTGGTCCTGTTCGCCAGGCTTGTCCGGCTGCAGGTGCGGGCCTGCTGGATGTCGGTGTCCCTGGGGCGTACCTCGGCCAGCCCGAGCGCGCGGCGCCGTTCGTTGAGCAGGGCCGGCAGCTTCGACTCGTCGGCCGACAGGCCGGTCGGTGTGGGTGTCGCTGTGGGCGCCGGGGACCTGGTGGCGGGGGTCGGCGTCGTCAGGGTTGCCGATGGCGAAGGCGGTTGCGGGGGTGGCACGGGTGGTTCGGTGGTGCTGGTCGGCGGTGCCGAGCGGGGCGTGAACCCACGGCTGGGCGATCCCGAGTTCCCGAGGTCCGGATCGGTGCCCCCGGCCCCGGACGAGCCCCGGCGCCGGACGAGACCCGGCCCCGGGCGCGGTGGAAGTCCGCGTCCGGGGCCGGGGCGATGGGTGTCGAGAGGCTCGGTCCTACGCCTTCGGGGTGGTGGTTAGTTGATGGTCCAGCGCTGGAGTGCGGTGTCGGTGTCCGCCTGCTGGGTGACGAGGGCTCCGTTGGTGGTGGAGGCGGTGGTGAGGAGGAGTCCGCTGCTCTTGGAGGCGATTTTGTAGCCGCCGCTGGTGGCGGGGGTTACGGTCCAGCGCTGGTTGGTGCCGGTGGTGCAGGTCCACTGGATGATGGCGGTGCCGGCGGTGGTGGATCCGCCGTTGACGTCCATGCAGAGGCCGGATTCGGCGTTGGCGATGCGGTAGGTGCCGTCGGTCTGCTGGGTGAAGACCCACTTCTGGTTGGTGCCGGTGCCGGGGGTGTAGGTGATGAGCTGGGTGCCGTTGCTGGTGGAGTGCCCGGGGTTGTCGAGGGCCTTGCCGGAGGCAACGACGGTGTGGGTGCCGTCGAGTGCTGCGGTGACGGTCCAGGTGAAGGTGGTGCTGCCGGAGGTGGTTCCGGCGGTGGCGGTGACGGTGACGTTCGAGGCGCCGGCGGTGGTGGGGGTACCGGTGATCAGGCCGGTCGTGGCGTTGATCGTCAGGCCGGCCGGCAGACCGCTCGCACTGTAGGACAGAGTGCCGCCGGAGGTGCTGGCGGCGGTGATCTGGAGCGACGTGGCGGTGTTGACCTTGGTGGACGGGGTACCGGGGTCGTTGACCGTGATGATCGCGGGCGCCGTGCCGGTCTGGGTGAGGGTCAGGGTCTGCTCGGCCGCTCCGCGGGTCCCGCCGACCGAGCTGGTCGTCGCGTTGGTCCAGGTGCGGGTCGGCGTGGTCTCCGCGGGCCGGGCGGTGTCCGTGGACAGTCCGATCACCAGGCCGCTGTAACGGTTCACCAGGCGGTAGGTACCGGAGGCGGACCCGTTGCTCGCGGAGGTTCCGGGGATGACGAACCACTGCTGCCCGGTGGCGGGGCCGCTCGCACCGGCAGCGGTGACGATCGGCTTGGCACCCCAGGCACGGCCCGCGGTCGACGAGGCGTCGACGCCGAGCAGCTTCCCGGTCGAGGCGTTGGTGATCCGGTAGGAGCCGTCGCCGTTGGTGGTGAACACCCAGGACTGCAGTGCGGAGGTGGTGGCCGTGGCCACCGAGGTGGTGGCGGAGCTGCCGGAGACCTGGGAGAGGATCTGGCCGTTGCCGCTGGAGATCCGGTAGGCCTTGGTCGGGTCGACCAGGGCAGGGGCGGGCGCGGACGAGCCGATGCTCACGTCCACGTAGTCACCGGACGCGCCGCCCGCGCAGCCGAAGGCGCAGTAGGTGCGGAAGTTCTTGCCGACGATGGTGGAGCTGGTGCGGTTCGCGCTGTCGAGGAACCAGCGGTACCAGGAGGCGGTGTGGTAGCTGCCGCTGTTGCCGATCGGGTACCACTTCTGGGTGGCCAGGTTGTCGGTGGCGTAGTACTGCTGGGAGGCGTTCCCGCTCTGGTCCACGCCCTGGGGCTCGCCGATGTACAGGCCCAGGTACGCGTTGTAGGTGATGTCCATGACGAACAGCGGCGAGGTGGCCGGCATCTTGCCCGCCGCGATCTGCTCGTCCGAGGTGCCGGTGTTCGCCGGGTTGTACTCGCCCGCAGCCGGGGTGTAACCGGTGGTGCTGGAGGCGCTGACCGGCACCATGTTGCTTTCCTTGCCGCCGACCCCGGCCTGGGACCAGGCGCCGTCGTACCACTTCTGCCAGCTGGAGGGCGCCATCTTGCCGGAGATCGGCGCGCGGGCCACGTGCTCGTGGAAGGCCTTCCAGCCCGCGCTCTTGTCGAGGACGCGCGAGCCGTAGAAGGCGTAGAAGTAGCCGGAGGCCGTGTCGACGAACAGGCGCTGGTCGCCGTCGCCGTAGTAGTAGGTCTCGTTGGGGAAGGCGGCGGTGTCCCCGCGGGTCGTGCTGTACGGCGAGGTGATCACGTGGTCCTTGATGGTCCACGTGCGGCCCTGGTCGGTGGAGACCGCGCGATCGATGGCATCGAAGTGGAGGCCGTCGTTGAAGGGCTGGGGCGTGAACTCGTTGTGCACCAGGCCGTACCAGTCACCGGTGTCCGGGTCGACCCAGATCCCCGACAGATCGCAGAAGTTCTTCTGCGAGTAGCTGGTGCTGCCGACGGCGAGGCTCGACGTGAGGCCGGTCGGGCTGTTGTTGCACCGCCAGGTCGTGTCGTTGTTCTTGTCGTTGGCGTTGGCCGGGTTCACCGCGTCGCTGATGGTGCTCGACCGGGAGGCGGTGTCGAAGTCGGTCCCGGTGAAGAAGTCCCAGTACCGGCCCTGGGTGGTGCCGTACAGGGCGGCCGATTGCTGGAAGTAGAACGTGCCGTCCTTGTCGATGTACGGGACGGCGGGGGTGTCCGTCGGGTGCGTGTACGTGACGGGCGAACCGACGGTGATCGTGTAGCTGGCACTGTCGGGGGCTGCTGCTATTGCGGGCTGGGTCGCTGCGCCGCCCAGGGCGAGGAGGGTGGCGGTCAGGGCGGCGGCGAGGGTTCTGCGCGGCGGGGATGACACGAGATCTCCTTGGGGGACAACGCGCTGGTGGGTGGGGGGAGGGCTGATCGGGTCGGTGCTGACGGTCCCGGGCGGGCCGGCGGGGGAGACGGTCGGCCTGGGACTGCCGTTCGAGACCCCACGAGGATTGCCTGGGCCCCTGCCGGTCTGGCGGCGGGGTGGCTGCGATCAGAACGGGGAGGGGTCGGCCGACTGTGTGGGCCGGACGTCGGCGATGGCCGGTGGTCCGAGAAGTCGCTCGGTGCAACGGATCTGCCAGAAGTTGCTCGTAAGCATGATGTTTAGAACAACTGCGCCCAAACGGTGCCAGGGGATGTCGCGACTGTCAAGGGCCTGCCGGGCGATCGTGAGGTGGTGGTTGATTCGTTCCCAGGGCGGGGTGCCGGCGGGGGTCCAAGGCCGTGGAGCCAGTTGGCGTGTCCCGGCGGAACCGGCGGCCCGCCCTCAAGGCAGGTTCGGCATCCCGCTCGCAATCCATGCAGTCTCCTGGTTGAAAATGTTGACAATTGGGCAAATTCGAGCAAGATTCAGCATCTGGCTCAGGCCTTCAGGCGATCCGCGCACCCTTCCGCGGGACTTCGGCGCCACTCGGGCCGTCGGTGGCCGGCCCCCGACCTCCCTCCGGGAGGCAGCGCGGCGGAGGTGCCGCTGGGCCCACCTCAGAACCCGCCCCCACGATGTCGAAGGAACGCTCCCTTGACCGGATCCGTGTCCGCCCGCCTGCTGCCCCTCGCCGTCTCCCTGTCCCTCCTTGCCGGTACCGCGGCCTGCGGGGCCGCGGACACCGGCAGCACTCCCCCCACCTCGCTCTCCTTCTGGGGCTGGGCGCCGGGATACGAGGAGGCCGTCGCCCGCTTCAATGCCACGCACCGCGACATTCGCGTCAACTACGAGAAGATCGCCCCGGGAAGCCAGGGGGGCTACGACCGGATCCTCGCGGCCGCCAAGGCCGGGACCGCGCCCTGCCTCGCGCAGATCGGCTACGAGTCCGTGGCGAGCTTCGCCGTCGAAGGCGTCCTGCGTCCGCTCGGTCAGGACATCCTCGGCCTACGGGTCTACTACAACGACGATGCCTGGTGGCAGGCCGGCGTCGGCGGCGAGATCTACGGGATCCCGGTAGACGTCGCCCCGATGGCGCTGTTCTACCGCACCGACGTCTTCGCCCGGTACGGGCTGAGACCCGAGGCCACCTGGGAGGGCCTCGCCACCGATGCGGCCGGACTCCAGAAGGCGGCCCCCGCTGTGAGGTTCACCGCCTTCACCCCCGACGATCCGTGGTGGTTCACCGGTCTCGCCGCACAGGCCGGCGGCAGCTGGTTCGACGTCAAGGCCAAGGCATGGAAGATCAATGTCGACGAGCCGGGCACCACCGCGGTCACCCGCTACTGGCAGACCCTGATCGACAAGGGGCAGGCCAAGGTCGAGCCCGGATTCAGCGACGAGTTCTTCCGGGATCTGGAGAACGGGACGATCGCCGCCCTTCCCGAGCCCGCCTGGTTCGCGTCCCTCCTGGAACAGAAGGCACCGGGGGCCGCCGGGAAGTGGGCCATCGCGCCACTTCCCCGATGGGCTTCGGGCGGGGCGTCCTCGAGTTTCGTCGGCGGCTCGGCGACATCCGTCACCGCGGGCTGCCCGGCTCCCCACCAGGCGGTGGAGTTCGCCCACTGGCTCAGCAGTGACCGCGGATCCCTGGAGATTCTGGTCGACCGAGCAGGACTCTTCCCGGCCGCCGTCACCGCCGACAGCGTTCCTGCGCTGAGGCGACCCTCGCCCTACTTCGGCGACCAGGTGGTCGCCGAAGCCTTCCGGTCGCAGCAGATGCCCGTGAACTGGATCTGGGGGCCGGCCATGAACGAGACCTCCAAGGCGTTGAGCAAGGAGTTCACCCAGGCCCTGGCCGGGCACACGCCCCTGCGGTCCGCCCTCGAACGGGTGGAGGCGCAGGCCGCTGCCGCCATGCGGGCCAAGGGCATCGACACCACCGGTGGCTGATCTCCGGACAGGGCCTCCCGGCCGGTTCGGACGGTGTGTCCGTGTCGGCCGGGAGGCCCTGTGAGAGTCCTTCGGCTCCGGTGGGCCGAGCTCGGGAGCGGAGCGGTCCGGGGCCCTGTGTGGTCCGGTGTCAGTGCCTGCGGTGCGTGCGGCGCTTGCGCAGGACGAACACGGCGCTGCCGCCGACGGCGATGAGGGCGGCGCCGATGCCGATGCCGGTGCCTGTTCCGCTGCCGCCGGTGCTGGCGAGCGAACCGGCGCCGGTGGGAGTGGTGGAGGGCGTCCCGCCGACTGTCGCGGTGGAGCCGATGACCGCGTGGTCGTCCGGCTGGTCCTGATGGTTCGACGGGCTCGGCACCGGCGGAGCGGTGTCGGAGGGCCGTGTCGCGGTGCTCGGTGCGTGGGTGGGGGTCGGGCCCGGAGTGGTGGGCTTCTCGGTCGGCCGGGCGCTGGCGGCCGGACCGAGCTGAACGCGGACGTCGGCGCCCGAGGCGGTGGCCTGAGCCACCTTGATCGACAGCTGCGCGGAGTCGTCGGCGAACTCGGTGCCGGCCGTGGTGAACGATCCGGTGGCGGTCTTGTCGTCGTGCTTGACGTTGCTGATCATGACCGCCTTGTCGTAGCGGCCTCCCGGGACCCGGTAGACGTTCACGCCCTGGGCGATGTTGCGGTCCGCGGTGGCGGGGTCGGCTGTGCGGAACTCGACGACCACGCGGTCCCCGCCGGCGCCGAGCGGGAGGTCGACCGCACGCACTCCCGAGGCCCCGGGCGCGTGCAGCGGGGTGAGGTGCACGGTGGTGGTGGCTGAGGGGGTGGTGACCTGCTGGGTGGTGAGCCACTTCTGGGAGAGCAGTTCGGGTGCGCTCAGGCCCTTCTTCTCGCCTCCTCCGCCCATCGGGGTGCGGTCGCTGTAGCCGTCCGCGGTGCAGGTCGTGAAGCTGCCGGCCGTGCACACCCGGCGCTCCTGGTGGGCGAGCCCGAGGTTGTGGCCGGCCTCGTGGACGACGGCGGCCTTGTCGGCCACGGCACCTTCGTGGAACCAGGTGTTGGGGCCGGGCATCGAGCCGAGCCCCCACCAGTCGGCGCAGAAGTTGCTGTGGAAGACGACCGAGATGTGGTCGAACGCCACGTCGGGGATCGCCTGGCGGGCGAGTTCGTTCATCTTCTTGGTGTCGCAGGCGGCGGAGTCGTCCATGTCGATGGTGAACGGTCCGAAGACGCCGTCGCCCTTGGCCGGGACGATGCTCATCCGGTTCCCGGAGTTCTGGGCGTAGTACGTGGCGAGGGAGTCGCCGGCGCCGAAGAAGTTCTGCAGGGCCTGGTCGTGGGCCTTCTGCGGATCGGCCAGCGCGAGGTTGCGGAAGTTGACGAGCACCACGGCGCGGTGGTCGACGGTCTGCGGCGCGGGTTCGGCGGTGGCCGGCGCCGCGAGCAGGGCCGACCCGACGGTCAGCGCGCAGGCGGTGGCTGCGCCGAGCAGCACGAAGGCCTTCGCGGCGGTGGCCCGGGTGTCCGGGCCGCCGACGGTGGGCCGGGCCGATATGGGACGGAGTGCCATGGGGGAGTCCTTGGTGGGGTCGGAGGTGATGCGAGCCGAGGGCTTGTGCGGTGCGGTTCGCTACAGCCCGGCCCTTGGGGTCGCAACGCTTGCCCTGTGCGGCTCGGGTGAGGATCTGTCGGGACCGGGCCGGGCGCCGCGTGGGGCCGTGGACTGTGCCAGGGCTGCGGGATCCGGCTACGGCGACGCCCGACTCGGTGAAGAGGGGTTCGCACCGGAGACGCAGTCGCCGTACCGGCGGCCTTGGGCGTCATGAGGGCAAGCGCACAGAGTGCCGCCGGGCCGGGGTGTGCGGGTCCGGCGGCGTGAAGCGTGCATCAACCTAACATCAGATGCATGAAACTGGTCGAGGAATGCTACCTGCGAGCAGATTTGAACATCTTCGTTCAGGTTACGCAGTACTCACAGCCCGGGGTCGCCGACCGAGCGGGCGTCAGACGGATCAGGAGGCGTCGTCCTCCGGTTCCGGCCTGACCGGAACGTCGGACGGGTCCTGGAAGATGCCTGCGAGCGCGAGCTGCGCGCCGCCCCGCGCGGCGTTGGAGAGGCCGAGTGCCGATGCGGTCACGATCACCCGTGCGGCGGTGGGGGTGATCCTGCGGTCGTCGAGGATCTGCTGCGCGGTGTCCACCAGGTAGCGGCCGAAGACGGCGAAGTAGCCGCCGAGGACGATTCTGGGCGGGTTGAGGACATCGGCCAGGATGCCGAGGCCGAGGGCCAGGTCGTCGGCGACGGTGGCGAGTGCGGCGAGGGTGCGCGGTTCCCCGGCGTCGGCGCGGTCGAGCAGGTCGCCGAGCCGTTCGGCCAGGTCGACGGAGAGGTCGTGGACCCGGTCGGAGGGGTCTGCGGCGGCGTCGAGGAAGGCCTGGAGTCCGACGGCGACCTCCCAGCAGCCGGTCCGCCCGCAGGGGCAGGGGCGGTCGAGCCGGTCGAGCTTCATGTGCCCGATCTCCGAGCCGCGGAGCAGTTTGCCGCCGGAGATGCTGGCGCCGCCGACGCCGATTCCGCCGGTGACGTAGACGAGTTCGCGGACGTCGGGGCTGGGGGAGGCGAGGTACTCGGCGAGGGCGCCGGACTCGGCGTCGTTCTCGACCAGGACGGGCGGGGCGTCCCGCCCGAGCCGCGTACGCAACTCCTGGGCCGCCTTCACTCCGCGCCAGCCGAAGTTGGTGGCGACGGCGACGGTTCCGGAGGCGGCGTCGACGGATCCCTGGGTGACGAGGGTGACTCCGATCGCGTACATGTCCCGCTCGGCCACCGTGCTCAGGCAGTCCGCGACGAGGTCCGCGACCTCGCGCAGGGCGGCCTGCGGGGTCAGTGCGGGGATGTCGAGCGCGCGGCGGTCCTCGTGGATGATCGTGCCGCGCAGATCGAGGACGAGGACGGTGATGTGGTCGGCGCCGATCTCGGCGCCGACGCCACAGATCCAGCGGCCGTCGAGTTCGACCATGCGGTGCGGGCGACCGATCGAGCCGGCGCGGTCGAGCTCGCCTTCGCGGACCAGGCCGCGCTCTATCAGGTCGGCGACCAGGACCGACACCGTGGCCTTGGGCAGGCCGGCCGCGGTGGCGAGTTGGGTGCGGGACTGCGGGCCGCTGTCGCGCAGATGCCGCAGCATCACGCCCAGGTTGGTGCGCCGCAGCGAGGCCTTGTCCGCCGCCTCGGGGTAGCCCGCCATGATGCCGGCGGCCCCTCCGGTCGCGACTGGGGCCGTGCCCAGGCGGGTGCGGCCGTTCGTGCCGGCGCCCGCGCCGGTGGTGCCGCGCTGTCCTGGCCGCACGTCGTCTCCTCGTTCCGTTCCGGTCCCTGCGTGCAGGCACCGCTGATCTTGGCCATGTTAGTTGATGCACCGTTCGAAGAAAGTGCCCTCCGCAGACAGGATGGCGGGATCTTTGTTCCGTTATGTCTGCTATGCGGTGCAGTTGGATCTGTTTGTATAACGTTCCGGCCAGGCTCTTGACACTGTCTTTCTTAATTAACACACTAGCCGAACTAACCCGCAGTGTTCGGCGGGCCCCCACCACCGCGCCCGGACCCAGTCCGCTTCGCGCGGTAGGCAGAGATGAGGACCTCCCCATGAAGTCGCGCCCGTTCAGAGCGGCCACCCTCGCCATGGCAGTCACCTCGCTGGCGGCCGT
>NZ_JBHUSG010000073.1:0-1214 GCF_042673745.1 Kitasatospora sp. NPDC057015
GTTACATTCCGAACCCGGAAGCTAAGCCTCATTGCGCCGATGGTACTGCAGGGGGGACCCTGTGGGAGAGTAGGACGCCGCCGAACAATCATTCCAAAGAAGCCCCCTCCCGTTCGGGAGGGGGCTTCTTTGCGTTAACGTCTCCCCAGCACAACCTGAGCTCGGTGGAGGCGCGTCCAGTGCAGAACCTGACCCTTACGTGGCAGACCGCCGGCGGAGCCTCGGCAGCCCTCCTCGCGGCGGGGTACGCGGCCAAGCGGCTGCGACGGCCGTCGCTGGGGGGTTTCCTGCGGGAGGCCGGGATCCTGCTGGCGCTCTTCGCGCTGTGGCAGCTGGTCGGCCTGCTCTCGCTCATGAGCGGCGACCACGCGTTGGACCGCGCCCAGTGGATCCATCGGACCGAGCTGGATCTGGGGCTGCCCGACGAGGCCGGCTGGCAGGCGGCCGTCATGCCGTATCCGGTGGTGGTGAAGGCGGCCAACTATTACTACGCGTCGATGCACTTCGCGGTCATGATCGCGGTGCTGCTCTGGGTCTTCGTGCGCCATCGGGCGCGGTACGCCTGGGTGCGGACCACCGTCGTGCTGACCACGGCGGTCTGCCTGGCGGTCCAGTTCATCCCGGTGGCACCGCCACGGATGCTGCCGGACAACGGGTTCGTCGACGTGGCGGCGGAGTACGGGCAGTCCGTCTACGGGGGTGCGGTCGGCGGTGTGGTGGTGGCCGCGCAGCTGTCGGCGATGCCCTCGGTGCACGTCGCCTGGTGCGTCCTGGCCGCCGTCGCGGTGATCGTGGTGTCCCGCAGTGCCTGGCGCTGGCTGGTCGTCCTGCACCCGCTGCTGACCGTCTGGGTGGTGGTGGTCACCGCGAACCACTTCTGGGCGGACGGGCTGGTGGCGCTGGTGATCCTGGGCCTGGCCTACCTGGCACAGTGGGCGGCCCGCAGGCTGCGCGAGGGCCGGGCCCGGGCGGCTGGGCCCGCCCAGGCGCCTGCGGTGCCTCAGCGGGCTCCTGTGCGGCACTGACGGCCCCGGGGGGACCGCTGGCCGGGTCGGACTGGACGGGCCGGCCGGGACGGTGCGAGCAGAGTGGTGGGGGGGGGGGGCCGGGGGGGGCCCCCCCCCCCCCCGCGGGGGGCGCCCCCCCGGGGGGGGGGGGGGGGGGGGGGCGGCGCCCCGCCCCCCCCCCCCCCCCCCCGCCGGGCCCCCCCCCCC
>NZ_JBHUSG010000073.1:1223-34071 GCF_042673745.1 Kitasatospora sp. NPDC057015
GCGGGGGGCGCTCGGCCGGGCCGGGCGGGCCGGGGGGATGAGGGGGGGGGGGCGGGCCCCGGGGCAGCACCCCGGCCCCGGGGGGGGGGGGGCCCCGGCGGGGGGGGGGGGGGGGGGCCGCCGGGCGCCCCCCCCGACCGGGTGCGCTACTTGACCGGCAGCGCCGTCCGGCCCCAGCCGCTGTTGGTCAGCGCGGCGGTGGCCCAGTACCAGGCGACCAGTCCGGAGACCGCGGCGAGCCAGCCGCCGACCTTGGCGAGACCGCCGGAGCCGGCGAAAGCGGCGATCGCCGAGACCGCCAGGGACACCGTGAGCAGGCCGTAGACGGCCCGGCTGAACAGGCCGGAGTTCCAGCTCGCGGCGGCCAGCGTGAGCGCCAGCAGCGCCCACAGCAGCAGGAACAGGCCGGTGGCGTTCTTGCTCGCGCCGCCCGCCGCCGACCAGACGGCCCAGAAGGCACCGAGGCTGGTGAAGGCGGTGCCGGTGAAGCCCTCGCCGGAGCGGAGCTGCCAGAGGCCGGCGACGAAGAGGGTGAGCCCGCCGACCAGGTGGGCGAGGGTGGCTGCGTCCTTGGCACCGGTGCCACTGAAGATGCCGGTGGAGAGCAGGCCGTAGGCGAGGAGGGTCAGTCCGAGTGCGAGATATCCGAGGGAACCGGCGTCGGCTCCTGAGGACCGGGCGTTCTGCGCCCCGGTAGCTTCGTTGCTCACCGGAGGCTCCTTTCACTCTGGGCGCGCCTGAAGCGCTGTCAGTGCGAGCGATGAGGTGGCTGCGCGTGGCCGGCCGAGGGCGCACGGAAGAGAGGTGCGAACGGCTGCGGCCAGATGAAGTGCCAGCGGAAGAGCTGCTGGTCAGTGTCCCCGCCGGGGGATTTCCCGGTGAATCCGGTGTACCCGGCCCCGAGCCGCTTGTACCCTTGTGAATGGCACAATTTGTACGGTCGGCTCTTGTGGGGCGCCCATGATTGGCCACTTGGTGAACGGGGTTGACCGTCCGGGTGAATCCCCCGCGTCGAAGGTCGGGTTCGGCCCGGGAGCGGCCTTCTGACGGGTGGTCGGCTGCCGGCGGCGCGATCAGCCGGTGCGCTGCAGGGGCACCCGCAGGGTGAGGATCGCCATGTCGTCCGAGGGCGGCTCGGGGGCGAACCGCTCCACCGCCCGCTGGACCCGTGCGGCCACCGCGCCGGCGGTCAGCCCGGTGCAACCGGAGAGCACCTGGGCCAGGCCGTCGTCGCCCAACATCCGCAGGCCCTCCCGGCGTTCGGTGACGCCGTCGGTGACGCAGAGCAGGACCTCGCCCGGTTCCAGCACCAAGTGCTCGGCGATGAGATCCAGTTCGTCCATCACGCCGAGCAGCGGCTGCGGCGTCGCGGCCTGGTCGACCTGCCCGTCCACGCGCAACCGCAGCGGCAGCGGATGGCCGGCGCAGACCATGGACAGCTCGGTGCAGCCGTCCGCCCGGGGAGTGAGCTCGCCGTACAGCAGGGTCAGGAAGCGACTGCGCGAACCCTCGTCCAGGATCGCCGCGTTGAGCCGTCGCAGGACCTGTGGGGCGTCCAGGCCCTCGCGGGCGAGCAGTCTGAGCGAGTGGCGGGCCAGCCCGGTCACCGAGGCGGCCTCGGGGCCGGTGCCGCAAACGTCGCCGATCGCGAAGCCGTAGGTGCCCTCGCGGATCGGGAAGAGGTCGTAGAAGTCGCCGCCGACCTCGTTGCCCTCGCCGGCGGCCTGGTAGAAGACGTCCACCTCGACCCCGGGGATCTCGGGCAACTCCGGTGGCAGCAGGCTGCGCTGGAGCGCCTGGCTGGTGGCGGTGCGCTCCGAGTAGAGGCGGGAGTTGTCCAGCGCGAGGGCGGCGCGGCGGGAGAGGTCCTCGGCGAGTTCGAGCATCTCCTGGCGGAACCGGACGCCGGTGGGGGCGCCCAGCACCAGCAGCCCGATGACGCGGTTGCGCGCCGCCAGCGGCAGGACCACCGTCTCGCCCAGCAGGCCCGCGAGTTCGGGGCTGTCGGCGAGGCCACCGGTGCGGGCGGCCTCGGCCGGGGCCGTCCAGAACCGGGTGCCGGGGGCCGGATCGGCCTCCGGGGCGGGGATCTTGTCGAGGACGTACCGCAGCGGGTCGATCCGGTCCTCGTCCTGGTGCAGGACGAAGGCGAGCGAGGCCGGCCCGCTCTGCTCGCCGCTGGTGTAGACGGCGCACCAGGACGCGAGGGTGGGGACGGCCATCTGGGCCATCAGGGCGAGCGTCTGCTCGTGCTCCAGCGTGCCGGCCAGCAGTTCGGAGGCCTCGACGAGGAAGGACAGCGATCCCCGGCGCAGCCGTTCCAACTCGGCGAGCCGGGCGCTCTCCAGGGCGAGCGCGACCCGGTCGGCGGCGAACTGCAGGCGCAGCGCGTCCTCGTTGTCGTAGCGGCCGGGTGCGGCGGCGGCCACGCCGAGCGAGCCGATCAGCCGGCCGTCGACCTTGAGCGGGACGGTGATCAGCGAACGCAGTCCCGCGCCGGTGAGCAGCGGGACGGGCGCGGGCCGGCTGGCGAGGTCCTCGTGCACGGCCGGCAGGCGGGAGGAGTCGAAGCGGCTGCCGCCGTGGTCCACCGGGAAGCGGGCGTAGCGGCGGCGGGCCGCGGTGAGCCCGGTGGCGGCGCGGACCTCGAACTCGGTCTCGTCGTCGGTGGTGAGGAGCAGGTAGGCGGCGTCGGCGTCGAGGAGGTCCCGGGCGCGTTCGACGGTGCGCTGGAGCAGGGCGCCGAGGTCGTCGGAGGTGGCGGGTCCGGCGAGCAGGTCCAGCGGGGTGTCGGCGGGGCCCGCGGGCTCGCCCGCCACGGTGCGCGCGGGGGAGCGCAGGACGGCGCGGTCGACCTCGCGGACGAGCAGGCAGAGGGTCGAGGGGACGCCTTCGGCGTCGCGGACCCGGATCTGCACGCCGTACACCTCGACGGTGAGTCCGTCGCCGCGGCGCAGGCCGAAGCCGCCCTCCCAGCGGGCGAGCCGGAGGGTCTCGTCGAGTCCGAGGCCGATGCCGGCGGACTGGGGCCAGGCGGCGTACTCGGCCCACGGGTGGCCGAGGACGTCGTCGGCGGCGTGCAGGAAGAGCGCCTCGGCGTCCGGGTTCCAGGCCAGCACCCGGCCGTGCTCGTCGATCTGGACGACGGCGACGTGGACCGGCCCGTCGGTGCTCGGCAGTTCGTCGCCGGGGGTGGCCGGTACCGCGTACCGGGTGCCGATGACGTGGTCGGGCAGGGGGAGGCGGAACCAGACGGTCTTGCGTCCGGCCGCGTACTCGACACCCCAGGAGGAGGAGAGGGCCGAGCACATCAGCAGTCCGCGGCCGCCCTCGTCGTCCGGGTCCGCGTAGCGCTCGACGCCGGCGTCGGGGACGTCGGCGAAGGCCGGCAGGCCGCGTTCGGGGTGGTGGTCGGTGACCTCGACCCGGATGGTGGTGTCCTCGCGCAGGCAGCAGACCTCGGCTGCGGTGCCGGCGTGCACGACGGCGTTGGTGACGAGTTCGCTCACCAGGACGACGGCGTCGTCGACGACCTCGGGCAGGCCCCAGCTCAGCAGGGCGTCGCGGACGAAGCCGCGCGCGGCCGCGGCCGACCGGCCCACTGGTCCGAAGGTGGCGGCTGCGCGCGCGGTGACCACGTTGCCACTTCTCCTCTGCTCTGGCCCGGCTGCCCGCCTCGCACGGTGGGCGCTCCGGGAGCGAATCGCCTGCTGCGCCTGCCGGGTGGCGGCGGCGGGACAGGCTTGTGGCCCGGCGCAGCGCTCCACCCTACTTTCCGCTTGGTACCCCGTGGGTACGGGGAGCCGAAACAAGCACCGGAGGGTGATTCTGGGCACGTGTTTGCCCCTCAGTGGTACCAACCGTGCGCACCCGGCCGTGCACCCGGTGCCAGTACTGCCAGACTGGGGGGTCCGCACGGACCTGATCGCGCAGTACGGTCGAGGCGGTGCCGGTGGGCCGCAGGGCCCGCACAGCGGTGTTCGACCGCGCCGGTGCCCGTGCCCGAGCGGATCCGGGCGGTACTGGACAGTTCACGATGTGGGAGGGTCCCGTTGAGTTCGGCCACCAAGGACGCAACCGGCACGACACCGTCCGCCGCACGCGGCGGACGGTCCGGAGCCGCGCCTCGGGGCGCCGCCGGACGGCGCCCCAACCACACCAGGGGCGCCGAGCCCGCGGAACTGCGCAAGGTGCTGGCGGCGCTGACCGCCATGCGTGACGGCAACTTCAAGCGCCGGCTGACCGTGCCGGGGGACGGCCCGCTGGCCGAGATCGCGGCCGTCTTCAACGAGGTCGCCGAGCGAAACCAGCACCTCACGGGTGAACTCGCCCGGGTCCGCCGGGCGGTGGGCCGGGAGGGCCGGCTGTCGGAGCGACTGGAGACCGGGGCCGGCGAGGGCGCCTGGATGGCCGCGGTGGACAACTGCAACGCGCTGATCGACGACCTGGCCCGCCCGATGGCGGAGGTCGGCCGGGTGCTGACCTCGATCGCCGACGGCGACCTCGAACAGAAGATGGAACTGCGCTCGATCCACACCAACGGGGCGAGCCACCCGCTGCGCGGCGAGTACCTGCGGATCGGCCGCACCGTGAACGGACTGGTCGACCAGCTCTCCGAGTTCACCGACGAGGTGACCCGGGTGGCCATCGAGGTGGGCACCGAGGGCAAGCTGGGCGGCCAGGCCAGGGTGCGCAGCGTGTCCGGCAGTTGGAAGGACCTCGCGGATTCGGTCAACACGATGGCCGGCCGGCTGACGGCGCAGGTGCGCAACATTGCCGAGGTGACGACGGCGGTGGCCAAGGGGGATCTCTCCCGGAAGGTCACGGTCGAGGTCGACGGCGAGATGCTGCAGCTGAAGAACACCGTGAACACCATGGTGGACCAGCTCAACTCCTTCGCCGCGCAGGTGACCCGGGTGGCCCGGGACGTGGGGACCGAGGGTCGGCTGGGCGGTCAGGCGCAGGTACCGGGGGTGGCCGGGGTCTGGCGGGACCTGACGGACTCGGTCAACTTCATGGCGAACAACCTCACCGGCCAGGTGCGCAACATCGCGCAGGTGACCACGGCGGTGGCCCGCGGCGACCTGTCGCAGAAGATCGAGGTGGACGCGCGGGGCGAGATCCTGGAGTTGAAGAACACCATCAACACGATGGTGGACCAGCTCTCGGGCTTCGCGGAACAGGTGACCCGGGTGGCCCGCCAGGTGGGCACCGAGGGGCGGCTGGGCGGCCAGGCGCAGGTGCCGGGCGCGGCGGGCGTGTGGCGGGATCTCACCGACAACGTCAACTTCATGGCGAACAACCTGACGGACCAGGTGCGCAACATCGCGCAGGTGACCACGGCGGTCGCCAAGGGCGACCTGTCGCAGAAGATCCAGGTGGACGCCCGGGGCGAGATCCTGGAGTTGAAGAACACCATCAACACGATGGTCGACCAGCTGGGCGCCTTCGCCGACGAGGTGACCAGGGTCGCCCGGGACGTCGGCACCGAGGGCATCCTCGGCGGCCAGGCCAGCGTGCCCGGCGTGGCCGGCATCTGGAAGGACCTCACCAACAGCGTCAACCTGATGGCCAACAACCTGACCAGCCAGGTGCGCAACATCGCCGAGGTGACCACGGCGGTGGCCAAGGGCGACGTGTCGAAGAAGATCACCGTGGACGCGCGCGGGGAGATCCTGGAGCTGGTCACCACCGTCAACACGATGGTGGACCAGCTGTCGGCGTTCGCGGACGAGGTGACCCGGGTGGCCCGCGAGGTGGGCACCGAGGGGATCCTGGGCGGTCAGGCGCGGGTGCGCGGGGTGTCGGGCATCTGGAAGGACCTGACCGACAACGTCAACTTCATGGCGTCCAACCTGACCAGTCAGGTGCGCAACATCGCCGAGGTCGCCACCGCGGTGGCCCGCGGCGACCTGTCCAAGAAGATCACCATCGAGGCGCAGGGCGAGGTCGCGGCCCTCGCGGGCACCCTGAACACGATGGTGGACCAGCTGTCGGCGTTCGCCGTCGAGGTGACCCGGGTGGCCCGCGAGGTGGGCACCGACGGCATCCTGGGCGGCCAGGCCGGGGTTCCGGGCGTGGCCGGCATCTGGAAGGACCTCACCGACAACGTCAACCTGATGGCGAACAACCTGACCGGCCAGGTCCGCAACATCGCCCTGGTGATCACGGCGGTGGCCCGCGGCGACCTCTCGCAGAAGATCGACGTGGACGCCCGCGGCGAGATCCTGGAGCTCAAGACGAGCATCAACACCATGGTCGACCAGCTGGGCTCCTTCGCGGCCGAGGTGACCCGGGTGGCCCGTGAGGTGGGCACCGACGGACGCCTGGGCGGCCAGGCCCGGGTGCCCGGCGTCGACGGCACCTGGCAGGACC
Source organism: Kitasatospora sp. NPDC057015 (assembly GCF_042673745.1). Taxonomy (NCBI): domain Bacteria; kingdom Bacillati; phylum Actinomycetota; class Actinomycetes; order Kitasatosporales; family Streptomycetaceae; genus Kitasatospora; species Kitasatospora sp. NPDC057015. Next base: position 7,599 of record NZ_JBHUSG010000073.1, read on the forward strand.
TCACCGAGTCGGTGAACGAGCTCGCCAACAACCTGACCCGCCAGGTGCGGGCGATCGCGCAGGTCGCCACGGCGGTGACCCGGGGCGACCTCTCGCTGCGGATCGACGTGGACGCGTCCGGGGAGCTCGACGAGCTCAAGGACAACATCAACCAGATGATCGCCAACCTGCGCGAGACCACCCGTACCAACCAGGAGCAGGACTGGCTCAAGACCAACCTGGCCCGGGTCACCGGTCTGCTGCAGGGCCGGCGCGACCTGGAGGCCGTCGCCTCGCTGATCATGACCGAGCTGACGCCGGTGGTCTCCGCCCAGCACGGCGCCTTCTTCCTCGCCCAGCCGGCCGGCCGCACCGCCGAGCTGATCACCGAGGACGACGACGAGAACGACACCGTGCTGCGCCTGATCGGCAGCTACGGGTACCAGCGCCGGGCGATGCCCACCACGTTCCGGCCCGGCGAGTCGCTGGTCGGCCAGGCCGCGGTGGAGAAGCGCTCGATCATCCTGAAGGAGGCGCCGCCCGGATACCTGAAGATCGCCTCCGGGCTGGGCGAGGCCTCGCCCGCGCACGTGGTGGTGCTGCCGGTGCTGTTCGAGGGCCGGCTGCTCGGCGTGATCGAGCTGGCGACCTTCAGCTCGTTCACGACGGTCGCGCTGGACTTCCTCAACCAGATCGCCGACCTGATCGGCGTCACCGTCAACACCATCAGCGTCAACACCAAGACCGAGGGCCTGCTGCTGGAGTCGCAGCGCCTCACCGCCGAGCTCTCGATGCGCTCCGCGGAGCTGGAGGCCCGTCAGGAGGAGCTGGAGCGCACCAACGAGGAGCTCCAGGAGAAGGCCGAGCAGCTCGCCCAGCAGAACCGCGACATCGAGATCAAGAACAGCGAGATCGAGGAGGCCCGGCAGGTCCTGGAGGAGCGTGCCGAGCAGCTCGCCCTCGCCTCGCGGTACAAGAGCGAGTTCCTGGCGAACATGTCGCACGAGCTGCGCACGCCGCTGAACTCGCTGCTGATCCTGGCCAAGCTGCTCTCCGACAACAACGAGGGCAACCTCTCGCTCAAGCAGGTCGAGTTCGCCGACACCATCCACGGCGCGGGCTCCGACCTGCTCCAGCTGATCAACGACATCCTCGACCTCTCCAAGGTCGAGGCGGGCAAGATGGACGTGCGGCCGGCGAAGATCGCGCTGGTCCAGCTGGTCGACTACGTCGAGGCGGCGTTCCGGCCGCTCACCGTGGACAAGGGCCTGGACTTCGCGGTGCGGGTCTCGCCCGAACTGCCGGTCACCCTGCACACCGACGAGCAGCGGCTCCAGCAGGTGCTGCGCAACCTGCTCTCCAACGCGGTGAAGTTCACCGACTCCGGCGCCGTCGACCTGTACATCCGCCCGGCCGGGGCGGAGGTCCCCCAGCACGTGCGCGAGCAGCTGCTGGAGACCGGCGCGATCGGCGACCCGGACGAGGAACTGGTCGCCTTCTCGGTCTCCGACACCGGGATCGGCATCCCCGGCAACAAGCTTCGGGAGATCTTCGAGGCCTTCAAGCAGGCGGACGGCGGCACCAGCCGCAAGTACGGCGGCACCGGCCTCGGGCTCTCCATCAGCCGCGAGATCGCCCGGCTGCTCGGCGGCGAGATCCACGCCGAGAGCGAGCTCGGGCGCGGCTCCACCTTCACCCTGTACCTGCCGCTGCGCAGCGAGGCGCCGGACCCGTCCGCCCCCGAGCGGCCGGCCGTCCCGCCGGTGCGCGCCTCGGTCGGCGTGACGCCGGTGGGCACGCCGGTGCCGGTGGGGGAGAACCCCGCCGACCACTGGGCGCAGGAGGTCCGGGAGCTGGCTGAGGAGCGCCGCCGGGGCGCCGTCGAGCGCCGGCGGGCGGCGGCCGCCGCCGAGGAGAGCGCGCCGCACCGGCCGAGCGAGTCCTTCGCGCGGCCGGGCACGGTGGCCCGGCCGGACGGCCGTTTCGACGGGCGGTTCGACGGCGAGCAGGTGCTGATCGTCGACGACGACATCCGCAACGTCTTCGCGCTCACCAGCGTGCTGGAGCAGCACGGCCTGACCGTCCTGTACGCCGAGAACGGGCGGGAGGGCATCGAGGTGCTGGAGCAGCACGAGGACGTCGCCCTCGTCCTGATGGACATCATGATGCCGGAGATGGACGGCTACGCGACCACCGAGGCGATCCGCCGGATGCCCCAGTTCGCGGGCCTGCCGATCATCGCGCTGACCGCGAAGGCGATGAAGGGCGACCGGGAGAAGAGCATCGAGGCCGGCGCCACCGACCACATCACCAAACCGGTCGAGACGGACCACCTGCTGACCGTGATGCACCACTGGCTGGAGCGGAAGTGACCGCCCCCGACCGGCCCCACCGGCCGGCCGGGGCGCGGGCGGGGGAGCCCGGGTCGCGGCCCGCGCCCGCGGCGGCGCCGGTTCGCTAGCGAGGATGGCCGGGAACCCGGTAGGGTCACCGATCGTTGCGAACAGTGACGACACGGCGACTCAGCGCAGAGGTGCGCCGGGGTGACGCCCGATCGGTCGTCGACGCGGTCTTCGCGCAGGTCGGCGGGCCGCATCCCACCGGGCGATGTGACGGGCGAGGGGGTCGGGCTAGCATGACCGGGGTAGTGGTTGGCAGTACCAAGGTGCCGTCCCCTGGACGGCAGGCGGCAGGAGGGCGGGTCGTGGTGCAGAAAGCGAAGATCCTCCTGGTCGACGACCGACCGGAGAACCTGTTGGCCCTGGAGGCCATCCTCTCCGCGCTCGACCAGACGCTGGTGCGCGCCGCGTCCGGCGAGGAGGCGCTCAAGGCGCTGCTGACCGACGACTTCGCGGTGATCCTGCTCGACGTCCAGATGCCGGGGATGGACGGCTTCGAGACGGCCTCCCACATCAAGCGGCGCGAGCGCACCCGGGACATCCCGATCATCTTCCTCACCGCGATCAACCACGGGCCGCACCACACCTTCCGCGGCTACGCGGCGGGCGCGGTGGACTACATCTCCAAGCCCTTCGACCCCTGGGTGCTGCGCGCGAAGGTGTCGGTCTTCGTCGACCTCTACATGAAGAACTGCCAGCTCAAGGAGCAGGCGGCGCTGCTGCGCCTGCAGCTGGAGGCGGGCGGCGCCCAGCCGGCGCTGGGCAGTGCGCTGCTCGGCGAGCTGTCCGCCCGGCTGGCCTCGGTGGAGGAGCAGGCGGAGGCCCTGACCAAGCAGTTGGACGGTACGGCCGACACCGGCGCCGCGGCCACGGCCGCGCACCTGGAGCGCAAGCTGACCGGTCTGCGCCAGGCCCTGGAGGCACTGCGCCCCGGCTCGGACTGAGCCGTTCGGGCCGGATCCCGCCGGTCGAGCCCCCGCCGCCGACGACCCGCCGCCGGCGGGCCCGGCCGCGTGGACGGTTGGTCCGGCCGGGTGAAGCGGGGTCAGCGTGACGGTGTGTCTGCGACACGCGCGCCCCTCGGTGCGCGGGCGCGTGTCCACAGCCGCGCGCCGCCGGTAGGCTGCTGGACCATGGCCACTCGTACGCCCGGCAGTGACGTCAGCGGTTCGCGCGGCGGGGCCGCGCGCAGCTCTGCTGGGGGCGCGGCGAAGAAGGCGGCCGCGAAGGCCCCGGCCAGGAAGGCGGCGCCGGCGAAGAAGGCCGCCCCGGCGAAGAAGGCGGCGGCCAAGCCCGCCCCGGCGCCCGCCCCGCCACGACCGATACTCTTCCGCGCCGTACGGGCCGTCTGGCTCGGCCTGGCCCACAGCGTGGGGGCGCTCTTCCGGGGCTTCGGCGACGGCGCCAAGGGCCTGCACCCGGATCACCGCAAGGACGGCGTGGGGCTGCTGCTGCTGGCCCTGGCACTGGTCACCGCGGCCGGGACGTGGTTCAGCCCGCAGGGGTGGCTGGGCGAGGCCGCGACCAACGTGGTGTCCGGACTGTTCGGCCGGCTCGACGTGCTGGTGCCGTTCCTGCTGGCCGCCGTCGGGGTGCGGCTGATGCGGCATCCGGAGGTGCCGGAGGCCAACGGACGGATCGTCATCGGGCTGAGCGCGCTGGTGGTCGGGGTGCTCGGCCTGGTGCACATCGGCTGCGGGGCGCCCGCGATGGGCGGTGGCGCCACCCGGATCCGGCAGGCCGGCGGCCTGACCGGCTGGGCGGCCTCGACGCCGATGATGGCGGCCGCCGGCCCCCCGCTCGCCGTACCGCTGCTGTTGCTGCTGGCCTTCTTCGGCCTGCTGGTGGTGACGGCGACCCCGGTGAACCGGATTCCCGAGCGGCTGCGGCTGCTCGGGGTGCGCCTGGGCGTGGTCGAGCCGACCGCCGAGGAGGCCGCCGCCCGGGGTGGTGCGCCGGAGCGCGAGTTCTCCACCGACCCGCCGGAGGACGCCGACCCGAACGCGCTGCCCTTCACCCTGGACACCGACGGTGACACCACGGGGGACGAGATCGCGGCCCGCCGCCGGCGCCGGCGGCGCAAGCAGCTGGACGAGCCGGAGCTGGAGGCGGCCGCCGGCGACCTGTTCGCCAAGCCGCCGTACGGCGGCGCCCGGCCGGACGACGACCCGTACGCGACCCGCGACATCGCGGCCGGGGTGGCCGCCGACCTGGACGGCGCCCTGCTGTACGGGGTGCCGGCCTCGCCCGCCGTGGCGGACATGATGCACCAGGTCCAGGACCGCACCGCCCCGCCCGAGGAGGCGGCCGTCCCGGCGGCCCGCACGGCCGGCCCGGCGGCGCCGGAGGAGCACGGCCCGGCCCCGGTCCGGATGGAGCAGCTCCAGCTCTCCGGCGACATCACCTACGCGCTGCCCTCGCTCGACCTGCTGGAGCGCGGCGGCCCCGGCAAGACCCGCAGCAAGCTCAACGACGACGTGGTGGCCCAGCTGACCGGCGTCTTCGCCGAGTTCAAGGTGGACGCCAAGGTCACCGGCTTCACCCGCGGCCCGACGGTCACCCGCTACGAGGTCGAGCTCGGCCCCGCGGTCAAGGTTGAGCGGATCACCGCGCTCGCCAAGAACATCGCGTACGCGGTGGCCAGCGCCGACGTGCGGATCATCAGTCCGATCCCGGGCAAGTCGGCGGTCGGGATCGAGATCCCCAACCTGGACCGCGAGATGGTCAACCTCGGCGACCTGCTGCGCTCCCGGGCCGCGGCCGACGACGACCACCCGATGCTGGTCGGGATGGGCAAGGACGTCGAGGGCCACACCGTGATGGCCAACCTCGCGAAGATGCCGCACATCCTGGTCGCCGGCGCCACCGGTGCGGGCAAGTCGTCCTGCATCAACTGCCTGATCACCTCGGTGCTGGTCCGGGCCACCCCGGACGAGGTCCGGATGGTGCTGGTCGACCCCAAGCGGGTCGAGCTGACGGCGTACGAGGGCATCCCGCACCTGATCACGCCGATCATCACCAATCCGAAGAAGGCGGCCGAGGCGCTGCAGTGGGTGGTCCGCGAGATGGACCTGCGCTACGACGACCTCGCCGCGTTCGGGTTCCGGCACGTGGACGACTTCAACGCGGCGGTGCGGGCCGGCCGGATCACCCCGCCGCTGGGCAGCGAGCGGGAGCTGACGCCGTACCCGTACCTGCTGGTGATCGTCGACGAGCTGGCGGACCTGATGATGGTCGCGCCGCGCGACGTGGAGGACTCGGTCGTCCGGATCACCCAGCTGGCCCGGGCGGCCGGGATCCACCTGGTGCTGGCGACCCAGCGCCCCTCGGTGGACGTGGTCACCGGCCTGATCAAGGCGAACGTGCCCTCCCGGCTGGCCTTCGCGACCTCCGCGATGATGGACTCCCGGGTCATCCTGGACCAGCCGGGCGCGGAGAAGCTGATCGGCAAGGGCGACGCGCTCTTCCTGCCGATGGGCTCCAGCAAGCCGATCCGGATGCAGGGCGCCTTCGTCACGGAGGCGGAGATCGCGGCCGTGGTCCAGCACTGCAAGGACCAGCTGTCGGCGTCCTACCGCGACGACGTGACGGTCGGTGGCGGACCGCGCAAGGAGATCGACGAGGAGATCGGCGACGACCTCGACCTGCTCATCCAGGCGGCGGAACTGGTGGTCTCCACGCAGTTCGGTTCGACCTCGATGCTCCAGCGCAAACTGAGGGTCGGCTTCGCGAAGGCGGGCCGGTTGATGGACCTGATGGAGTCTCGTGGGATCGTTGGCCCGAGCGAGGGTTCCAAGGCCCGGGATGTGCTCGTCAAGCCGGACGAGTTGGACGGTGTGATCATCAGCATCCGGGGGTAGCCGTGCCCCGCGCGAGCAGTGACCTCCGGGCGTGTCCACTCGTTCGGAGGACAGTGGGTGCCGTGGGAACCGACCGGGTTGCCACGGCGTCACAGGGCCGGGGAGCACCATGGACCCACCGGGCTGACCGCCCGTCATCCGACGGCGGTGGACCCGCGGACCCCCGGCCGGGATGGGCGCGCACGTTCGGGCCTATTCCGCTTGAGAATCGTTCCGACCCCGCCCCTAGACTGTTTCTCCAGCAGGTGGCCATCCGCTCGAAAGGCGCACCCCGTGACCATCGGCAAGTCCCCGGACCGTGACAACCGCCGATCCTCCGCCGGCCAGGCCGGTGCCGTGCCAGGCCGGGACGGCTCCGACGGGACCCCTGCGGCACCGGATCCGGCCGACGGCCCGAGCATCGGACGGGTGCTGTCCGGCGCCCGGATCGAGGCGGGCCTCACGGTCGACCAGGTGAGTGCGAGCACCCGCGTCCGGGTTCCCATAGTCCACGCCATCGAGGAGGACGACTTCGACCGCTGCGGCGGCGACTTCTATGCCCGTGGCCACATCCGCTCGATCGCCAAGGCGGTCGGCATCGACGGCGACGTCCTGGTCGCCCGGTACGACGCCGCACACGGCGGAGCACCGGCGACCAAGCGTCCCACCCAGCTCCTCGACACCGGCCCGATCAAGGTCAACGACCGGCGCCGTCCGAACTGGACGGCGGCGATGGTCGCCGCGATCTTCGTCGTGGTCGGCCTGATCGGCTTCAACCTGGTGAACGGCAAGACCGGTGTCTCCGGCACCGGCTCGGCCAGCGCACCCCTCCCCAGCGGCTCCGGCACCGGGTCCGTCGCCGCCGCCTCCCCGAGTGTCCAGCCGCCCGCCCCGGCGCCCAGCGTCGCGGCGATCGCGGCCGCCCCGGCCGACAAGGTGACCGTGAAGCTGGTCGCCGAGAAGGACGCCAGCTGGGTGTCCGCGGTCGACGGCAACGGCAAGTCGCTCTACCAGAACAACGTCGAACCCGGGCAGGACCAGACCTTCACCGACGCCAAGCAGATCAAGTTGGTGATCGGCAACGCCGGTGCCGTGCACGTGTACGTCAACGGCAAGGACCTCGGTCCGGCGGGCAAGGACGGGCAGGTGGTGCACGTCACGTACACCCCCGGAGACCCGCAGGCAGGCTGAACCGGCGGGGCGAAGATCTGCTAATCCGAGGCGCGCGGCCTCCGGGGCGAACGGCACCGGGGGCCGCGCGTTAATCTTGGCCCTATGCCTGAACGCCGTACTGTCGCCCTTGTCACGCTCGGATGCGCCCGCAACGAGGTGGACTCCGAGGAACTCGCCGGGCGACTGGAGGCCGATGGCTGGCTGCTGGTCGACGACGCCGCCGACGCCGACGTCGCCGTCGTCAACACCTGCGGGTTCGTCGAAGCCGCCAAGAAGGACTCCGTCGACGCCCTGCTGGAGGCCAACGACCTCAAGGGTCACGGCCGCACCCAGGCGGTCGTCGCCGTCGGCTGTATGGCCGAGCGCTACGGCAAGGAGCTCGCCGACGCGCTCCCCGAGGCGGACGGCGTGCTCGGCTTCGACGACTACACCGACATCTCGGGCCGCCTGCAGACCATCCTCGCCGGCGGCCACGTCGAGGCCCACACCCCGCGCGACCGCCGCACGCTGCTCCCGCTCACCCCGGTCGAGCGGCAGGCCGCCGCCGGCGCCGTCGCCCTGCCGGGCCACGGCGCCCCCGAGAACGTGCCCTCCGACCTCCCGGACGGCCTCGCCCCCGCCTCCGGTCCGCGCACCCTGCGCAAGCGCCTGGACGACAACCCGGTGGCCTCGATCAAGCTGGCCTCGGGCTGCGACCGCCGGTGCTCCTTCTGCGCGATCCCGGCCTTCCGCGGCTCGTTCATCTCCCGCCGCCCCTCGGACGTGCTGAACGAGGCCGTCTGGCTGGCCGAGCAGGGTGTGCGCGAAGTCGTCCTGGTCAGCGAGAACAACACCTCGTACGGCAAGGACCTCGGCGACATCCGCCTGCTGGAGACCCTGCTCAGCGAGATCGCGGCGGTGCCCGGCATCGAGCGGGTGCGGGTCAGCTACCTGCAGCCCGCCGAGATGCGCCCCGGCCTGGTCGACGTGATGACCGGCACCGGCGGCGTCGTGCCGTACTTCGACCTGTCCTTCCAGCACTCGGCGCCCGCCGTGCTGCGCCGGATGCGGCGCTTCGGCAACACCGACCAGTTCCTGCAGCTGCTCGGCACCATCCGCGGCAAGGCCCCGCAGGCCGGTGCCCGCTCGAACTTCATCGTGGGCTTCCCCGGGGAGACCGAGGAGGACTTCGCCGAGCTGGAGCGCTTCATCACGAACGCCGGCCTGGACGCGATCGGCGTCTTCGGCTACTCGGACGAGGACGGCACCGAGGCCGCGACCTTCGACGGCAAGCTGCCGGACGACGTGGTGGCCGAGCGCCTCGACCGGCTCTCCCGGCTCGCCGAGGAGATCACCGCCCAGCGGGCCGAGCAGCGGATCGGCACCGAGGTCGAGGTGATGGTGGAGTCCGTCGAGGGCGACCTGGTCGAGGGCCGCGCGGAGCACCAGGCGCCGGAGACCGACGGGCTCACCACGCTGACGGGGGTGGAGCGCCCCGTGGTGGGGCAGTTCTACCGGGCCCGGGTGGTCGCCAGCGAAGGCGTCGACCTCGTCGCCGAGGCGCTGGAGCAGGTCCGGGTCGCCCCGGCCGCGGGCTCCGCGCCGGCCGCGGCGGTGCCCGCCGGAGCCGGCGAATGATCAAGGGGCCCGGCGCCCCGGCTGCGGCCGCCCCCGGCCGGCCGGGGGCCGCGCTGCCCCCGCCGCCGGGCATCTGGAACATCGCGAACATGCTGACCATGCTCCGGCTGCTGCTGGTGCCGGTCTTCGTGCTGCTGCTCTTCGCGGACGGCGGCCACGATCCCAAGTGGCGCTCGGTGGCCTGGGCCTCCTTCGCCATCGCGATGATCACCGACCTCTTCGACGGCGAGATCGCCCGGCGCAAGGGGCTGGTCACGGACTTCGGCAAGATCGCCGACCCGATCGCCGACAAGGCGATCATGGGCTCCGCGCTGATCGGCCTGTCCGTGCTCGGCGACCTGCCCTGGTGGGTGACGATCGTCATCCTGGCCCGCGAGCTGGGCATCACCCTGATGCGCTTCTGGGTGATCCGCTACGGGGTGATCCCGGCCAGCCGGGGCGGCAAGCTCAAGACCCTCACCCAGGGCATCGCGGTCGGCATGTACGTGCTGGTGCTCGACGGCTGGCTGGCCACCGCCCGGGCCTGGCTGATGGGCCTCGCGGTGCTGCTCACCCTCGCCACCGCGCTGGACTACATCAGCCAGGCGGTCCGGATGCGCCGCCAGGGCCTGGCAGCGGAGCGCGAAGGCCGATGAGCGGGGCCAGGGGGGCCGTTCGGGGCCCGGGGGCGGGCGGGGGCCCGGAGGGGGGCTCGCAGGCTCCCGGGGGCGCCCAGGGGGCCGCTCCCGCACCGGACGCACTCCCCGCGCGGGTCCACCGGGCACTGCGGGCGGCCGACGCCACCCTGGCGGTCGCCGAGTCGCTCACCGGCGGCCTGCTGGCCGCGACCCTGGTCGACGTCCCCGGCGCCTCAACCACCTTCCGCGGCTCCGTGACGGCGTACGCCACCGAGCTGAAGGCCTCGGTGCTCGGCGTGGACGAGGGGCTGCTGGCCGTGCACGGCCCGGTGCACCCGGTGGTGGCCCGCCAGATGGCGGAGGGGGTGCGGCGACTGCTCGGCGCCACGTACGGCCTCGCGACCACCGGGGTGGCCGGTCCCGATCCGCAGGACGGACGGCCTGTGGGCACCGTGTACCTGGCTTTTGCAAGTCCTGCGGGAAGTCTGGTCAGTTCGCCACGGTTGTCGGGGGAGCGTGCCACAATCCGTCGCAAGGCGGTGACGGCGGCGCTGGAGCTGCTCCTGGAGCGGCTGCCGGCCGGGCCGCGGCCCGGCCGGGATCCGAGACCGGACTGAGACCTCCGCCGGAGCGGGGCCGTCACAGCGGCCGAGCCGTTCGCCGCAGGTGGAGGATCCTGTGACATCGAAGGGCCCCTGGTTGGGCAGAAACCAGGTGGAGAACGAGTGCGCGGCGCCCGCCGCGCTCCCGGAGCGGGTACGGCGAGGGGCCCGACGGCCCGGGTGGGACAACGAAAACAGGGGAGGGGGCCGCCATGCAGCCCAGAGTGAACACGACCATGGTCCCCGCACGCGACGCGGGCGAGGCGGTACGGTGGGGACGTGACATCTCGATCCGCAGTCCGAGGAGGGAGGCACCGATGATCCTGCTCCGTCGCCTACTGGGCGATGTACTGCGTCGGCAGCGCCAGCGCCAGGGCCGCACACTTCGCGAGGTGTCGGCGGCAGCCAGGGTTTCGCTCGGTTACCTCTCCGAGGTCGAGCGGGGTCAGAAGGAGGCCTCCTCGGAGCTGCTCTCCGCCATCTGCGACGCGCTCGACGTCCGGATGTCCGAGGTCATGCGCGAGGTCAGCGACGAACTGTCGCTCGCCGAACTTGCGGCGATGGCCACCCTCTCCGAAGGTGAACTGCTGAGGCCGGTGCTCGAACCGGTGCCGCTGCCGGCTCCCGGCGTCGACCGGATGAGCTCCATCTCGCCCAAGGCTGCGGCCGTGGACGTGGTCGCGGCCTGACCGACCGGTTCTCGCCCGCCCGGGCCCGACCCGGGGACGAGCGGAGGAGGCGGCGGTGAGCAGACTCGCGGTGGTGTGTGCCGATGCTCGAATACGCCTGTACCGCGTGCTTCCGCGCCCGCTGCGGTGGGCCCCGGGAGCCCTGTTGGGGGCGCTCGTCTGGTGGCTGCTGCTGACCAGGGGGCTGGGCGGCGACAGTGCCGTGCTGGGCCTCCTGGCCGCCGGCGGCTGGGGCCTGGGCCTGCTGCCGATCCACGCCGATCCCCGGTCGACCGGGCCGCTGCGCCGATCGGGTGAATCCCCGGCGCCGCCCGAGGGGTCGGCGGCCGTGGCCGACTAACCCGCGCCGGTGGGCCGGCCGACCGACACCCCGCTTCGACGGCCGTGGGGGGGGGACCCCGGGGGTTGGGGCCCCGGGGTACCACCCCACGCCCGCGCCCCGGGCCGGCCCCCGCCCCCCCCCGCTGCCCGGGGGGGGGGGCGGCCCCGGGGGGTCGGCGCCCGGGGGGCCCCCCCCCACGGCCGTCGCGCTGTCCGGACGCCGGCCCGTGACCCTCGCCGCGGCCCGCCACCCGGCCGGTCAGGGGCGCAACCGAAGGCCCCGGGGGGTCGGGTGGAAGCCGGCGGCCTCCAGGGCCCGGCCGAGCTCGGAGGTCAGCGCGGGCTCCCCGTTGGCCCGCTCCACCGTCACGCTGCCGAGTGCGCCCTCGCGGACGGCCGCGGCCAGTGCCTCGGCGGCGAGCGTGCGGGTGACGGCGTCCTCGGGCCAGGCGAGCAGGGACTTGCCGCCGCGCTCCACGTACAGCGCGAGTTCGCCGTCGATCAGCACGACCAGGGCGCCGGCCTTCCGGCCGGGGCGGTGGGCGTTCGCGCTCCGCGCCCCGGCGGCGGCCGGCGCGGACCCGGCCGGTCCGCTCCCGGCCGGCCCGCCCGTCGGCGGGTCGGGCCAGGGCAGGGCGGCGCCGTAGGCGTTGGCCGGGTCGGCGGCGGCCAGTACCAGCAGCTGAGGGGGCTCGGTGCCGGTGCTGCCCGGCCACTCGGTGCCGCGGGAGCGCTCCAGGCGGGTGTTGACGGCGCGCAGGCGGTCGGCCGCGCCCTCCATGGCGAACTGCGCCCCGCCGAGCCCCTCCACGAAGTAACCGCGCCTGGCCCGGCCGCGGTCCTCCATCGCGGACAGCACCCGGTAGACCCCGGCGAAGCCGCCCGGCACCCGCTCGGCGGCCACCGTGCCCCGGGTGAGCAGCCCGTGCCGGTCGAGCAGGCTCTGCGCCTGCGCGGCGGAGCGCACCGTCGGATCGGCGGCGAGCGCCGGCAGCAACGACCACCGCCCGGCCACCGTCGGCGGCCCGGACCGGCCGCCGCCCGGCGCCGGCCTGCCCAGTGACCGCCCCGCACCGCCGTAGCGGCCGCGCGGCACGCCCCGGGGCGCCCGGTGGGCGGTGGCGCCCGCGGTGCGGCCCGAGCCGAGCAGGGCGCGCAGCGGGGCCAGGGTGTCGTTGGTGACGTACCCGGCCCAGAGGAGGTCCCAGAGCGCCTCCGCGATCGCGGTGTCCGCCGCGGCCGCGGAGCCGGGCGCCTCGGGCTCGTGGCCGGCCGCCCGCACCCGCTCGGCCAGTTGGCGGAAGAACAGGCCGTAGCCCCCGGCCAGGGCCTCCAGGAGGGCGGTGTGGACGGGCGTCAGGGCCGGCGGCACCGGCTCGGGGCGCAGCAGGTGGGCGTTCTCGGCGAGGTGCAGGCTGATCCAGCCGTCCTTGCCGGGCAGGGCGCCCGCGCCGGACCAGCCGACCTCGCCGGCCGCCGTCAGCTCGTCCAGCATGGCGGGGTGGTAGTCCGTCAGCCTGGCCGGCAGGACGAGCTTCTCCAGCGCGGAGGCCGGCAGGGCCGTCCCCTGCAGTTGTTCGACCACCCGGACCAGCCCGTCGAGGCCGCGCAGCCGGTGGCCGGCCAGGTGCTGCCACTGCGGGAGGAAGGCGGCCAGCGCCCGGGGCGGGACGGCCTCCACCTCCTGGCGCAGGGCGGCCAGCGAACGGCGGCGCAGCCGGCGCAGGACCTCGGCGTCGCACCACTCGACGGTGGCGGTGTGCCCCTCGACCGGGCGGAACTCGCCCTGGACCAGCCGCCCGGCCGCGGTGAGCCGCTGCAGGGTGCCGGTGACGACGGCGGCGCCCAGGCCGAACCGGCCCGCGGCCTCGGCGGCGGTGAACGGGCCGTGGGTGCGGGCGTAGCGGGCCAGCAGGTCGCCCAGCGGGTCCTTGACCGGCTCGGTGAAGGCCTCCGGCACCCCGACCGGCAGGGGGGTGCCGAGGGCGTCGCGGAGCCGGCCGGAGTCCTCGATCGCGGCCCAGCGCTGCTCGCCCGCGATCCGCACCTGGACGACCCGGCGGGCGGCTTCGAGTTCGAGGCTCCAGAGCGGTTCGGCGCCGCGCGCCGTCAGCTCGGCCTCTGCGAGCGGGCCGAGCAGGCGCAGCGCGTCGGCGACGCCCTCGGCGTCCTTGATCCGGCGCTCCGGGGTGAGCCGCTGGAGCTCGGCCTCCAGTTCGGCGAGCACCGCCGGGTCGAGCAGTTCGCGCAGTTCGGCCTGGCCGAGCAGTTCGGACAGCAGCCGGGAGTCCAGGGCGAGGGCGGCGGCGCGGCGCTCGGCCAGTGGGGAGTCGCCCTCGTACAGGTACTGCGCGACGTAGCCGAAGAGGAGTGAGCGGGCGAAGGGGGAGGGCTCCGGGGTGGTGACCTCGACCAGCCGGACGGCGCGGGACTCCAGGTCGCCCATCAGCTCGACCAGTCCGGGCACGTCGAAGACGTCCTGCAGGCACTCGCGGACGGCCTCCAGGACGATCGGGAAGGATCCGTACTCGGAGGCGACCTCCAGCAGCTGGGAGGCGCGCTGGCGCTGCTGCCAGAGCGGGGTGCGCCGGCCCGGGCTGCGCCGGGGGAGCAGCAGGGCGCGGCCGGCGCACTCGCGGAAGCGGGAGGCGAACAGGGCGGAGCCGCCGACCTGGTCGGTGACCAGCTGTTCGATCTCGCCGGGGTCGAAGAGGGCGGCCTCGGCGCCGACCGGGGCCTCCTCGGGGGAGGCGGCGCCCGCGCCGGCGGCCGGGAAGTCGAAGTCGACGGAGAGCAGGTCCGCGTCCGGCAGGCGCAGCACGATCCCGTCGTCGGCGTGCATGACCTGCGGGTCCAGGCCGTGCTTCTCGCGCAGCCGGGCGCCCAGCGCCAGGGCCCAGGGGGCGTGCACCTGGGCGCCGAAGGGGGAGTGGATGACGATCCGCCAGTCGCCCAGCTCGTCGCGGAAGCGCTCGACGACGATGGTGCGGTCGTCCGGCAGGTGCCCGCAGGCGCTGCGCTGCTCGGCCAGGTAGTCGAGCAGGTTCGCGCAGGCCCAGTCGTCCAGCCCGGCCGCCCGCAGGCGTTCGGTGGCCTGCTCCGGGGCGAGCGTGCCGAGCTCGCGGACGAAGGCGCCGAGGGCGCGCCCCAGCTCCAGCGGGCGGCCGAGGGTGTCGCCCTTCCAGAACGGCAGCCGGCCGGGGACGCCGGGCGCCGGCGTGACCAGGACCTTGTCGTGGGTGATCTCCTGGATCCGCCAGGAGGTCGTGCCGAGGGTGAAGACGTCGCCGACCCGCGACTCGTAGACCATCTCCTCGTCCAGCTCGCCGACCCGGCCGCCGCCCTTGGCGGGGTCGGCCCCGGCGATGAAGACGCCGAACAGGCCGCGGTCCGGGATGGTGCCGCCGGAGGTGACGGCGAGCCGCTGGGCGCCGGGGCGGCCGGTGACCGTCCCGGCGACGCGGTCCCACACCAGGCGGGGGCGCAGCTCGGCGAAGGCGTCGGAGGGGTAGCGGCCGGCCAGCATGTCGAGCACCGCGTCGAAGGCGGACTGCGGGAGGGTGGCGAACGGTGCGGCCCGGCGGACCAGGGCCAGCAGGTCGTCCACCGCCCAGGTGTCCAGGGCCGTGATCGCGACGAGCTGCTGGGCGAGCACGTCCAGCGGGTTGCGGGGGACGCGCAGGGCCTCGATCCGCCCGGCGGCCATCCGCTCGGTGACCACGGCGGACTGCACCAGGTCCCCCCGGTACTTGGGGAAGAAGACGCCGGTGGAGACCGCGCCGACCTGGTGGCCGGCCCGCCCGACCCGTTGCAGCCCGGAGGCGACCGAGGGCGGTGACTCGACCTGGACGACCAGCTCGACGGCCCCCATGTCGATGCCCAGCTCCAGGCTGGAGGTGGCGACCACGGCGGGCAGCCGGCCGGCCTTCAGCTCCTCCTCGACCAGTGCCCGCTGCTCCTTGGAGACCGAGCCGTGGTGGGCTCGGGCGAGCACCGGCGGGGCGCCCTTGGCGCCGCCGGATCCGCCCATCAGCTGGGCCGGCGCGTGGGCCTCGGGGAGCGTTCCGGCCCCGGCGCGTTCGAGGGCGATCTCGTTCAGCCGGTTGCAGAGGCGCTCGGCCAGGCGGCGCGAGTTGGCGAAGACGATCGTCGAGCGGTGGGCCTGGACGAGGTCGACGATCCGCTCCTCGACGTGCGGCCAGATCGAGGCCTTGCGGCCCGGGTCGTCGCCGGCCCCGGCGCCCGGGCCGGCCGGGGCGGCGGGCAGGTCGTCCAGGTCGGGGACGGGGACGACGACGGAGAGGTCGAAGCGCTTGCCGGCGGGCGGCTGCACGATCGCGGCCCCGCGCCGGGGGCTCAGGTAGCGGGCGACCTCCTCGACCGGGCGGACGGTGGCGGAGAGGCCGATCCGCCGCGCCGGGTGCTCCAGCAGTTCGTCCAGCCGCTCCAGGCTGAGCGCGAGGTGGGCGCCGCGCTTCGTCCCGGCCACGGCGTGCACCTCGTCGAGGATCACCGTGTCGATGCCGCGCAGGGCGTCCCGGGCGGCGGAGGTGAGCAGGAGGAAGAGCGACTCGGGGGTGGTGATCAGGATGTCCGGCGGGTGGCTCGCGAAGCGCCGGCGCTCGGCGGCGGGGGTGTCGCCCGAGCGGATGCCGACCTGGACCTCCGGCTCGGGCAGGCCGAGCCGTACGGAGGCCTGGCGCAGCCCCGTGAGCGGGGCGCGCAGGTTGCGCTCGACGTCGACCGCGAGGGCCTTCAGCGGGGAGATGTACAGCACCCGGCAGCGGCGCCTGGGGTCGGCCGGGGGCGGGGTGCTGCTGAGGCGGTCGAGGGCGGAGAGGAACGCGGCGAGCGTCTTTCCCGAGCCGGTGGGGGCGACCACCAGGACGTCGGTCTGCTGCCGGATGGCGCGCCAGGCCTCGGTCTGGGCGGTGGTGGGTGCGTCGAAGGCGCCGGTGAACCAGGCCCTGGTCGCGGGTGCGAAGCCGTCCAACGGGTCGGCCGGGTCGGTGGGCTGGGCGGGGGTGCTGGGCGCCATGCCCCCATGGTGCCGGGTGCCACTGACAACGGGGGTGCGGCGGCCCGCGCGGCGGGGTGCGGGGTCCTGCGGACCGGACCGGACCGGGCCGGCGTGGCGCGGTGCGGTGCGGTGTGGCGGTGGCGCCGGAACGGTGGCCGGTGCGGGCCCGCCGGGCCGTGCGGTGGCCGTCTGCCGTAGCAGAAGGGGACAAAAGTGATAATCGGCTTCTATCGTGATGATTCAGACCCGTGACACCGGCGGGACCGATGAGCGGAGGCCGGCGCGATGGAGCAGGTCCACCTGGCCGGCAGCGGCACCCCCGGGTCGCGCAAGGGCCCGCTCCGGGTGCTGCTCGTGATGCTGCTCACCGCCCTCGTGCTCGGCGGGGCCGTCCCCTACGTCGCCGGACCGGGCCGCTCCTACCTCAGCTACCTGGTGCTCGCCGAGCAGCTCGGGGCCGGCGGATCGGCCCTGGCCGCCCAGGAGGCCCGCGCGGCCGGCGGCGACGTCGTCCAGGACTACCCGCAGATCGGCGCCGTCCTCGCCTACGCGACCGGCGGGTTCGCCGAGACCGTCCGCGCCCGCCCGGGGATCGCCGCCGTCGGCGCCACCCGGACCGCCCCCGTGCCCAGCCCGCCGCGCCCGCTCAACGGGGCCGGCGGCTTCGGCAGCGGCACCGCCGCCGACGCCCTGGACGTGCCCGACGCGGGCGACGACACCACCGCCACGCTGCCCGACCCGGGTGAGCAGGACAGCTGGAACATCGCGATGCTCGGGGCGGGCGTGCGCCCCGGCGTGGAGACCTCGGCCGCACTGCTGCGCACCCCGGCGGCCGAGCGCGGGGTGCCCGCCCCCGAGGCCCTGCACAAGGTGATGGTCGCGGTGCTCGACTCCGGCGTCGACGACACCCACCCCGACCTGCGCGACGCCGTCGACCCGAAGAGCTCGGTCTCCTGCGCGGACGGCCGCCCGGACGCCCGGTTCGGGGCCTGGCGCCCCGACGACGGGGTCAACGAGAGCGGCCACGGCACCCACGTCGCCGGGATCGTCGGCGCGGTCCGCGACGGCCACGGCGTCATGGGCGTCGCGCCGGGCGTGCGGATCGGCGCCGTCCGGCTGCTCGGGCCGCTCGGCCAGTACTACGCGGAGAACATCGTCTGCGGCATGATCTGGGCCGCCGACCACGGGGCGAAGGCCGTCAACAACAGCTACTTCGCCGACCCCTGGAAGTACAACTGCCCGCAGGACCCGGACCAGGCCGCCGTGGTCGCGGCCGTCTCCCGCGCCGTCGAGTACGCGCGCGGCAAGGGCGCCGTGGTGGTCGCCTCGGCCGGCAACGACGGGCAGGACCTCGGCGCCCCCCGGCAGGACGACCGGAGCCCCAACGACCGGGTCTCGGGGCCGCCGCAGAGCCGCGAGCTGGGCGTCGAGTGCATCCGGCTGCCGGGCGAGCTGCCGGGCGTGGTGACCGTCACCTCGGTCAACCGCGACGGGCAGCCCTCCGCCTACTCCAACTACGGCCGCGGCAAGGTCTCGCTGGCCGCGCCGGGCGGGGACCCGGACTCCGGGGTCCCGGGGGCGGTCGTCTCCGACTGGCCGGGCGGCCAGTACACCGCGCTGGCCGGCACCTCGATGGCCGCCGCGCACGTGACCGGGGCCGTCGCGGTGGCGGCCGTCCTGCACCCGGACTGGAACTCGGAGCGGCTCTCCGCACTGCTGGCCAGCACCGCGGCCGCCGCCTGCCCGCCCGTCGTCCGGGGGTGCGGGGACCGGGAGTACTACGGCGCCGGGATCGTGACCCTGCCGCGCTGAGCCCCGCCTGGGCTGAGCCCCGGACGCGCTGAGCCCCGGCCGGCCGGCTCGCGGCGGCCGGGCCGAAAACGGGGTGACAGCCGGCCGGGCGCGCGCCAGCATCGGGGCATGACGGTCATCCTCACCACGGACCGGCTGGTGCTGCGCGGCTTCACCGCGGACGACGTCGACCGGCTGACGCAGCTGGACGCCGATCCGGCGGTGATGCGCCATCTCACCGGCGGGATCGCCACCCCCAGGGCCGTGGTCGAGCGGGAGGTGCTCCCCCGGCTGCTCGGCTACCAGGAGCGGCACGGCGCCCCGCTCGGGTACGCCGCCGCCGAGGAGCGCGCCGGCGGGGCGTTCGTCGGCTGGTTCGAGTTCCGGCCGGTGGACGAGGACCGCCCGCTCGACGAGGTGGAGCTCGGCTACCGGCTGCACCGTCGGGCCTGGGGCCGGGGCTACGCCACCGAGGGCGCCCGGGCGCTGCTGCGGCTCGGGTTCGAGGAACTCGGGGTGCGGCGGGTGACGGCCACCACGATGGCGGTCAACACGCGTTCGCGCCGGGTGCTGGAGAAGGCCGGCCTGCGCCACGTCCGGACCTTCCACCCGGACTGGCCGGACCCGATCGAGGGATCCGAGCACGGCGAGGTCGAGTACGCGCTGGAGGCCGCCGACCGGCCGCGGGCGTCCGCACGCTCCGACGGCGCCTCCGGGATACTGGGCGCATGAGGCTGACCGAGTTCTGGCGACGGATGTACGAGCACTTCGGCGAGGTGTACGCGGAGTCCTTCGCGTCCGACCACGTGATGAGCGAGCTCGGCGGCCGGACGGTGCGTCAGGCGCTGGACGCGGGCTGGGAGGCCAAGGACGTCTGGCGGGTGGTCTGCGACACCCAGGGCGTGTCCGCGCTGCTGCGCTGACGCTCCGGACGGCACGCGTCGGGGGCCGGGGCCCGGGTGGCGCACGTTGCCGGTCGGCCGATGGGTGAGACTGTGCGAGTGCCAAACAGCCCAGAAACCCCGAATCAGGACACACCGCCCGGTGCCGCGACCGCGACCGACGCCGTCGGCCCGCCGCCGGCCCCCCGCCCCGAGGGCGCGCGGGCCTCGGGGGACGGGCGGACCGGGGCGATGCCGCGCTGGCTCCCCAGGGCGATGGTGCTCGCCCTGCTCCTGGTCGGCGTGTTCCAGCTGGCCGACTGGGCCTTCCACCAGCTGATCGACCTGTTCGTGATGCTGCTGGTGTCGTTCTTCCTGTCCCTGGCGCTGGAGCCGGCCGTCGACCGGATGGCCGCCCGCGGCATACGGCGGGGGCTCGGCACCTTCCTGGTCTTCGTGGCCCTGGCGGTCGCCATCGCGGGGTTCCTGACCGCGCTCGGCACCCTGCTGGTCGACCAGGTGGCGAAGATCGCCGGCGACCTGCCGCACCTGCTCGACAACCTGATCGACTGGGTCAACCGGACCTTCCACCAGAACCTCTCGCTCGACCAGCTGCAGGAGAAGCTGCTCAAGGACTCGGGGAGCATCGAGACCTACGCCCAGCAGGCCGCCGACAACGCCTGGGGGGTGTCCAGCACGCTGATCGGCGGACTCTTCAAGGCCTTCACGGTGGGCCTGTTCACCTTCTACTTCACCGCCGACGGGCCCCGGGTGCGCCGCACCGTCTGCTCGCTGCTGCCGCCCGCGATGCAGGGCGAGGTGCTGCGGGCCTGGGAGATCGCGCTGGCCAAGACCGGCGGCTACCTCTACTCCCGGGCGCTGCTCGCGGTCGTCTCGGCGGCGGCGCACTGGATCATGTTCGCGGCGCTGGACCTGCCGTACGCGGCCGCGCTGGCGGTGTGGGTCGGGGTGATGTCGCAGTTCGTGCCGACCATCGGCACCTACCTGGCGGGCGCCCTGCCGGTGCTGGTCGCGCTGACCGTGCGGCCGGTGGACGCCCTCTGGGTGCTCGCCTTCGTGGTGGTCTACCAGCAGGTCGAGAACTACCTGCTCCATCCGAGGATCACCGCGCGGACGGTGGACGTGCACCCGGCGGTGGCCTTCGGGTCGGTGATCGCCGGCGCCGCGCTGCTCGGGGCCGTCGGGGCGCTGATCGCCATTCCGGCGGCGGCCACCCTGCAGGGCTTCGTCGGGACGTACGTGCGCCGGTACGAGGTGGCCACCGACCCGCGGATCGATCGGGGCGAGGAGCGGCGCGCGGCCCGTCGCGAGCGCCGGCGCCAGACGGCGCGCCGATTGCGCAGGATGGTCGGTGGCGGCCAGCAGCGGGACGACTCCGCAGGCCAGGGGCCCGACGGGCCGGCCGGGAGGGAATAGGCCCCGACTGTTCGGCTTGAATCGAACACATGTTCTTTGTACTCTCCGGCGGTGAGTTCTCCACAGGCGGAGCCCGGTCTGGGCCGTTTGTCAGTGGGACGCGCTAGCGTCGAGGACGATGAAGCGCACAGCACAGAACCCGAGGGTGGAAGCCATGGCAGGTACGGACCGCGAGAAGGCCCTTGAGAACGCTCTCGCGCAGATTGAGCGGCAGTTCGGCAAGGGCTCGGTGATGCGCCTCGGCGACCAGTCCCGCGCCCCGATCGACGTGATCCCGACCGGCTCCACGGCGCTGGACGTGGCGCTCGGCGTCGGCGGGCTCCCGCGTGGCCGGGTGATCGAGATCTACGGCCCCGAGTCCTCCGGCAAGACCACGCTGACCCTGCACGCCGCGGCCAGCGCCCAGAAGCTCGGCGGCACGGTGGCCTTCGTGGACGCCGAGCACGCCCTCGACCCGGAGTACGCCAGGAAGCTCGGCGTGGACACCGACTCCCTGCTGGTCAGCCAGCCGGACACCGGTGAGCAGGCGCTGGAGATCACCGACATGCTGATCCGCTCCGGCGCGGTCGACCTGATCATCATCGACTCCGTCGCGGCGCTCGTCCCGCGCGCGGAGATCGAGGGTGAGATGGGCGACTCGCACGTCGGTCTGCAGGCCCGCCTGATGAGCCAGGCGCTGCGGAAGATCGCCGGTGCGCTGAACCAGTCCAACACCACCGCGATCTTCATCAACCAGCTCCGCGAGAAGATCGGTGTGATGTTCGGCTCGCCCGAGACCACGACCGGTGGCCGCGCGCTGAAGTTCTACGCCTCGGTGCGCCTGGACATCCGCCGGATCGAGACGCTGAAGGACGGCACGGAGGCGGTCGGCAACCGCACCCGCGTCAAGGTGGTCAAGAACAAGGTCGCCGCGCCGTTCAAGCAGGCCGAGTTCGACATCCTCTACGGCCACGGCATCAGCTGGGAGGGCGGCCTGATCGACATGGGCGTCGAGAACGGCTTCATCCGCAAGGCCGGCGCCTGGTACACGTACGAGGGCGACCAGCTCGGCCAGGGCAAGGAGAACGCCCGCAACTTCCTGCGGGACAACCCGCAGCTGGCCGAGGAGATCGAGAAGAAGATCAAGGAGAAGCTCGGCATCGGTCCCAAGTCGGAGACCCCGGTCGACGGCGCCGCGCCCGCCGCCGCCGACGCCCCCGAGGGCGCGGCCAAGCCGATCACCGCGACCGCGGCCAAGACCGCCGCGGCGAAGAAGACTGCGGCGGCGGCCAAGGCCTGAGTCCTCCGATGCACGACAGCGAGGAGTCCCGGCCCCGTCCCGGGTCCGGCGGCGGTCCGTCGGACCCGGGGGAGCCCGGCACGGGCCGGGCCGGGGACTGGGGGCCGGCCGACTGGTGCGCCAGCGGCATCGGCGGCAACGCGGCGGACGACCCGGCGGCGACCGGCGCGGGCGCCAACGCTCCGGGCGGATCCGGTACGAGCGGGATCGGCCCGGGGCCGGGGGGCCTGGGGGCGTTGCTCGCCCCGGCCTCGGAGCTGCCCGCCGGGCGGCGCAGGCGGCGCTCCGCACTGGAGGAGGCCGGGGCCGACCGGCCCGCCGGGGCCGCCGTCCGGGGTGACGCGGCTTCGACCCGGTTCTCGGACGGACGCTCGGCGGACACCGGGCCGGCGCCCACCGGCCCCGCCTTCGCGCAGGCCGATGCCGGGGACGACCCCGAGGAGTACCCCGAGGGTCGCGGCCGACGCGGTGGCGGCCGGCGCCAGGGCGGACGACGGCAGGGCGGCCGCGCGGGTGGCGAGAGCGGCCAGGCGGCCGGCGGCCCGGGGCGCGGTGCCAGGTCCGAGGAGCCGGCCGATCCGGCGGCGCGGGCCCGGGACATCTGCCTGCGACTGCTCACCGGCACCGCCAAGACCCGCAAGCAGCTCGCCGACGCGCTCCGCAAGCGCGAGATCCCCGACGAGGTCGCCGAAGAGGTGCTCGACCGGCTCGAAGAGGTCGGCCTGATCGACGACGCGGCCTTCGCGGACGCCTGGGTGGAGTCCCGGCACGCCGGCCGCGGGCTGGCCCGCCGTGCACTGGCCCAGGAGCTGCGGACCAGGGGTGTGGCCGGTGAGCTGGTCGAACAGGCGGTGGCCCAGCTGGGCGCGGACGAGGAGGCCGAGGCGGCCCGCGCCCTGGTCGAACGGAAGCTGCGCAGCACCCGGGGGCTGGAGCGACAGGCCCGCACCCGCCGGCTGGTCGGCATGCTGGCCCGGCGCGGTTACTCCGAGGGGCTGGCCTACCGGGTCGTCCGGGAGGCACTGGGCGAGGAGGACGAGGAGCCGGGCGACAACGACTGGTGATGGCGTGTCAGGCCAAACCGAAGTCAACTCTCGATCGCATCTTGACCGTTTCGTAACCTGCACTTAGCCTCGCAAGCAGTGAGGGAGCACTTCGACCGCGCCCTGGGCAGGTTCGCCCGGTCACGGTCGGGGTCGCCCTGTGCGGCTTGCTCCACTTGCCGAATCCCAGCAGTCGAGGCCGGGCCGGCCTCACCGGCAGGCGCCGAGGGCGCCCGGCCGGCCCCTCACCGCCGTGACAGCTGAGCGCGCAGGGACGGGGAGTGGACTGGATGAAGATCGCGGTGGGTGCCGGGTCGGTCGCTTCCCTGGTGCTGGCGGGTGTCCTGGTCGTCGTCCTGGGCGCCACCTGGCTGATGGTTCGCCGACTCCAGTCCGCGCAGCGGCGAGCGGCCGGCGAGAGCGCGCGGACCAGGGAGTGGGCCCAGGCCGAGACCGCGCGGCTGCGCGCCGAGCTTGACCGGCGCGAGGAGCGGCTGGCCGAGGAGCTGCGCAGGCTGCGCGCCCAGGAGACGGAGGTCGCCGGGCAGGCCGAGGAGCTGGCCCGCGAGCGATCCGCCGTCCGGGAGCTGGAGGCGGAGCGCCGGGCCCTGTTGGAGCGGGTGGCCGGGCTGAGCGCGGAGAGCGCCCGGGCCGAACTGGTGCGTGAGGCGGAGGCGGAGGCCAGGCGGGAGGCCGCCGTCTCGGTCCGGGAGATCGAGCGGACCGCCAAGGCGGAGGCCGACGGGCGCGCCCGGGAGATCATCGCCGGCTCGATCCAGCGGCTGGCCAGCGAGCAGACCGCGGAGACGGTGGTGTCCGTCTTCCGGCTGCCGGGCGAGGACATGAAGGGCCGGATCATCGGCCGCGAGGGCCGCAACATCCGTGCCTTCGAGGCCGTCACCGGGGTGAACCTGATCGTCGACGACACCCCCGAGTCGGTCCAGCTCTCCTGCTTCGACCCGGTCCGCCGGGAGACCGCCCGGCTGACCCTGGAGACCCTGGTCGCGGACGGGCGGATCCACCCGGCGCGGATCGAGGAGGTCCACGAGCGCAGCAGGGTGGAGGTCGAGCGGCTCTGCCAGCGGGCCGGGGAGGACGCCCTGCTGGCGGCCCGGGTCGGCGAGATGGCGCCGGAACTGGTCAGGCTGCTCGGGACGCTGCGCTACCGCACCTCGTACGGTCAGAACGTGCTCGGGCACCTGGTGGAGTCCGCGCACATCGGCGGGATGATGGCGGACGAGCTGGGAGTGGACGCGGCCCTGGTGCGGCGGGCCGCGCTGCTGCACGACATCGGCAAGGCCCTGACGCACGAGGTCGAGGGCAGCCACGCGGTCATCGGGGCGGAGCTGGCCCGGCGGCACGGCGAGTCGGCGGAGATCGTGCACGCCATCGAGGCCCACCACGGCGAGGTGGACCCCAAGACCGTGGAGGCCGTGCTGACCCAGGCCGCCGACGCCTGCTCGGGCGGCCGGCCCGGGGCGCGCCGCGAGGCGCTGGAGACGTACGTGCGGCGCCTGGAGCGGCTGGAGGAGATCGCGGCCGCCCACGACGGGGTCTCGAAGGTCTTCGCGATGCAGGCGGGGCGGGAGGTACGGGTGATGGTCCAGCCGGAGGTGGTGGACGACGTGCGGGCGCAGGTGATCGCCCGTGAGGTCGCCCGGCGGGTGGCGCAGGAGCTGACCTACCCGGGGCAGATACGGATCACGGTGGTGCGGGAGAGCCGGGTCACCGCGGTGGCCCGCTGAGGCGCCCCGCCGGGGCGGCTTCCGACGATCCGGTGCCGGACGCCGGCACCGGGTGCCGGGGTGCCGGCGGCGCCGCAGGACTCAGGCGGCGGGCTCCGGAGTTCCGGGCAGCGGGGCCGGCCCGCCGCGGGCGTCGTCGGCGAGCGCCAGCAGTCCCTCGGCGTGGCAGCCCTGGGTGGCGCCGACCAGGTGCCCGTCCGGGCGGATCAGCAGGACGGTGTGCGGGGCGGCCCCCGGATAGCTCTCGGTGACCAGTACCTGGGCGGGCACCGGCAGTGCGGTGGCGACCTCGGCGAGCCGGGGCATCAGACCGGCCCCCAGCCAGTGCTGGGCCGACCAGACGGCGGTGCCGGGGGCGACCAGCAGCAGCAGGAAGGTCGAGCCGAGCCGGGCGTGCAGCTGGTCGGCGGAGCCGTCCACGGCGAGCACCGGCAGGTCCGGGACGAGCACGCCGGGCGCGGTGGCCGGCAGCAGCTCGGAGAGCGTGGTGCCGCGGCCGGCGCCGCGCTGCACGGGCACCCGGCCGGGTACGCCGGAGGGCGCCGCCGGGTAGGCGGGCGCGCCGCCGAAGCGTCCGCTGCCGAGCTGGCCGTCGGCGAGCAGCGGGGCGTGCTTGCGGAAGGATCCGCTGAGCAGCGAGCGGCGGGTCTGCTGCCAGCCGCGCAACGGGCGCAGCAGCGGCATGGTCTGGTCGACGGCGCGCAGTCGGGCGCCGACGGCGCCTCTGCGCTCCGCCTCGTAGCCGTCGAGCAGGGCGCCGCCGGACTGCGGGCCGCCGGCGAGGGAGGCGATCCGGGGCTCCTCCCCGCCGGGGGCCGGCGGGAGGTGCCAGGCCAGGGCAAGGCGCCAGGCGAGGTTGTCGGCGTCGCGCAGGCCGTCGACGAGGTTCTGCATGCCGAGGGCCCCGTGCAGGTGGGCGGCGTCGCCGGCGAGGAAGCAGCGGCCGCTGCGGAAGCGCGCGGCGAGGCGTTGCTGGGCGGTGTGGTCGGCGGCGGCCAGCAGGTCGTAGCGGGGCAGTTCGCCGCACCAGCCGGTGAGGGTGGCCTTGACCCGGGCGAGCAGGGTGTCGCCGGTGACGATGCCGGGCCAGGTGGCGTGCGGGTCGACCGGTTCGGTGGGGGCGGGGCGGCCCGGGGGCAGCCGCCAGTCCAGCCGCCAGAGGCCGTCCGGGAGGGGGCGGGCGGAGGCCTCGCGGTCGCCGCGCCACGGGGGCTCGCGGTGCAGTCGGGCCTCGCCGGGGAAGGGCAGGTCGACCCGGACGGTGGCGACGGCGTGCCGGTCGACGGCCGGGCGGCCGGGGAAGCGGATCCGGAGGAGTTTGCGGACGGCCGAGCGGGCGCCGTCGCAGCCGACCAGGTGGCTGCCGCGCCACCAGGTCTCGGTGCCGTCCTGCGGGTTGCGGGTGCGCACGCTGACGCCGTCGCGGTCCTGTTCGAGTTCGACCACCCGGCTGAGCGGGGTGAGCTGGATCAGCGGGCTGGCGGTGAGGGCGTCGCGCAGGCCGCGCTGGAGGCGGTGCTGGGGGAGGTGGAGGGCGGGGGTGGCGGTGAGGTCCACCCGCAGGACCTCCTGGCGGCGGCGCCAGATGGCGAAGCTGTCCCAGCGGGCGGCGTCGGAGGCGGCCCGGGCGTAGCCGAGCCGGGTCAGCAGGGCGGTGGTGTCCGGGCCGAGGACGACGCTGCGCGGCCCTTCGGGGCACAGGCCGGTGCCCTCGTCCAGGACGATGGTCGGGACCTCGTGCCGGGCGAGGGCGAGGGCCAGGGCCAGGCCGACCGGCCCGGCCCCGACCACGATCACCGGATCCACGGGGGGACCTCCGGCCCGGCCGGGCGGCGGCAGGCCGACGCTCGGGTCGAGGGGGCGTCATATGCCGCGAGGATGGTCCCGGGTGGTGTCACGAAGAGCAATGCAACAGATCACCTGCGTGTCCGTCAAGCAGGGACGGATGTGCGCCGGTTCGCGCCGCGGCGTCCGCGTGCTTCGATCCAGCGGGCGAGCGCGGTGAGCAGCAGGCACATGGTGATGTAGAGGGGGGTGGCGA
>NZ_JBHUSG010000074.1:0-32736 GCF_042673745.1 Kitasatospora sp. NPDC057015
TCGGACCACCCGACGACGAACCACCCGAACCACCACTGCTGCCACAACCCGTGAGCACCAGCGCACCGGTCACACAAGCAGCCGAGAGGAGAAGTACAGATCGGTTCAAGGGAGTTACCACCTTAGGAGTTGATCTGAAGCCACCCGTGCGGGGACTTCGAAGCGTGGGGAACGGGCAGGATCGCGGCCGGTGGTGCTCGGATGGCCCGCGGGACGGCCCGGGAGTTTTCGACTTGGTCTTCGACTGCGCTGTGTGCGGCCTGCGCCTGGCCGCGGCGTGCGGAGATGTGCGGTGTTCGCAAACGCCTGGTCCAGGCTGCGGGCCACCGTCGACTGCCGCGTGAGTCAGAGTGCACCACCTGCGGACAGAGGCCTAGACCTCTTTACCGAATCGATGCCCGGGGTGCAGAGGGTGCCTCGAAAGTGGCCGGGAACCAAAGAAAAGGGGACTTGGTACGGACCAAGGTGCCGTCAGAAACGCTTCCCGGAGGCCCGCAAGCCTTCACGGCCGTCGTGATCGAAACGGCCTCGATAGATGGTTGCGCACAGGAACAAAAGAAGAAAGGGGTTGTCCGCCCCCAACGTTGAAGGCGGAACAACCCCGGAGCCGGCCCGGAACACGCCACCGCGTCGGCGGCGTGGCGCGCGAGCCGGACGGCGTCGGACGGTTCGTACGGGCAGGAGGCCCGGCCGGCGCCCGCACGCGGGGCCGGCGGGCGAAGCGCGACCGTCAGGCGGCCCGCAGGGCGGCGACCAACCACTCCACCGCGGGGGCGAGGGCGGGCTGCGCGGGCCACCCGTTGATCACCGCCACCAACTGCCAGTACCGCTCGTAGCGCGAGTCGTCGGCGATCTCCAACCGCTCCAGCAGCCAGGCCCGGAACTCCGGACCGTCCGCGCGCCCGGACAACCGCGCGTAGGCACCGGCCAACTCGTCGAGCACCGGACGGGCCGCGGCCGAGGCGGGATCGATCCCGGCCTCGCGGGCGGCCGCGGTGCGCTCCCGGAGCAGGGCGGCCAGCCGGGCCGCGTCCTCGGCGCCCGGCTCGCCGACCTCCGCCCGCGCCCCGACCTGGTCGGCGGCGGCCCGGCGGACGGCGGCCCGGAAGTCGGCGTCCTGGACGAGCCCGGCGAGCTCCACCCAGGCGTCCACCTGCTCCGCGGTCGGGTCCTCCGGCAGTTTCGGTGTGGCGGCGCGCAGACCGGCCAGGAACTCCGGTCCGACGTCCAGCCCTTCGAAGACCCGGTCGACGAAGTCGTCGATCAGGTTGGCGCGTTCCTGCTCGGACAGCATGGCGAGCCTGTGCATGAGTTCCATCTCCTCTGGTGTGGGACCGCGTTCGGCCACCGCGCGCAGGACCGCCCTGCGCAGTTGCAGCGAACGGATCTGTACGGCCAGGGCCTCGGCGTGCAGCGCCGCGATCTCGGCGACGCCGACCTCGTGCGCCAGCAGCCGGCGGATCGCGGCGAGGTCCACGCCGAGATCGCGCAGGGTGCGGACGAGGCCGAGGCGGGCCAGCGCCTCCTGGCCGTACAGCCGGTAGCCGGCCGGGGTGCGGTCGGTCGGCGGCAGCACTCCGGCGTCGGACCAGAACCGGATGGTCTTGACCGTGAGGCCGGTCAGCCGGGCCAGCTCGCCGATGCTGCGGAGGCTGTCGTCTTCCATGCCCACCACCTTGGGGTCTCCCCTCGCGGGAGACTCAAGCGTAGGGCGGTGGGAGGGCCGGACCGGTGCCACGCGGAGCGCCAGCGTCCGCGGCTGTGATCTTCGGGGCTGGTCGAAACGGCCCCCGGCCGGTCATCATGTACCTGGCGGATCACCGCCAGGGCAGGAACCCGCCACCGCGGGCGGAGAGCGCGATCCTGGGAGGTACAGCGGGTGCTGAGCGTCGTGGGCCTGGGCGAGCTGGCCGAACACCTCTACACCGACCTGGTGACCCGCGGCTCGGCCACGGCCACCACGCTGGCCGAACGCACGGGCGCCGGCCCGGACGAAACCGCCACCGCACTGGACGAGTTGACCACGCAGGGGCTGATCGCCGCCCGCCACGACAACGGCTCGGGCCGGGCCGGCGCCGCCCGGTACGCCGCCGCGCCCCCCGCCGTCGCGCTGGAGGCCCTGCTCGCCGACCGGCGGCACGCGCTGCGGCAGGCGGAGCTCTCGGCGGCCGCCCTGGCCGAGGCCTACCGTGCCGCCACCGCGGACGACGCCCACCGTGACCTGGTCGAGGTGGTGGTCGGCCCGGCGGCGATCGGGCACCGGGTGGAGCAGGTCCAGCGTGGCGCCAAGAGCGCCCTGCTCGCCCTGGTCACCGGCCAGTACGACGTCGTGCCGGCCGACGCGACCGGCGCCGAGACCGAGGCGGTCGAGCGCGGCGTGGCCTACCGCGTGGTGATCGGACGGCAGGCACTCGGCGCCCCGCAGGCGGCGGAGGCCCTGTTCGAGGCACTCGGCCGCGACCAGCGGATCCGGGTGGTCGACCAGGTCCCGACCAAACTGATCGTCGCCGACGGCTCCGTCGCCCTCCTCCCGCTCACCAGCCCCGGCGAGGCCGGGGAGCCCGCCGCCCTGCTGGTCCGCGCGCCCGGCCTGGTGCGGCTGATGACCGTCCTGTTCGAACAGGTCTGGGAGTGGGCCCAGCCGCTCGGCCTGGAGGCGGGCCTGCCCGTGCTCGGCGAGGCGCCGGCCGGCGAGCCGGTCGGGACGGACCGGCGGATCCTGGCCCTGCTGCTCGCCGGATCGACCGACCAGGCCGTGGCCAAGCAGCTCGGCCTCGGCCTGCGGACCGTCCAACGGCGGATCCGCGCGATCATGGAGCTGGCGCACGCCGAGACCAGGGTCCAACTCGGCTGGCAGGCCCACCGCCGGGGCTGGGTCGAGGACTGAGGGCCCCGCTTCGGCCAGGTCGGCGGCCCGGCCGCCCCGGCGTGCCGGAGACCGCCCGGCACACCACCGCGCCCGGAGCTTCCGTGTACGCGCAACCGGCCTCCCGAACCGGGTAGCAGCCCGACATCCGAACGGGTATACACGTGTGCACAGGCATCCATCGCGTACGGGGGAACCATGGATCCGGAACTGCCGTCACCGGTGGGCGTTGCCGCCGGGCGGACTCGGCACGGCATCGCGAGTGACCGGTGAGTTCCGGGACGTCACCGTCGGAGCCGGATCCCCCGCGTGGTGAGCGGGCCGGCGTCCACCTCAACGCCAGCGCCTCCGGGAACGCCCGGCTCAACCAGGCCGGCCGGGACCAGCACTTCCACATCACCGTCCCGCTGCTCGGCGCCGCCGTCATCCTCGCCGTCCTGGTCGCGGCCTTCTGGAGCCCGCTGCAACAGCTGACGGCCGACTCCTCGCAGGCGTCGTCCTCGCCCTCGGGGTCGGCGTCCCGGATCGAGATACCCGTGAACCGGAGCCCCCGGGTCACCGAGGCGGCCCCACCGGTCGCGGACCCGGTCGCCACCACCGCCCGCGCGACCGTCCCCGTGGTCACGCCCACCGCCTCCGCGAAGCCGACCACCGCCACGCCGTCACCCCTGCCCGACCCGCAGGACGTGGCGTTCGCCGCCGTCCGGGTCGGCGACTGCCTCGACCTGTACGACACCGGCCTGGGCCAGTGGAGCAGGACGGCGCCGGTCGTGGTGGACTGCCGTGGCGCGAGCGCGCTCACCCGGGTCAGTTGGATCACCACCGCCCCCTCGGCCTGCCCGTCGGGCGCGGGCCGCACCAGCGCCACCCACCGGGCCGGGGACGGCCGGACGACGGTGCTCTGCCTGGACCGCCAGTTCCGGGTCGGCCAGTGCTTCCCCGCCGTCGTCAACGGTCAGAGCGTGACCTCCGGCAACCTGACCGTCCCGTGGGACTGCTTCGCCTCGCAGGTGCCGAGCGGGGCCAACAGCATCATGAACATCACCGCCGTCACGACGCCGAGCACCTCCTGCCCCGCGGCGAACGGCCGG
This sequence comes from Kitasatospora sp. NPDC057015, assembly GCF_042673745.1. NCBI lineage: Bacteria > Bacillati > Actinomycetota > Actinomycetes > Kitasatosporales > Streptomycetaceae > Kitasatospora > Kitasatospora sp. NPDC057015. Next base: position 3,958 of record NZ_JBHUSG010000074.1, read on the forward strand.
ATCTCCGCCTCGTGGCCGGTCCTTGACGGCCAGACCAAGGTCTGCGCGGTGCTCTACCACCCGTAGCGACCGCCCGGGCGGCACGGCGGCCGGCCGGGGCCGACCGGCTGTCGGCCCCGGGGGCCGGCGGGCGGGACGGTCGTACCCGGAGCGGGAAGTAGGGTGATCATCCCTGGTAGCGCCCGCACCGACCTCGTCCGCCGTGAAGGGACCTCGCATGCCGACGCTCGGCCTCCACAAGGACTTCCTGCGGGAGTTCGCCCAGTTGGAGAAGAAGGTCCGGACGAAGGTCGCCGACGCCTTCGACAAGTTCGAGCACTCCTCGGCGACCGGCCAGCACCTGGAGAAGCTGAGCCACGGCCGCGACCCGCGGCTGAAGACCATCCGGATCGACCGCTTCTACCGCGGCGTGGTGCTGGCTCCGGACGGCGGGGACAGCTTCCTGCTGCTGAAGGTCCTGCCGCACGACGACGCCATCGACTGGGCCCTCAAGCACCGCGCCAGCGTCAACTCCGCCACCGAGGGCATCGAACTGCGCAACGACATCGCCCTCGAACAGCTCGCCCCGGGCTTGGCGATGGTCGCCGGGTCGGCGCAGCCCGGCGCGGACGGCACGACCCGACCGCTGTTCGGCCACGTCTCCGACGCCGACCTGACCCGCCTCGGCATCGACGCGCAGATCCTCCCGATCGCGCGCCGGCTCGACACCGAGGACATGCTCGACGCCCTGCGCCCGATACTCCCCGAGCACCAGTACGACGTCCTGTTCGGTCTCGCCGTGGGGATGAGCACGGACGAGGTGTGGCGCGAGATCGTCCAGACCCAGCTCGCCGCGGGCCGCGAGAGCGCCGCCGACGCCGCCGACGCGGGAGCCCCGCAGGACGACCTCGCCGCCGCCATGTCCCGGGCCCGGGACCGGATCGCGCTCGTCTCGGGACCCGCCGAACTGATGGAACTGCTGGACCGTCCCTTCGACGCCTGGCGGATCTTCCTGCACCCCTCCCAGCACCGGATCGCCTACCGCCCGTCGTACAACGGCCCGGCCCGGGTCACCGGTGGGCCCGGCACCGGCAAGACCGTTGTCGCGCTGCACCGGGCGGCCCACCTCGCCGCCGCCCTCCCCGACGACGCGCCGGACGACGCGATCCTGCTCACCACCTTCACCCGCGACCTCGCCGCCGAACTGCGCCGCAGCCTGCACCTGCTGGTCACCGACCCCGAGCAGCGCCGGCGCATCCGGGTGGTCAACATCGACGCCCTCGCCGCCGAGATCCTGCGCGGTCACCGGAACACCGACCGCCTCAGCATCCTCACCGACCAGCGCGACGTCACCGCACGCTGGGGCCGGATAGCCCGGCGTCTCGAACTCGACCGCACCGCCGCCTTCCTCGACCAGGAATGGCGTCATGTGATCCTCGCCCAGGGGATCGGCACCGCCGACGAGTACCTGAAGGCCTCCCGGGCCGGGCGGGGCACCGCGCTGGGCCAGCTCCAGCGCGCTCAGGTCTGGCGCGCCGTCACGGCGTTCACGGACGAACTGCGGTCCACCGACACCTGGACCTTCCACCAGGTGTGCGACGAGGCCGCCCGGATCCTGGACCGGCGCAGCGCCGGCGGAGCGCCCCGGCTCTTCCGCCACGTCCTCGTCGACGAGGCCCAGGACCTCCACCCCGGGCAGTGGCGCCTGCTGCGCGCGGCCACCGAACTCGGCCGGCCCGACGACCTCTTCCTCGCCGGCGATCCCCACCAGCGCGTCTACGGGAACAAGGTCTCCCTTCGCAGCATGGGCATCTCGGTCACCGGCCGCTCCCACCGGCTGCGCATCAACTACCGTTCGACCCACGAGATCGTCGCCTGGTCCGCCGCCCTGCTCACCGGCGAGGCGGTGGACGACATGGACGGCGGCGACGACCGGCTCAGCGACTACCGCTCCGCCTTCCACGGCAGTCGACCCGTCCTCAGCGGCCACCTGACCAAGGCGGACGAACTCGACTCCCTGGTACGGCAGATCAGGACGTGGATCGGGGACAGCGCCGTTCCGGCCGAGGAGGTCGGCGTCGCCGTCCGCTTCGTCCAGTTCGGCAGGGACGTCGCCGCCGCCCTCGTCCGGGCCGGGATCCCCGCGACCGTCCTGGGGGCCTCCGCGGCGCCGGCGGCCGGGGTCCGGATCGGCACCATGCACCGCCTCAAGGGCCTGGAGTTCCGCTGCGTGGCGGTGGCCGGCGTGTCGGAGGGGACGGTCCCCATGCGCAACGCCCTCACCCCGGTCGAGGTGGACGCCCAGCAGCACCGGGAGGACCTCCTGGGCGAGTTGAGCCTGCTGTTCGTGGCCTGCACCCGGGCACGGGAAGCCCTGCACGTCTCGTGGCACGGGGAGGCGAGTCCGTTCCTGGCAGCGGCGGCAGCCGTCGGGTGAGACTCCCCGCGCGGCTCCGGGACGGCTCCCCGGGCGGGCCGTCGGCGGCTCCCTGACGACTCCCGCACGGCCCGGCGGCGCGGATCGCGGCTGACCGTCGGTCACCGGCGGTAGCATTTCGTGCACGTATCGCCACCGGCTCCACCGGCCGGGACCGCAGGGAGGCCCTGATGACCGTCCGGCGCGCCGGTACCGACGACGCGGCGCTTCGACCGCCGCCCGGCCCACCGCCGCGCCCGGTACGGCGCCCGGCCCGTCACCCGCTACGGCGCCTGCGCGGGGCGGCCGTCGCGGCGTCGCTCGCCGTCGTGCTGACCGCGGCGCCCGGTGCGCCCGGGGCGGCGGCCGACGAGGGCGCGGCGCCCTCCCCCGGGGCGGCCGGGCTGGGCGATCCGCTGTTCCCGTCCAGCGGCAACGGCGGCTACGAAGTCCGGCACTACACGCTGGACTTCGACTGGTCGGCGCCGCGGACGGCGTTCCCGGCGGCGGCCGTGCTGGACGCGGTCGCGACGCAGTCCCTCTCCCGCTTCAACCTGGACTTCGCGGGGAACACCCTCGGCCGGGTCACGGTCGACGGGCGGACGGCGGCGACCGCGCGGGAGGGCGACGAACTGGTGGTGACGCCGGAGCGAGCCCTCCGGCGGGGCCGGCCGTTCACCGTCCGGGTCGAGTACACGGCGGACCCGACCCGGCTGCGGCACCGGGACGACGCGATCGAGGACTACGGGTGGATCCCGACGCCGGACGGGACGGTGCTGTACCCGCAGCCGGACGGCGCAAAGATGATCTTCCCGGCGAACGACCACCCCAGCCGGCGGGCACCGTTCACCTTCCACCTCACCGCCCCGCGCGGCCTGACGGCCGTCGCCAACGGCACCCTGACCGGGCGGGAGGACGTCGGGGCGGACCGGACGCGCTGGAGCTACGAGTCCGGGCAGGCGATGGCGACCCAGCTGGTGCAGGTCGCCATCGGCCACTACACCGTGCTGACCGGCACCGGACCGGGCGGGCTGCCGCTGCGCGACGTGATCCCCACCGACCTGGTGGACCGGGTGGAGCCCTACCGCCGCCTCACCCCCGACCACCTCGCCTGGCTGGAGCAGCGCCTCGGCCGCTACCCGTTCAGCACGTACGGCGTCCTCGCCGCGCACACCGACCTCGGCGTGGCCCTGGAGACCCAGACCCTGTCCCTGCTGCCCGAGGCCGACCTGCTCGGCAGTCGGGTGGACGCCGAGCGCGACCTGGTGCACGAGCTGGCCCACCAGTGGTTCGGGGACAGCGTCGGCCTGAAGGCCTGGTCGGACCTCTGGCTCAGCGAGGGCCACGCCCGCTTCTACGAGCGGCTGTACTCCGAGGAGCACGGCGGGGTGTCCTTCGAACAGGCCATGCGGGCCGCTTACCGGGCCCACGACCTGTGGCGCCGGGACTATGGCGCGCCGGCCGCCCCGACCGAGCCCGCGCTGTTCAAGCGGATGCGCTACGACGGCTCCGCGCTGGTGCTGTACGCGCTGCGCGAGCAGGTCGGCGACGCGGCGTTCCGGGCCGTGGAACGGGCCTGGGTCGAGCGCTACCGCGACCGGCCGGCGGGGACGGCCGACTACGTCGAGCTGGCCTCGCGGGTCGCCGGCCAGGACCTCCGCGGCTTCCTCTCCGCCTGGCTCTACGGCGATCGCACCCCGCCGATGCCCGGGCACCCCGACTGGACGGTCGACCCCGTCCCGGCCGCCCCCTGAGCGGACGGCCGCGGGTGGACGGCCGCGGGCGCCCCCCAGGCCTGGGCGGCCCGGTGGCCTGGGCAGCCCGGGACACCTGGGCGGCCCGGCCGCCGCGCCCCCCGGCGGAGGGCGCCGTACGGCCGGCGACCGGCGGGGCACTACGCTGGCCGCCGCAGCCCCTGCCGGGGGCCGGCCCGCCGCGAAGGAGGAAACCGATGGTTCTGGACATGCGATTCGCCGACGGCGCCGTGCTCGGCCTCGCCGCACCCGAGGACGGGCCGTCGGTCACCCTGCTGCCGGGGCTCGGCGTGCACCGGCTGACCGTCCGGATCCGGGTCGGGACGGTACGGGCGTCCGCCGGATGCACCCACGTCCAGCTCGGCGGCGAGGCCTGGGCCGAGCACCCGGGCAGCGGGCCGCAGTGGATCGGGCTCTTCACCCCCGTCGCCGTGCCGCTGGCCGCCGCGGGCGGCGCGACCGGGGCCGCGCTGTCGATGGCGGTCACCAACGACCAGGTACTGGCACTGGAACGGGCCCGCGGCGGACGCGAGTTGCCGCTGCGACTCGATCTCACCGCGACCCTCCCGCAGAGCACCGAGGACCCGTGCGCGCAGGGCCAGGACACCCGCCGGATCGCCGCCGAGGACTGGGACGCCCAGGTCCGGGCACTGACGGCGATGCTCGCCGTCCCCGACCCGGGGGCCGGCCGGCGCTGAGGGCGTCGCTGCACCGGGCGGCGGGGCGGGGTCAGCCCGCCGCCGGGCCCAGCCGGGCCAGGATGTCGAGCAGCCCCTCCCGGTCGGCCAGCGCCGCCGACGGCAGCGAGACGTACAGCTGGACGGTGGTCACTCCGGGCAGGTGGTAGCGGAGGATCTGCTCCCGGCACTCCTCCGGGGAGCCGCTGACGAACAGCCCACGCACCGCCTCCTCGGGCAGTGCCCGCCGCGCGCCCTCCAGGTCGCCGGCCGCCCACAGCCGATGCGTCTCGCTCAGCAACTCGCCGTTGCCCAGCCACTCGTGGAACTTCCGGTAGGGCTCCCGGTTGAGGATCCAGGCGAGGAAGGGGCGGGCGGCGCGCTCCACGTGCGCGCGGTCCGCGGTCGGGCTGACGAAGACCTTGACCACCAGCTCCTTGCCCGGCGGCTGCGGCCCCACCGCGTCGAGGACCTTGGGGACGTCCGCCGGGAACAGCAGGTTGCTGATGGCGCCGTCGCCCTCGGTGAACCCGAGCCGGAGCATGCCCGGCCGGAGCGCGCCGAGGATCACCTTGACCGGCTGCTCCGGCGGGTGCGGCAGCTGGTAGCCCGCGATCGAGAAGGTGTCGAAGTCCCCGCTCACGTACTCACCGCGCAGGGCGCGGGTGACGAACCGCAGGACGTCCCGGGTGCGCTTGAACGGCTCGTCGAAGGGGATCCCGTTGATGTCGGTGACATGCGCGGGAACGGACGCGCCCAGCCCCAGCAGCACTCGCCCCGGGGCGAGTTGGGCGAGCGTGGCGGCGGTCTGGGCGAGCACGGCCGGGCCCCGGGTCTGGACCGGGACGATGCCGGTACCCAGCCGCAGCGAGGGCGACCAGGCGGCGGTGGCGGCGAGCGGCGTGAAGGCGTCGGTGCCGCCGCCCTCCGCCGTCCAGACGTCGGAGTAGCCGAGGTCGGGCAGCCGCTCCACCAGGTGGCGGTGGCGGTCGAGGGCGAGGCCGGGCAGCGGCAGGGTGACGCCCCACCTGGGAGGCGCCGCGGTCGCGCCGCCGTGCGGATCGGACGGGGTGGTCATGATGGTCGGGCCTTTCCTGGTGCCGTCCGTGCGGCCCACCCGAAGGACGGGAGGACGGATGGGCCGCACGGACGGGAACACGGGGACACGCGAACACGAGCCGGGGCACGGGCCGGAGCACGCGTCGGAACACGGGCCGGAACACGGGTCCGGAGTCGGACGGAACGGACGACGGCTACTTCGCCACCCAGACGGTGGTGAGGTCGAGGAACCAGGACTGCGGCTGCACCAGGCCGTGCACCTTGGGCGAAAGCGCCCGCGGGTTGCGGTCGTTGACCACGAAGAGCCACGGCGCGTCCTGGGTGACCCGGGCGAGGGCGCTGCGGTAGTCGGCCCGACGACCGGTGCGGTCCGGCGAGGCGGCGGCCGAGCCGAGCAGCTGGTCGACCTCGGGGTTGCCGTAGTGCCCGGTCCAGAACGGGCTCTTGCTGCCGATGAACAGCGGGAGCAGCGCCTCGGACTGGAAGAGGGTGGTGGACTGCGCGATGGCGTCGGAGCCGAGGGCCACCTCGCCCTTGGCCTCGGCGCCGATCAGCGTGGACCAGTCGGTGGTCCGGATCTCGACCTTGATGCCGACGGCGGCGAGGTCCCGCTGGATGGCCTCGGTGATCGGCACCGGCAACAGGTTGCCCGACCCGGCGGTCGGGACGGTCACGGAGGTGGTGAACCCGTCGGCCCGGCCCGCCTCGGCGAGCAACTGCCTGGCCTTGGCCGGGTCGTAGGAGTAGACGTCGCCGGCCGGGTCGTAGGCGAAGGTGGCCCGGGGCGCGGCCTGGTAGGCGGGGTCGGCCGTGCCGTGCAGCAGCTTCTCGGCGATGGCCTTGCGGTCGACGGCGTAGTTGGCCGCCCGGCGGACCTTCGGGTCGTTCCACGGCGCCTTGGCGGTGTCGAGGATCCAGTACCAGAGGTGGTCGTAGTTGTTGGTCTCGATCCGCGCGCCGTCGGCCTTGAGACTGTCGATGTCGTCGGGGTTGGGGTACTCGATCCAGTTGACGCCGCCCGAGCGCAGGGCCGCCGTGCGGGCCGCGACGTCCGGCAGCGGCCTGATCACCAGCTTGTCGAGCTTGGGCGCGCCCCGCCAGTAGTCCCGGTTGGCGACGAGCTCGATCTGCTGTCCCTCGGTCTGCGAGCCGAAGGCGAACGGGCCCGTCCCGACCGGATGTTGGGCGAAGCCGGCCGATCCGGTACGGCGGACGGCGGTCGGACTGGCGATCAGGACGTGGGCCAGGTCCTCGGGGAAGTGGCCGTTGGGGTCCTTGGTGACCAGCTCCACGTGGTCGGCATCGGTCTTGCGGTACTGGACGATGCCGCCCGCGTACTCCTTCGCGGCGGCGCCCAGGGCGTCGGTGTAGAACTCGCTGCCCTTGGCCAGGTAGCGGTCCAGGTTGAAGATCACGGAGTCGGCGTCGAACGGCGTGCCGTCCTGGAACTTCACGCCCTTGCGCAGGGTGAAGGTCCAGGTCCTGGCGTCGGCCGCGACCGTCCACGCCTCGGCGAGCGCGCCGGTGATCTCCGGCGGGGCGTCCTTGCCGGAGAGGTCGTAGCGGGTGAGCCCCTCGTACAGCTGGAAGCTCACCAGCCGCTTGCCCTCGAATCCGGCGCCGCCGATGACGGTGTCCGGGTTGGGCAGCTTGCCCGTCGCGCCGATGACCAGGGTGCCGCCGCGGCCGGCGGATCCCGCCTCGTCTCCGCCGGCCGCGGCACCGGTGGAGGCACCGGTCGCAGCGCAGCCGACGGTGCTGAGGAGAAGCGCTGCCGCCGCCAGGACGCCGCCGGCCGGGCGGCCGGGACGGCGGGACGGAAGGGGATGACGGGACGGAAGGAGAAGGCGGAGGCGGTGGTGCGTCATGGTGACGGTTCCTTGCGGTTCGGGGAGGACAGCACTCGGGGCTGCCGGGTCGGGGCCTTCGAGGGGACGGAGAACGGCTGGACGGACGACGGGGTGACGGGTCACGGGGCGACGGATGGCGCGCGGGGGCCACTCGGGGAGGAGGTCGCGGGCGGTCAGGGGGAACAGGACGTCCCGCTGCCGGTCCGGGGGCCGGACCGTCCGGCCGGCAGCGGTGCGCTCCGGCCGGTCGCCGCCGCGAGCAGGGCGCGGGTGTACGGGTCGGCCGGGGCCTCCCAGAGCCGGGCGGCGGGCCCCTCCTCGACCACCCGGCCGTGCCGGAGCACCAGCACCTGGTCGGCCAACTGCCGTACCAGGGCGAGGTCGTGGGAGATGAAGAGGTACCCGAGGCCGGTCCGCTCCCGCAGCCCGGTCAGCAGGTCGACCACCCGGGCCTGGACGCCGCGGTCGAGCGCCGAGGTCGGCTCGTCGCAGACCAGCAGGTCGGGGCCGGTGGCCAGGGCCCGGGCGATGGCCACCCGCTGCACCTGGCCGCCGGACAGTTCGCGCGGGTAGCGGCGGGCCAGTGCGGGGTCGAGGCCGACCTGCCGCAGCAGCGCGGCGACCCGCTCCGGCCGCTCCCCGCGCGGGACGCCGTGCACGCGCAGCGCGAACGCCACCGCCTCGCCCGCCCGCAGGGCCGGATTCAGCGATCCACCCGGGTTCTGCGGGACGAACTGGAGCCGGGCCCGCACGCTCCGGTCCGCGCGACCGCGCAGCCGGTACGGGTCGCGGCCGGCGAAGCGGACCGTACCGGAGTCCGGGGCGAGCAGCCCGAGAACGAGTCTCGCCAGCGTGGACTTCCCGGATCCGGACTCGCCGACCAGGCCGGTGGCACCGCCCGCGCCGATCCGCAGGCCGACCCCGTCCAGCGCGAGGCGCCCGCCGGGGTAGCGCTTGACCACCCGCTCCACCACGAGCAGCGGCTCCGCCCCGGCGTGGACGGACCCGATCCCCGTCGGCGCGGCGTCCGTCGGCCCGACGTCCGTCGGCGCGGCCCTCATCGGCCCGGCACTCATGGGCCCGGCGCTCATCGGCTCGGCACTCATCGGCCCGCTCCCGGTTCGGCCGCCACCAGTTCGGCGGTAAAGGCGTGTTCCGGCCGGGAGAGGACCCGCTCGGCCGGGCCGGTCTCGACGATCCGCCCGGACCGCATCACCGCCACCGCGCCACCGACCCGACGGGCGACCGCGAGGTCGTGGGTGACCAGCAGCAGGGCGAGGCCGCGCTCGCCGCGCAGGTCGGCGAGGAGGTCCAGGACCTGGGCCTGGACCAGGGCGTCGAGCGCGGTGGTCGGTTCGTCCGCCACCAGCAGGGCGGGGTCGCCGCAGAGCGCGAGGGCCAGCGCGGCGCGCTGGCGCAGGCCGCCGGACAACTCGTACGGGTGGCAGCGGGCGATCCGGTCGGGTTCCGGGAGCCCGGCCCGGGCGAGCAGTTCGACGGCCGCGAGCCGGGCCGCCCGGCGGCCGACCGCGCGGCGGTGGCGCAGCAGCACCTCGACGAGTTGCGGCCCGATCCGGCGCAGCGGGTCGAGGGCGCCGGTCGGGTCCTGCGGGAGGTAGCCGATGCGGCGGCCGCGCACCCGGGTGAGGGCGCGTTCGTCGAGCTCGCGCAGGTCGGTGCCGTCCAGCAGGATCCGGCCGGTGACCCGGGCGGTCCGCCCGGGCAGGGCGAGCACCGCGCGGGCGACGCTGGTCTTGCCGCTGCCGGACTCGCCGAGTAGCACCAGCGCCTCGCCGGGCGCGACGGCGAGCGAGACGCCGTCCACCGCCCGGACCGTTCCGCCGGGGGTCGGGTGGCCGACCGTGAGGTTCTCGATCCTGAGCCGGTCGGGGGTCATCGGGCGGCCTCCGGTACGGGGAGTCGGACCTCGGGATCGGTTCCGGAGTGCGGGTCGGTCCCGGTGTCCGAGCGGGTTCCGCCGCCGTGCCCGGACGCGGTGTCGTGGCCGATCCGGCGGCGCAGGGCCTCGCCGAGGGTGTTGAAGACCACCGAGGTGACGAGCACGGCCAGCGCCGGCAGGGCCGCGATCCAGGGGTGGGTGAGCAGCCCGGGCCGCAACTCGTCGAGCATCGCTCCCCATTCGGCGGCCGGGGGTGCGACGCCCAGGCCGAGGAAGGCGAGTCCGGCCGCGTAGACGACGGCGAGCCCGACCAGGGAGGAGCTGTACACCAGCACGACCGGTGCGACGACCGGCAGCACCTGGCGCAGGGCGAGCGGGACCGGGCCGGCCCCGCTGACCCGCGCGGCCTCCAGGAACTCGGCCGAGCGGATCCGCCGTACCTCGGTGTGGGCGACCCGGGCCACCGCCGGGGTGAGGACGACGGAGAGTGCGAGGACGGTGGCGCCCGGGCCCGGCTCCAGCAGGGTGGCGATCGCGATCGCCAGCAGGATCCCGGGGAACGCGTAGAGCACGTCGAGCGCCCGCAGCAGCACCTGCTCGGTGGCCCGGCCGCCGAGGCCGGCGGTGATGCCGAGCAGGGTGCCGCCGGCGGCGGCCACCGCCACCGGCAGGAGCCCGCAGGCCAGCGAGATCCGCGAGCCCCACAGCAGACGGCTGAGCATGTCCCGGCCCTGGCCGTCGGTGCCCAGCGGGTGCCCCGGGGCGCCCGGGTCCAGCAGCCGCTCGTGCAACGAGCCCGCGGCGGGGTCGTACGGGGCGAGCAGCGGCGCGGCGAGCGCCAGCAGGACGAGCAGGGCGGCGAGGGCGGTCGGCAGGGCGCCGACCGGCAGCGGCGACCGCACCGTCAGGCCTGCTCGTGGTCGGCCGGCACGGGCCGGTGCCGGGCCGCTCATCGCGCTCTCCGCACGCGCGGGTCGACCAGCGCGTGCGCGGCGTCGACCAGGAGGTTGACGCCGACGAAGGCGACCGCGACGACGAGCACGGCGCCCTGCACGACCGGCAGGTCGCGCGCCGACAGCGCGTCGTACAGCACCCCGCCCAGACCGGGGCGGCCGAACAGGGTCTCCACGAAGACCACTCCCTCCAGCAGGTAGGCGAGTTGGAGCCCACCGATGGTGAGCAGGGCCGGCGAGGCGTTGTGCACGCAGTGCCCCAGCACGGCGGCCCGGCCGAGGCCGCGGGACCGCAGACTGTCCGCGAGCTCGCCGCCGAGGACGGCCCCGAGTGCGGCGCGGAAGACCCGGGCGGTGAGGCCGAGCGGGACGACGGCGGCCGCGACGGCCGGCAGCACCAGGTGGCGGAGCACGTCGCCCGCGCCGCCGCCCCCGAAGGGGTCGTGCGTCCCCCCGGCCGGGAGCAGGCGCCACCGCACGGCGAACAGCGCCACCAGCAGCAGCGCCACGGAGTACTGGGGCGCGGAGACTGCGAGGGTGCTGAGCGCGCCGGACAGCCGCCCGGCCGGGCCGCGCGGCCGGACGGCGCCGACGGCCCCGAGCAGGACGCCGCCGGCCAGCACGAGCAGGAAGGCCGCACCGGCGAGCAGCAGCGTTTGGCCGACGGCGGGCAGCAGCAGGTCCCCGACGGGCCGCTGGCCAGCGATCGAGATGCCCAGGTCGCCCTGGACGGCGTGGGCCAGCCAGTCGGCGTACCGGATCGGCACCGGCCGCTCCAGGCCCAGCCGCTCGGCGAGCTCCCGGCGTGCCTCGGGCGGCGCGCCGGGGCCGAGGAAGGCGGTGAGCGGATCGCCGGGGACGAGCGCGACGGTGGCGAAGACCACGACGGTGACGCCGAGCAGCGTGGGCACCGCGAGCAGCGCCCGGCGCAGCAGGAAGCCCCTCATCGGCCCGCCCGCCGGCGACGGACGCCGGGGCGTCCGGTGACTGTCCGGTGAACGGGGGCGGGCATGTGCGGTCCTTCCGGGACGAGCGGGGAGAGCGGGACGAGCGGGGAGAGGGGACGGACGGCGCCCCCGGTGCCGGCCGGCGGGTGGGGGATCCGCCGGCCAGGCGGGTGCGACTGCCCGGCGGTGCGGCCCACCGGGGGCGCCGGCCGCTGTGGGGAAGCATCGGGATCGGCGCCGGTGGCAGCCAGTCAGGCGTTGGTGCCGATACCGCCGGTCATAGGATCCGGGAGCGCCCGCTCACCCCTCGGACCGTCCTTGACCTGCGTCGGAACGCCCAAATAGGCTGGTGGCATGGCAGCTTGGCGGACCAGCTTCACCCTGGTCGGGATCGGCGGCTCGTGGCACCGCAGGTGTTTCGACGAGCACTGTCCCGCGCGCGCGACGCGCTGACGGCCCTCGCCCGACTCGACGCGGCGCCCACCCCGCACCCCGCCCCGAAGCGACCGGTCGACGACCGCGCGCCCGACGCCCGGCCATCACCGTCCCGCCGTCCCGCCACCCCGGCCGTCCCGGCCTTCGCACCGGGCCCGAACCCGACCGGCCCTGACGGTAACTCACGACAGGTCCGGACGTTCGCCCCGCACCGGTCGCGACCCCGCCTCGTTCGATGGGAACGATCCTGCATGCCGTACCGCTCCGACACCCCCTCCGGCACCCCCTCCGGCCCCGTGCCCGGCCCACTGGCCGGCCTGGCCGCGCCGCCGGCCGGACCGCCCGCCCCGCCGGGCGGCCACCGCGCACCCCACCCCGCCGGCGGGCAGCAGCTCGGCGCCTTCCTGCGCGCCCACCGGGAGTTGCTCCAACCCGCCGAGGTGGGCCTGGCCGGCACCGCCCGGCGGCGTACCCCCGGGCTGCGCCGGGAGGAGGTGGCCTCGCTCTCCGGGGTGGGCGTGGCCTGGTACACCTGGTTGGAGCAGGGTCGGGTGGCCGCCTCCCGGCAGGTCCTGGAGGCGGTGGCCCGCACCCTGCGGCTGGACGGGGCGGGGCTTCGGCACGCCATGCGGCTGGCCGGGTTCCACGAGCCGGCCGAGCCGCCGGCCGGTGCCCGGCGGGCGGCCCTCGGCGCGAGCGTGCAGCCGGTGCTGGACTCCTGGCCGGCCAGCCCGGCGGTGCTGCTCGACCCGCACTTCGACCTGATCGGCTGGAACGCCGCCTGGAGCGCCCTGTGGGGTGATCCGGAGGCGGTGCCGGAGGACCGGCGCAACCTGATGTGGCTGATGGTCGCGGACCGGCGGCTGCGCACCGTCCTGCACGACTGGGAGCCGCTGGCGATGAACGTCTTCCAGCACTTCCGGGCCCAGGCCGGCCCGTCGGCCGCCGACCCGCGCACCGGCGAGCTCTACCGCCGTCTCGACCAGGACGTACCGGAGTTGCGGCACTGGTGGGGCTGCCGGTCGGTCGCGGAGCTGACCACCCGTGCGGTCACCGTCGAGCTGCCGGGCGCCGGTCCCGTCCGGCTGTCGCTGTCGTCCTTCCGACCGGTCGACGAGCCGTCGGCGCTGGTCCTGCTGCTCACCCCGGTCAGCGCCGAGGACGCGGCCCGGATGACCGCGCGGGTCGGCGCCATGCGGGCCCGCGGCGCGGCGGCCGGGAGCCCCGCGACGGGCGGCGACCCGGGCTCCCGCCGACCGGACCCCGGCGTGCCCGCCCCCGTCAGGCCGGACCGCTCTGGTCGAGGGTGACGACGGCCTCCGCCGTGTACATCAGGAAGGTCAGCGACTCCTGGAGGTACAGCTGGACGCTCTCGGTGTCGTGCGACCGGTAGCCGATGGCGAGGTCCTGGCCCAGGTGCAGTTCGAAGTCACCGCCGCGGGTGGAGAGCAGCAGCGCGCCCTCGATCGCGGGTGCCCAGATGATCTCGCCGTCGAGCAGCCGGGCCAGGTGGTTGTGGACCGGGTAGCCGTGGTCGGAGGTCTCGTTGACGGCCGTGTACGCCTCGGCGCCGAGGAGCAGCGAGTACGGGCCGTTGACGCCGGCCAGTCGCAGCGCGGTGAGGGCGCGGCTGACGGTGTTCGGGTAGTCCCGTACGTCGGCCGGCAGGGTCAGCGCCGGGTTGGAGGAGCTCTCCCGGATGCCGGCGATGGCGGCGGGCCGGTAGCCGTCGAAGACCACCCGGTCCTCGGCCCGGGCCATGGTCAGGGCGGCGTCCTTGACGGGCTGCCAGTCGGAGTCCTTGGCGCCGCGTTCGACGTCGTCGACGGCCCGCCGGTCGACCGTGAAGGGCACCCGCAGCTCGACCACCGGCTGGGAGCGCCGGGCGTGCGCGCTGACGCCCTCCACCGGCGGGGCGATGTCGTCCAGGTGGCCGATCCCGACCGCCGACAGCGCCTCCCCCTCGGGGCCCTGCAGGTCGACGACGCGTCGCCCGGCGACGTGCAGGGTGAAGGTGCGCCTGGCCTCCTCCTCGATCTCGGCCCAGGCGGCGGCGGAGATCGGGGCCAGCTCACGGTGCAGGTTGTTCATCGGGCGGTGCTCCTCTTCAGACTGCCGATGCCGAGCGAACCGTCGGCGCGGGCCGGTACGGGGTCGGGCGCGGATACCGGGTCGGGCGCGGATACCGGGTCGGGTACCGGCGTGGAGGTGGGCGCGGAGCGCCGTGCCCGCGCCGCCGCGTCCGAGGGCCCCGGCAGGTCGCCGAGGAGGGCCGCGGAGGGGGTGAAGTACAGCGACCCGGTCACGGGGGTGGAGAAGTCCAGGATGCGGTCGTGGCTGCCGGGCGGCCTGCCCAGGAACATGTTGCGCAGCATCTCCTCGGTGACCGCCGGGGTGCGGGAGTAGGCGATGAAGTACGTCCCGAACTCGCCCTGTCCGACCGTCCCGTACGGCATGTTGTCGCGCAGGATCTGCAGCTGGGAGCCGTCGGGGGCGTCGACGGAGGTGAGGGCGACGTGCGAGTCGGCCGGCTTGGCGTCGTCGTCCAGCTCGATGTTCGCGGACTTGGTGCGGCCGATCACCCGCTCCTGCTCCTCGACCGGCAGCGCGTTCCAGGCCCTCATGTCGTGGACGTAGCGCTGCACGGTGACGTAGCTGCCGCCGGCGAAGTCCGGGTCCTCGGCGCCGATCACGACGGCCTCCTCGGCGGACCGGCCGACCGGGTTCTCGGTGCCGTCGACGAAGCCCATGAGGTCCCGCTCGTCGAAGTACTTGAAGCCGTGCACCTCGTCCACCACGGTCGCGGCGCCGGCCAGCCGGCCGACGACCTGGGCGGCGAGCTCGAAGCAGAGGTCCATCCGCTCGGCACGGATGTGGAGGAGCAGGTCGCCAGGGGTGGCGACGGCGCGGTGGCGGGGGCCGACCAGTTCCCGGAAGGAGTGCAGCCCGGCCGGGCGGGGGCCGGCGAACATCCGCTCCCAGAGCGCCGCACCCAGGCCGGCGACGCAGGTCAGCCCGGCGGCGGGGACGCGCGAGCCGACCGAACGGCGTAAGCCGGCCAGATCGGGGAGCAGCTCCCGGACGGCGCCCTCGCCGCCCGGGTCGACGGTCAGCACCAGGAACACCGCCGCGCTGGTGAGCGGGCCGAGCACGGCCTGGGGCTCGGCGGCCGCCCGGGCTGCGGGTCGGTCGGCGGCCGGGTCGGCGGGTGGCTGGGCCGGCGGGCCCGCTGGCGACGTCATGGCAGCACACGTCCTGGGGGGGGTCGGCGACGGACCGCAGGTCGGGGCGGCCCTCCGACCGAGTATCCGGCCGCCGCCGCACCCCGGCCACCGCGAGCGCGGCGCCGGGGTGCGGCGGCGGGGACGGACCCGAGGCGGACGGGGAGGCGGGTGACCGCAGTGGCCGGCCCCTCGCTCAGCCGCGCAGCGCCGCCAGCTGCTCGGCGAACGGCACCACCGCTTCGGCCTGCCGCGGCACGGCCGGCCGGCGGGCCAGCAGGGCGGTCAGCTCGCCGGCCGCCCGGTCGATCCGGGCGGGCAGCTCGCCGGTGTGCGCGTCCCCGCCGCTGCCCCAGTCGTCCGTGGCCGCGTAGACCGCTGTCGGGACGACCACCGCCCGCAGGTACGCGAACAGCGGGCGGACGGCGTGCTCCAGCGCGAGCGAGTGCCGCCCAGTGCCGCCGGTGGCCGCGATGAGCACGGGCTTCCCGGTGAGCGCGTCGTTGTCGAGCACGTCGAAGAACGACTTGAACAGGCCGCTGTACGAGGCCGTGAAGATCGGCGTCACGGCGATCACGCCGTCGGCCCCGGCCACCGCGTCGAGCGCCTCGCGCAGGGCGGCGCCGGGGAATCCGGTGACGAGGTTGTGCGCGATCTCGGTGGCGAGGTCGCGCAGTTCGACCACCCGGACCTCGGCCCCGCCCTCCCCGAGGCCGCGGGCGGTCGCCGCCGCGAGGCGGTCCGCCAGGAGACGGGTGGAGGACGGCCGGCTGAGCCCGGCCGAGACGACGACGAGCTTGGGCGCGTTCACGGTTGCCACCTCTCTGCGTACGCTGACGACGGGTCAGACGGAACTGTCGGCGGGCTCGCCGGCGGCGGTGTCGGCCGCGGCGCGCCTGGCCACCAGCGCCTCGTGGGTGGGGCCGTCCGGGACCTCGGCCGGCCGACCCTTGGCGAACTCCGCGCGCAGGACCGGCAGGACCTCCTCGCCGAGCAGGTCGAGCTGCTCCAGGACGGTCTTCAGCGGCAGCCCGGCGTGGTCCATCAGGAAGAGCTGGCGCTGGTAGTCGCCGAAGCTCTCGCGGAACGTCAGCGTCTTCTCGACGACCTCCTGCGGGCTGCCGACGGTCAGCGGCGTCTGCTCGGTGAACTCCTCCAGCGACGGCCCGTGCCCGTACACCGGGGCGTTGTCGAAGTAGGGGCGGAACTCGCGCACCGCGTCCTGGGAGTTGCGGCGCATGAACACCTGCCCGCCGAGGCCGACCACGGCCTGCTCGGGGGTGCCGTGACCGTAGTGCGCGTACCGCTCGCGGTAGAGGCCGATCAGCTTCTTGAAGTGCTCCTTGGGCCAGAAGATGTTGTTCGCGAAGAAGCCGTCACCGTAGTAGGCGGCCTGCTCGGCGATCTCCGGGCTGCGGATCGAGCCGTGCCAGACGAACGGCGGCACGCCGTCGAGCGGGCGCGGGGTGGAGGTGAAGGACTGCAGGGGCGTGCGGAACCGGCCCTCCCAGTCGACCACGTCCTCGCGCCACAGCCGGTGCAGCAGCGCGTAGTTCTCGATCGCCAGCGGTATGCCCTGGCGGATGTCCTGGCCGAACCACGGGTACACCGGGCCGGTGTTGCCGCGGCCCATCATGAGGTCGACCCGGCCGTCCGCGAGGTGCTGGAGCATCGCGAAGTCCTCGGCGATCTTCACCGGGTCGTTGGTGGTGATCAGCGTGGTCGAGGTCGAGAGGATGATCCGCTCGGTGCGCGCCGCGACGTAGCCGAGCATGGTGGTCGGCGAGGAGGGCACGAACGGCGGGTTGTGGTGCTCGCCGGTCGCGAAGACGTCCAGACCCACCTCCTCCGCCTTCAGCGCGATCGCCACCATCGCCTTGATCCGCTCGTGCTCCGTCGGAGTCCGGCCGCTGGTGGGATCGGGCGTGACGTCCCCGACGGTGAAGATCCCGAACTGCGTGCTGTTCACCACTGCTCACCACATCCCGTGTCATTGAAGATTCAACCACTCTAGCATCGCGGCGCCCCGCGCTATTCCCGTCACCGCCCGCCGGACCGCGGGGCCGGCCCGAACCGCCGCGCACGGCCTGCGGGGCACGCCCCCGCGGGCGCGCACGGACCCGGCCCGCGCGCACAGAATGGAGGGAGTCGGCAGCCGACCCGGAAGGCGGAGAGGCGATGCCCTACATCGCGGTGAGCGCGCTGAGCCACGAGGGCCTGGTGCGGGAGCACAACGAGGACAGCCTGGTGGCCGGCCCGTGGACGCTCTGCGCCACGGTGACGGGCAACCCCCAGACCCTGCTGTTCCCGCTCGGCAACGAGCCCTGCGTGGTCGCGGTGGCGGACGGGCTCGGCGGGCACCCCGGGGGCGAGGTGGCCAGCGCACTGGTGGCCCGCCGACTCGCCGCCGCCGGCCCGGGGCTGGCGGGCGAGGAGGCCGTGCGCAACGTGCTGCACACCTGCAACCGGGCGGTCTACGAGGCGGCCGGCGGCGATCCGGAACTGGCGGCGATGGGCACGACGGTGGCCGGGGTGGTCGTCCTCGCCGAGTCGGTCATCTCCTTCAACGTGGGCGACAGCCGGGTGTACCGGGTGACCGCCGAGGGCCTGCGGCGGCTGAGCGTGGACGACAGCCCGCCCCTCGAACCCGGCCGGCGCACCACCTCGATCGTCACCCAGACGCTGGGCGGGTCCACCGCCCTCACGGTGGTGCGGCCGCACGTCCGCAGCACCGAGCTGCACCTCGGCGACCGCTTCCTGCTCTGCAGCGACGGCCTCACCGACCCGGTGCCCGAGGAGGAACTGTCCGACGTGCTCGCGACGCCCCGCGGCGAGGCCGAACGGGCGGACGGGCGGGCCGCGTTCGAGCTGTGGAAGGCCGCGATCGAGGCGGGCGGCCCGGACAACATCACCCTCGCCCTGGTCCGCGTCGGCGAGTGAGCCGTCGACCGACGGCCGGGCCCCGCCCGACCGGCCGGTACGGGCCGCCCGGCCGACACCGGCGGCCCGGACTCAACCGATCGGCGCCACGTCGTCCCCGGTGCACGAGCGGCCCTCGGCCGACGGGAGGCGCAACGGGATCCAGAGCAGCCCGCCGGCCGTCCGGGGGCCGACCACGCCGTCCGGCTCCAGCCCGTGGCCGCGCTGGAATCCGACCACCCCGGCGAGGGTGGCCGGGCCGAACCGGCCGTCCACCGCGATCGGGGTGTCGAGCCAGCCGTTGAGTGCGCTCTGGAGCCGCTCGACCGCGCAGCCGGTCGAACCGTGGCGCAGGTGCCCGGCGGGGGGCACCCGGGCCGAACCGTGCAGGGCGATCAGGGCGACGGGGCCGACCGCGGCGGCGAGGGAGCCGCCCCTGCCGGCCGTACCCGCCCCCGGCCGCGCATCGCGCGGCCGCTGCTCCGGATTCCTGACGGGACTGCCGACCGGACCGCTCTGCACTCGGGCCACCTCTCCTCCAGGCACGGACGCTTGCCCGCGATCCTGCCGGGTGCCACCAACGGGCGGCCAACGGAGCGCCAACGGCAGCGGCGGACAAGGGCCCACCAGCCCCGGGGAGCATTCGCACGGGAGGTGTCAGGAGCGCGGCCGGCGGTCTGCGCCGACCCGTGCACACGAGCCCGCGATCACCCGGGAGGAGCAATCGCGGTACGTCCGGGGGCCGCCGCCTCCGGTCGGACAGGCCGGCCGCGCTCCTGCCGCCGATTCTGGCCGTCGCCGCCAACGGGCGGCCAACGCGCCACCAACCGCGGCCCGGACGGCCACCGGCCCGGGTGGGTGGAGGGGCGTCGACGTCCGTCGCCCGGCACTCGCGCGGCCTCCGCGGCCGGGATCGTCACCCCGGCCGCGGAGGCCGCGCACCGCCGCCCGCCCGTACGGCGCGCGACGGGCTCCCGCGCCGCGGTCAGTTGCGGACCAGCAGGATCACCCCGGCGGTGGCCAGGCCGATCAGCACGGCGCCGGCGCCGTACGCCAGCCGGTGGATCCGCAGGCCGGGCACGAACCGGTCGACGGCGAGCCGGCCCGGGCCGGTCAGGGTGAGGGCGGTGGCGGCGGCGGTCAGCAGGAGTTCGTACTCGACGCCCTTGGGGGCGAAGAACCCGCCGCCCCAGCGGACGGCCAGCGCGTTGACCAGGGTGCCGACCAGGGCGGCGCCGGCCAGCGGGGTGAGCAGGCCGGCGGCCAGGGCGAGGCCGCCGAAGGTCTCGGTGAGGCCGGCCACCACGGCCATCGTCCGGCCCGCCGGGTAGCCGACCGTGGTGAAGAACTGGCCGGTGCCGTCTATGCCGCCGCCGCCGAACCAGCCGAACAGCTTCTGGCCGCCGTGGGCGGCCATGGTCAGCCCGAGCGCGAGGCGCAGCAGCAGCAGTCCGGTGTCGTAGGCGTGCGGGGAGGCCGACGGGCCGGCGGCCCCGGTCGGGTCGGCGTGCAGCGCGGGGGCGGGGGCGGTCGTGCTCGGCATTCGCGTCTCCTGGGGTCGGTCGTGGGTCCGGGCAGCCCGATGAGCCCGGGCGGCCTGGTGCTTCCATCCGGTAGTTCAAATTCGAAGGACTCGGCTCGACCGTACCCGTCATTTCGAATTTGAACAACCGGTCGACCGGGGCCGGCTGAAGCACCGTCAGGTCGGCCGCCGGACGACGCGCGCGGACGCCCCCGACGGGCAACGGACCGCGATCCGGGGCAGGGTGGAGGTATGTCCGACCGACCCGAGCAGCCACCGGTGCTGCGCCTGTTCCCGAAGGCCCTCGAAGCCTTCGGCCGCCACGTCCGCCTGATCACCCCGCACCAGTGGCCGGCGCCGACCCCCTGCTCCGAGTGGTCGGTGCGGGACCTCGTCAACCACCTCACCGCCGAGCAGCTCTGGGCCCCGGAGCTGCTGATGGGAGCGACCGTCGCCGAGGTCGGCACGCGCTTCGACGGAGACGTGCTCGACGACGACCCGGCCGCGTTCTGGCAGAACGCCGCCGAGGCCGCCGAGGAGGCCTTCGCCGTCCCCGGGGTGGCGGACGTGACCGTCCACCTCTCGTACGGCGACGTCGGCGCGCTCGACTACTGCGCCCAGCTGACGGCGGACGCCGTGGTGCACACCTGGGACCTCGCCCGCGGGCTCCGGGCCGACCCCGGCCTGCCCGGGGAGCTGGTGGACTTCGCGCTGGCCGAGATCGGCCGCTGGGGCGACCTCTCCGCCACCGGGCTGTTCGCACCGGCCCTGCCCGTACCCGAAGGCGCGAGCCCCCTCGCCCGGCTGCTGGCGCTCACCGGTCGCACCGAGGCCTGACCGCACCGGGCCCGGTGCCGCCCGCCCCGGGCCGTTCCGCGGCGCCCTCCCGGCCGGACGGCGCCGCGCGACGACGGTCCGGACGGCTGCGCAGGACGGCCCGCCCGGGGGCGGCACCGTACGGTCACCCGGCCGACGCCGGATACTGGTAACACCGGACCCGCTCACCGGACGCAGTCGACGGTTGACCGGGCCGGCCGAGGTGAACGGGGCGAACCGAAACGAGGCCAGCCATGAGCCGCAGGGCAGACGTCGTGGACGAGCTCAGCGCCGACCACCGGGCGGTGGCGGAGCTGCTCGCCCGGATCGAGAAGACCGCACCGGACCGCACCGCCGGACCGCCCGCCGCCGGACCGCAGAGCGCGGCGCCGCACACCGCCGAGCCCGGCAGCACCGGACCGCAGGCCCCGCAGCCGGTGCCGACCGCCCCGGACGGCGTCGGCGCGCCCCCGGCGGACGCCGGCCGGGGCGACGGCGTGGTCGCGCTGGTCGAGGAGCTCTCCGACCTGCTGCTGAGCCACTGCACCGAGGAGGAGGAGCATCTCTTCCCCACCGTCCACGACCGGGTGCCGGACGGCGGCTCGCTCGTCTTCACCAGCCTCGCGGACCACCTGGCGATCGGGCAGTACCTCACCGACCTGCAGGGCCAGAAACCCGGCGATCCCGCCTTCGGCCACCTGCTGGAGGGCCTGGCCACCGCCGTGCACACCCATCTGGCCGAGGAGGACGAGCGACTCTTCCCGGCCGTCCGCAAGGCGGTGCCGGCGGAGCTGCTGGTCTCGCTCGGGGAGCAGCTGCGAGCGGCCAGGCAGGACGGCCCGGCGGCTGCGGCCGAGCCGCCGGCGCCGTCCGCTACGACGGAGGGCTGATCACCGCGAACCGGCCGCCCTCCGGGTCCGCCAGCCGGGCCACCCGCCCGTACGGCGTCTCGAACACCGGCCCGATCGGGGTGCCGCCCAGGCGGTCGGCCAGCCCGGCGGCGGCGTCCGCGTCCGCCACCGAGAAGGAGACCTCCCAGTGCGGCTGGGTGCCCGCCCCGCCGGCGGCCTTCTCCGCGCGCAGCGCGGCGACGCTGCGGCCCTCGACCCGCAGCACCACCCGCTCGTGCTCGAAACGGACCTCGAAGTGCGCCGGGTCGCGGTCGTCCCAGCGGAACACCTCGCCGTAGAACATGGCCGCGGCGAACGGGTCGGGGGTGCGCAGCTCGATCCAGACCGGTGAGCCCGGAAGGGCCAGCTGCCGGGCGGGGCCGGGCGGGCCCTCCCAGATGCCGAAGACGGCGCCCGCCGGGTCGGCCGCGAAGGCCACCCGGCCCGCGTCGAAGGCGAGCGGGCCGACCGCGAGGGTGCCGCCGCGCTCGCGGACCGCGTCGGCGGCGACGTCCGCGCTCTCCGTCCCGAAGTAGCCGGTCCAGGCCACCGGCATCGCCCAGCCGCCGCCGGACACGCCCAGGCCGGCGACCGCCTCCCCCTCGACCACGGCGTGGACGTACGGTCCGAAGCGGTCCGGTGCGGGCTCGAATTCCCAGCCGAGCAACTGCCCGTAGAAGGCCTGCGCCGCGTCGAGGTCGCGCGCCATCAGGCTGACCCAGCACGGCGCGGCCGGCACGCATCGCACCCTGGCGGTTCGGCTGCCCATCTTCGCGGTACCTCCTCGACCCGGTGCCGGGCCGGTCCCGGCGAACGGGCGGCCGCAGGGCCGCCCGCCGCCCTCAGCCTAGGGGGACGGGACGGTCCCGGCGCGGCACGGCGCGCCCCCGACGGGTCTTGACAGGTCATGGAGAATCGGGCGCAAAGCAGGGTCTCCACGCGACGGACGGGCGGCTCGGATGGCAACGCGACGGTACTGGTTCGCTCTGGCGGTGTTCGGCGGGCTGCTGCTCCTGTCACTGCCGTTGTACGTGACGGCCGGGTCCTCCTGCTCGGACGGCGCGCCGTGCGCGGTCGGGGTCTCGGCCCCGGGCGGCCTGCTCACCGTCGAGCAGCTCCCCCGCCCCGGACTGCTGAAGGCGTACGCGCTGGTGGCGGTGGCGGTCGCCGGGATCCTGCTGATCCGGCACTACCGGCGGGCCGGCCGGCTCGGGCGGCTCGTGCCCGCGCTGCTCGCGGCCACCGCCTTCGCCGGCGGGACGGCCTGGCTGACCGCCACCCACTGGAAGGGCGTCCACTCGGCGTCCGCCCTGCGGGAGACGGCCGAGCTGCTGCTGTTCAACGGCGCCACGCCCGTCCTGCTGGTCGCGGTCACCGTGCTCGCGCTCGCCGCGGGCGAGCGCAGCGTTCCGCTGCTGGCCTTCGCGGTGCTCTTCGGCGCCGTCGCGTACCTGGCGGCCACCTACGACTCCTTCTACCTGCTGGGGCGGATCGGCCTGCCGCTGAACGCCCTGCGCGATCCGGACGGCATCCGGCAGGCGCTGAACATCGCGGTGCCGGCCGGACTGCTGATCCTCGCCGCCGCGGTGGCCCGGCTGGCGGCCGGCCGCTCCGCCGCCGCGGGCGAGCCCGGCGCCCGGCGCGGCCGGCACTCCAAGCGCTGAACCGGGCGGTCCGAAACGGGCCCGGGCCGCCCGCCCGGCCCGTACGCTGCCCGGCATGACGATCACACCTGCCCCCCGCCGGCCGGGGCTGGCCGAGCACCTGCGCGACAAGGGCGCGGCCATGCGGGCCGCCGCCGGCCGCCGGCCCGCGAGCGAGGACTGGGACGAGGAGATCCGCGCCGTCTGCGTGGCGGACGACGCCACCGGGGTCCGCAAGGTGCGGGTCGGCGACTGGTCCCTGGTCGGGGACGGCGGCCCGGACATCGGCGGCTTCGGACTCGGCCCGTCCTCGCCCGAACTGCTCTGCGCGGTGATCAGCACCTGCCTGACCCACACCCTGCTGTGCATCGCCGCGCTGGAGGACCTGCCGCTGGACCGGGTGGAGGTCGCGGTCACCGCCCGCAACAACGACGCCCGCTTCTTCGGCGTCCCGACCGACGCGCCGGCCGTCCCGTACGACCTCGCCGCGACCGTGGACCTGCGCGGCCCGCTCACCCCGGAGGCGGCGGACGCACTGCTGGCCGCCGCCGACGAGCGCTGCCCGATGCTGCGGATGGTGCGCTCGGAGCACACCGTCGCGGTGCTCTCCGCTGCCGGCGGGGCCGCACTGGACTGACCCGGGGGCGGCCCGGCCGCCACTCCCGCGCACCCGGCCACCTCACGGCGGGGAGTCGAAACATCTCACGGAGCGATGTGACCCGGATCACATCGCTCCGTGAAATTTCTGGGGACTCACTCCCCGTTTGCTCTTCTGAAGGACGAAACGGGGAAGATCTCCCCGGAACCCGAGAGGAGCAGGCCGTGACCAGCACCGCCACCGTTGCCCCTCGCGCGCCCAAGCTGCGCGCGGACGCCACACGCAACCGGGAGCGGATCATCGCGGCAGCCCGGGAGGCCTTCGTCGAGCACGGCGCCGATGCCCCGCTCGACGAGATCGCCAAGCGTGCGGGAGTCGGCAACGCGACCCTGTACCGTAACTTCCCGGACCGCTCGGCCCTCTTCCGGGCCGTCGTCCTCCACGTGAAGACCCGCATCGTCGCACACGCCGAATCCGCCCTGGCGGACCACTCGGATCCGTTCGACGCCCTGCAGACCTTCGTGCACGCGGCGGCCGACGAGAAGCTCGGCGCCCTGTGCCCGATGATGTCCGGACGCTTCGACCCGTTCGACCCCGAGCTGGTGGAAGCCCGCTCGCGGCTGGAGAGCACGGTCGCCGAACTGCTGGACCGGGCCCACCGCTCGGGCGCACTGCGCCCGGACGTGGGCCCCGGCGACGTCTTCGTCGCCATCAGCCAGCTCACCCGACCGCTCCCCGGCACCGCCTGCGTGAACTTCGCCGACTTCGTCCACCGCCACCTGCAGCTGTTCCTGGACGGCATGCGGGCCCCCGCCCCGAGCACCCTGCCCGGCCGGGCCATCACCTTCGAGGACTTCCAGCACCACACCGACACCGCACCGGGCGCCTGACGCCCGACGACCGATGAGCGGCGCCCGACGCCCACGGCCGGCGCCGCCGTCCACGACCGGGGCCCGACCCCCGAGCTCCCCAACGCCCGTCCCACCGGGTCGCCGACCGGCGCCCGACCGAGCCCGACCCGACCAGTGCGATCCCGTGCGCCCGGACGACAGTCCCGCCACGGCGACGGTTTCGCCTGCCAACTGCCCTGCTTAGCAAGCCTCGCACCGCAAAGTGAGTACCCCCATGCCCGAAACAGCCCTGCAGCCCGACCCCCGGCGCTGGAAAGCGCTGATCTTCATCGGCCTCGCCCAGCTGATGGTCGTGCTCGACGCCACCATCGTGAACATCGCCCTGCCGTCGGTCCAGAACGACCTGGGCATCACCGACGGCAACCGCCAGTGGGTCATCACCGCGTACGCCCTCGCCTTCGGCGGCCTGCTGCTGTTCGGCGGCCGGATCGCGGACCTGTGGGGCCGCCAGCGCACCTTCGTCGTCGGCCTCATCGGCTTCGCCCTCGCCTCCGCCCTGGGCGGCGCCGCCGCCAACACCGGCATGCTGCTCGGCGCCCGCGCCCTGCAGGGCGTGTTCGGCGCGCTGCTCGCCCCCGCGGCGCTCTCCCTCCTCGCGGTGATGTTCACCGACGCCAAGGAGCGGGCCAAGGCCTTCGGCATCTACGGCGCGATCGCGGGCGGTGGCGGTGCCATCGGCCTGATCCTCGGCGGTCTGCTCACCGAGTACCTGAACTGGCGCTGGACCTTCTTCGTCAACATCCCGTTCGCCATCATCGCCGCCACCGGCGCGATCCTGGTGATCCGCGAGCCCGCCCAGGGCCGCAACCGCAACCGGCTCGACATCCCCGGCGTCCTGCTGGTCACCACCGGCCTGGTCTCGCTGGTCTACGCCTTCACCCGCGCCGAGTCCGACGGCTGGTCCGCCCCGATCACCATCGGCCTGTTCGTCGCGGCCGTCGTCCTGCTGGGCGCCTTCGCCGTGGTCGAGCGCGTCGTCAAGGCCCCGCTGCTGCCGCTGCGCGTCGTCCTCGACCGCAACCGCGGCGGGGTCTACCTGTCGCTCGGCCTGGCCGTGATCGGCATGTTCGGCCTGTTCCTCTTCCTCACCTACTACCTGCAGGTCGTGCTCGGGTACAGCCCCGTCCTCAGCGGCGTGGCCTTCCTCCCGATGGTCGCCGGCATGATCACCGGCTCCACCCAGATCGGCGCCCGGCTGATGACCCGGGTGGCCCCGCGCTACCTGATGGCGCCCGGCTTCCTGGTCGCCTCGCTCGGCATGCTGATCCTCACCCAGATCAAGATGGACAGCTCCTACCCGGCGCTGATCCTGCCCGGTCTGATCCTGATGGGCCTCGGCATGGGCACCGCGTTCATGCCCGCCATGAGCCTCGCCACGCACGGCGTCCAGCCGCGCGACGCCGGCGTCGCCTCCGCGATGGTCAACACCTCCCAGCAGGTCGGCGGCGCCATCGGCACCGCGCTGCTCAACACCATCGCCGCCAGCGCCACCACCGCCTACCTCACGGCCCACGCGGCCGGCGCGACCTCGAAGCAGGCGCTGCAGCTGGAGTCGATGGTGCACGGCTTCTCCACCGCCATCTGGTGGTCGTTCGGCATCCTGGTGCTGGCCGGCCTGATCGCCTTCACCTTCATCAACACCGGTCACCAGGGCGGCGCCCCGACCGGCGAGGGTGCGAGCGACGCGGACCTGAACGCCGTCCCGGTGCTCGCGCACTGACCCCGCACGCGGCCGCGGCACCCGCGGCCGCGTGCACAATGGCCTGGTGGATCTTCAGGACCAGGTGAACCAGGCCATGGAAGCGGCCCGTCCGGTGCTCGGCACCGGGCGGGTCGCCGACTACATTCCGGCGCTCGCCGCCGCCGACCCCGCGGCTTTCGGCCTCGCGCTCGCCACCGTGGACGGCGAGGTGTACGGGGCCGGGGCGTGGGAGCAGCCCTTCTCCATCCAGAGCATCTCCAAGCTCTTCACCCTCGCCCTGGCGCTCGCCGTCGGCGGCGACGACCTGTGGCAGCGGGTCGGCCGCGAGCCCTCCGGCAGCCCGTTCAACTCGCTGGTCCAGCTGGAGAGCGAGCACGGCATCCCCCGCAACCCGTTCATCAACGCCGGGGCCGTCGTCGTCACCGACCGGCTGCACAGCCTCACCGGCGACGCCCGCGCCGCCGTCCGGGACTTCCTGCGGGCCGAGTCCGGCAACCCGCTGCTCGACAGCGACTCGGTGGTCGCCGCCTCCGAGGCCGAGCACGGCCACCGCAACGCCGCCCTGGCCCACTTCATCGCCAGCTACGGCAACCTGGAGAACCCGGTCACCACCGTCCTCCAGCACTACTACGACCACTGCGCCCTCACCGCCAGCTGCCGCGACCTCGCACTGGCCGGGCTCTTCCTGGCCAGGCACGGCCTGCGCGCCGACGGCTCCCGGCTGCTGACCAGGAGCGAGGCCAAGCGCATCAACGCCGTGCTGCTGACCTGCGGCACCTACGACGCGGCCGGCCAGTTCGCCTACCGGGTCGGCCTGCCCGGCAAGAGCGGAGTGGGCGGCGGAATCCTCGCCGTCGTCCCCGGCCGCGGCACGCTCTGCGCCTGGGGTCCGGCGCTGGACGCGGCCGGCAACTCCGTCGGCGCGGTCACCGCGCTGGACGCCTTCACCACCGCCACCGGCTGGTCGATCTTCTGAGCCCGGCGGCCCCGCACTGCCCGGGAGCGGCCCGACCTGCGCGAACTCGTCCAACCACGCCCGGACGCACGGTGGTTCCGCCGTTACCCTGCGCAGCGCCCGATCCTCTGTCACCATCGAATGACGGTGCGTCAGACAGTCGCGGGGCCGAAGGCGGAGGAGTGGGCATGGGGTGGTCGACCCGGTCTCGGCGGGGTGTGGGGCCGGTGCTGGCCGGCGCGGTGCTGGCCCTCGCCGGCTGTTCGGGCGCGGGCTCCGGCGGGACGTCCGCCGACGGCACCGGCGGCCCGGCGGCCACCACGGCGCAGAGCTCGCCGTCCCCCTCCCCCACCGCCGCACCCACGCCGACGACCTCACCCACCCCGCGTCCCGTCGCCGACTGCACCGACACCAGTGCCTTCACCCAGCAGCAGCTGCACGACTACCTGGTCAAGCTGCCGAGCAAGACCGGCACGCTCAACGGCCTGCACACCTCGTACGACGGCGTGCACTTCGACCCTGCCTTCGACCACCGGGCCTGCAAGGCCCTGTACGTGAACGTCACGCACTTCTGGGTGCTGGTGAGCGGGACGGCCCCGGCCACCTTCAACCCGAACGACTGGCGCAGCGGCATCCCCGGCCTGTCACCCAGGCCCCGGATCCCCGGCCTGCCCACCAGCACCCGGA
This sequence comes from Kitasatospora sp. NPDC057015, assembly GCF_042673745.1. Taxonomy (NCBI): domain Bacteria; kingdom Bacillati; phylum Actinomycetota; class Actinomycetes; order Kitasatosporales; family Streptomycetaceae; genus Kitasatospora; species Kitasatospora sp. NPDC057015. Next base: position 31,792 of record NZ_JBHUSG010000074.1, read on the forward strand.
CGCCGGGCCAGCAGGCCGAGTACACCTACGAGGCGATCAGCACCACCCCGCTGGCGCTGACCCTGGGCGTCGGCCTCGTGGTGGGGACCAGGCCCCCGGAGCCGGAGCACTGCAAGGGCACCCTGACGGTCGTCCACCTCGGCGACGCGATCACCGACCAGGAGCTCCCCGAGACGCTCCGCTTCGAACCCACGACGATCGACCACGGCGCCTCCACCGTCACGGTAAAGGCGGACCGCGCCCTGCACGCCACGCTCGTACCCCCGTCAAGCACGACGGGCTGCTGAGCCGCGGCGGCGCCGGGAGGGGCGTTGTCCGAGCCACCGGGCACAATGCCGCCCATGACGACCTGGGACGAGTTCTGGACGCTGATCGACCTGCTCGGCGATCCGGTCCGCTGCGACTTCGCCGACCCGCTGGCCGACGCGCTGGCGCAGCTGCCGCCGACCGCCATCACCGGCTTCGGCGAGCGGCTGGCGGAGGCGCTGTACCGGCTGGACCGGCAGGAGTTCGGGGCGGCGCCGGTCATCGACATGAGCAGCCCGGGAAAGCCGTTCCCGCAGTCCGCCGACTGCTTCCTCTACTCCCGCTGCGCCGTGGTCGCCGCCGGGCGCGAGCGGTACGAGGCCGTGCTGGCCGATCCCGCTTTGTTCGCCCCGCACACGGCGACCACACTGCACGGCGAGGATCTGCTCTACCTGGCCGAGGACGCGTACGAGCAGGTCACCGGCGAGGAGTGGGACGGCCCGACCGGGTTCGACTACGAGTCCTGCTCCAACGAGGACGGCTGGCCGGACCGCTAGCCGCCGCACCGGGGCCGCCGTGCGGTCGCGGTTCGGGTCTTCGAGTCTTCGGGTGTTCTTGAGGTGGGGGAACGCGTGAGGCGCCCCTGGCCCCCGGGGTGGTGGGGGTGGGGCGCGTCACGGGATGGTGCTGTGGTGGTGC
>NZ_JBHUSG010000075.1:0-19268 GCF_042673745.1 Kitasatospora sp. NPDC057015
CTTGCTCATGTTGCTCTTGCCACTCAACCTGGACTGCTTCCTCCGGGACCCATCCGTCCCAGTATCAAGCTGCCCAGATCAATGGGGGAACTTCAGGGGCAGACCCGCCCCACCAACGCGACAACTCCGACGCCGCTACATCCACTACCTTTAAGGAATCCAGCACTAGGAAGGATCAGCTCTTGACCTCGACCTGGGTCCAGGCCGGGTTGCCGAAGGAGTCGAACTCGACGTTCTGGACGTTGGTGGAGTAGCCCGAGTTCGTGCGGTAGTACCAGAGCGGGATCGCGGGCATGTCCTGCACGAGGACCTTCTCGGCCTGCTGGTAGCCGGTGATGGTGTCCTGCAGGGTGGCCGCCTGGTCGGCCTGGTTGGCCAGCTGGTCGAACTGCGGGCTGCTGTAGCCGAAGTCGTTGGACCCGGCGCCGGTGCGGTAGACGTCGGCGAGGAAGTTCACGTTCAGCGGGTAGTCCTGCACCCAGCCGGTACGGAATGCCCCGTTGATGGTGTGCCCGGTGATCGCCGTGCGGGCGGTCTTGAAGTCGGCCTTCGCGTCACCCACACACTCGACGCCGGCATTCTGGCGGATCGAGTTGCAGACCGCGTCGACCCACTCCTTGTTACCGCCGTCGGCGTTGTACGTGATCTTGATCGAGTTGCCGGGGACGCCGCCGCCCTCGGTGATCAGCTGCTTGGCCTTGGCCGGGTCGAACTTGCAGAAGTCCCCGCAGGCGCCGGCGTTGTAGCCCTCCACGCCCTCCGCGACCCAGGCAGTGGCGGGCGTACGGGAGCCCTGCAGCACCGTCTTGGTGATAGTGGCCCGGTCGATGGCCATCGACAGGCCCTGACGGACCTTGGCCGTGCTGGCCCCCGACCACTCGGGCTGGTAGAGCGTGAAGCCGATGTTCTCGATGGCGCCCAGCGGGGCGTCGATGGCCCGGTCGCCGAGGTCGTTCTTGTAGGTCGCGAGCGCGGACGGCGGGACCTGGTCCATCACGTCCAGGTTGTTGGACTGCAGGTCCGCGTAGGCGGCCTCGGCGGTGGTGTACATCTTGAAGACGATGCCGCCGTTCTTCGCCGGGTCCACACCCTTGTAGTTGGCGTACGCCTTCGTCACGACCTGCGAGTTGTGGTCCCAACTGACGAACTGGTACGGCCCGTTGCCGACCGGCTTCTGACCGAAGCCGGCCGGGTCGGCGTAGAAGGAGTCCGGCAGCGGCGAGAAGGCCGGGTAGCCGAGCTTGTACTCGAAGTACGAGACCTTGTTGTTGAGCTTGATGGTGAAGTGCGTGTCGTCGACGACCACCAGACCGGACATCTTGGTGGTGGTCGGAGCGCCGCTCTCCGGGTGTACGTCCTTGTAGCCCTCGATGTCGGAGAACCAGGAGCTGTTGATCTGGTTGTTGCTGACTGTCGCCGCCCAGTTCCAGGCGTCCACGAAGTTCTTGGCCAGGACGGGCGTGCCGTCGTGGAAGGTCCAGCCGGTCTTCAGTGTGACGGTGAAGTTCTGCGCGTCACTGGTTTCGATGTTGTCCGCAACCTGCATCCGGATCTTCGCGTCGGACGGGTTGTAGTCCACCAGGCCACGGAAGAGGTTCTGGATGATGCGACCACCGCCGACCTCGTTCGCGTTCGCCGGCTGGAGCGGGTTCTGCGGCTCGATGCTCTGGTAGCTGAACGTCTTGCTGGCAGCGGAACTGTCGCCTCCCCCGCTGCTACCGCATCCGCCGATCATCAGACCCACCAGCATCGCAGAGCCGAGAATCAATGGAGCCCGATAAGTCGTCACTGTGATCATTACCTTCCTTGCTCTCCAGAAGACGCCGATCCAAGGCGAACCGGCGGGGCCTGCTGCCATTTCGAGGGCTGCCCTGGCGGGCATACCCTTTCTACACGGTCCACACCAGCCGACGAGAGAGGCGCACTCGCCGCAGCTTGGCGGCCTGGCGCGGATACACGACGGATCCCTCTGGCCAGGCGTTTCGCCTCCGGCTCGGTCGCTCAAATTCCGCGCCACGTCGGGGTGGTTTCTTTGGCGAGGAGGCGGTGTCTCGCGAGTTAATCGAAGATGCGTTCGATCGCCGCATGTGAGGTCGACCTTGACCCCTTCACCGCGCCGGATATCTTTGCCGTGATCAAGCCCTATGACTGTCGACAGTACTCGTGGTCCACATAGCTCACGCGTGACCGGTCTCGGCTGACTTTGACCAGCCGGGCTACATTGGTAGGTGCGGTGGTGGTGTCCGCGTACCCCACTGCAGTGAGCGAGCACGGGAGTACAGCATGGTGGTGGCCGGCGAGTCCGAGGGGGTGCGGGGGTTCGCGTTCGTGGGCCGAGAGAGGGAGCTCGGGTTGCTGGTGGGGGCGTTGTCGGTGCGCCCCGCAGTGGTTCAGGTGCAGGGTCAGGCGGGAATAGGGAAGTCGCGGTTGGTTGCGGAGGCGTGTGCGGTTCTGCGGGCTAAGGGTGTGCGTGTGATTACGGGGGGTTGTCATCCGCTGCGGGAGCCGCTGGCGTACGGCCCGGTGGTGGACGCGTTGCGGACGGTCGGCGGTTGGCTGCCGGAGCACGGGTGCCTCGGAGCGTCCGCGGGGGTGCTTGCCGGGGCGCTGCCGGATTTGGCGGACCGCCTGCCGCCGCCGCCCGTGGAGAGACTCGAACCCGGTGCCCTGCGCCACCGCACCGCGCAGGGTGTACGGGACCTGCTGAGCGCGGTCGCGCCGGTGGTGTTGGTGGTGGAGGACCTGCACTGGGCGGACGAGTGGACACGCGAGCTGTTGCTGCTGCTGGCCCGGGACCTGCCCGCGGACGTCGGGCTGGTGCTCACCTACCGCGACGAGGACCTGCCGGAGCACCGGCTGCCACTAGGCGCGGCTCTGCGGCGCCCACCGGGCACGGGCGGCACCGAACTGGAGCTCGGCCCGCTCGGCCTTCACGCACTGCGGGAGATGGCTCGCTCGGCGCTGGGCGAGGGCGCCACACCGGCGCTGACCCGGGCCCTGCACGAGCGCAGTGCCGGCCTGCCGCTGGTTGCCGAGGAGGACCTGATCACCCTCAGCACCCGCGACAGTGCTGCTCGCCTCGTCCAGACACTGGAAGTGCCGCGCAGGCTGCGTGAGGTCCTGGCAGAGCGGACCCAGCGACTGTCGCCGGGTGGCCGGGCCGTCGTGGACGCCGCGGCGGTGCTGGTGGTACCGGCGGACGAGGGGTTGCTGAGCGAGACCGCGGGCCTGGACGAGGAGGCGGGTGAGGCGGCACTGCTGGAGGCTCTGGCCGCATCGGTGCTCTACGAGCGCTCCCGGGACATGTACGGCTTCGCGCACGCACTGGCCCGTAAGGCGGTCTATGACGCGATACCGGGCCCGCTGCGCTCGCGGGCGCACCGGCGGGCGTTGGAGGCGCTGCGCGCGCGAAGTCCGCAGCCGCTGGTGCAGATCGCCCACCACACCCGTGCGCTGGGCGACACGGAGACGTGGCTGGTCCAGGTGCGGGCCGCCGCCGACCAGGCCGTCGCGCTCGGGGACGCGGGCACCGCCGCCCGGCTGCTGGGGGAGGTCCTCGACCAGCCGGATCTGCCAGCCGGTCTGCTGGGTGACACCGCGCTGATGCTCGGCCGGCTCGCCTGGACCAGGGGCGAGGACACCGGCGCGATTCCCACCCTGCGGCGGATCGTTGCCACCCCTGGCCTGCCGGTAGTGGTCCGCGGCGAGATCCGGTTGCACCTCTCCACCATGCTGCTCAATCAGGAGGGACTATCCGCCGGCCTGGACGAACTTGTGAAGGTCCTGCAGGAGGTGGAAGGCCACGACCCGCTTCTGACCGCCCGCGCGATGGCCATGCTGGCCGTTCCCGACACGGGAAGGTTCCCCGCGGCCCAGCAGAGGGAGTGGTTGGAGCGCACCTTGGCCTCCCTTGCGGAAAACGGAGATGCGATCACCCGCGGCAACGCTTTCTCCGCACTTGCCCTGAGGGGCGACCCAAGGTTCGTCGGCCTGCTGCGCGAGCTGCCCCGTGACGGTGACCCTGAGGTGTTGATAGCAACCGCGAACGTGCTCGGCAACGCCGCCACAGCGGAAATCTGCGTCGGCCTGGACAGGCGGGCCGCCACACACACGGAGGAGTCCGTTTCCGTCGCAGGGCGCAGTGGTCACTCCATGATGGACCCGTCTAACGTCATCCGCCAGCTTCTTCTGCACTGGCTGGCCGGTCGATGGGACGACTGGGAGAGGGGCCTGGAGGCCGCCCGCGACCGCTTCCCCGACAACCCCCTCATCAACACCGGACTGCTCGCCACCGCCCAGGGCATCACCGCTGCCGCCCGGGGCCAGGCCTCCCGCGCCGCCCACCACTTCACCCTGGCAATCGACCAAGAGCTGGACGTTTTCGCGTTCGGCACGGCCGCGGGTACCGCTCGCCTCCACCTCGCTCGCAGCGAACTCGAACCCGCCTGGGACTCCCTCACCCCGGCACTCTCTCTCCTGCGCCGTACCGAAATGTGGCACTTCGCCTGGGACCTGACGCCCACTGCGGTAGAAGCAGCCTTGCTGCGTGGCGATCGCGCGGGCGCCGAGGAACTGGCCGCACAGCACGCCGTCGGCATCCGCGGCTGCGAGGCGCCGGGCGCCGTCGCCGAACAGCACCTGTGCCGTGGTGTGCTCCTGTGCGAAGACGACCCCGGCGGCGCCTACGACGCCTTCGAGCAGACCCGCAGCGCATGGGCCGATATCGGCCGCCCTTACCACGCCGCGCTCGCCGCCGAACGAGCCGCCCTCGTCGGCACCGACCCCACCACCGCCCTCATGGCACCACTCGCCGCGTTCGAGCACCTCGGCGCGACCGCGGACGTCGCCCGCTGCCACCATCACCTGCGCACCCGCGGCTGGCACCCTCCCCACGCCCGCGGTCGCGCCGGCTACGGCACCCAACTCTCCCCCCGAGAAGCCCAGGTCGCCGACCTACTCGCACAGCGCGCCACCAATCAAGACATTGCCACCGCTCTTTCCCTCTCTCCTCGCACCGTCGAACACCACGTCGCCAACGTGCTCCGCAAACGCGGCACCACCCGAGACCAAATCACCGAACATCACACAACCTGAACAAAACCGAACCGGCCTACCCGCACCACCAGCACCTCACCAAGAGGGAGTGTCATGAATTCGGCTCTGGCCCGTAATCGGTGGTAACCAACGGTGACGACTGTCGTTGGCATGGTGTGCGTGATGTCAACGAGCTTGTGCGTGTGGTGTTTTCTGGGCTCTCTGCGCTGGTCGTTGAGGGTGTGACGGACGAGGGCGAGGTCATTCGGGTGTCGGCGCGGACCCGGGACGATCCGGTGCCGTGTCCCGCGTGCGGGACGCCGACAGGGCGGGTGCACGGTTTCCACGGGCGGAGGGTCTCGGACGTGCCGGCGGACGGACGGCGGGTCGTCGTCTCGGTGAGGTTGCGGCGCTTGGTCTGCCCGGTGCTCGGCTGCTGGCGGCAGACGTTCCGTGAGCAGGTTCCCGGCGTCGTGGAGCGCTACCAGCGGCGGACTGGTCGCCTGGCTGATCAACTCGCTTCCGTGGTGAAGGAGTTAGCGGGCCGGGCGGGCGCCCGCCTCTCCCGTGTACTGGCCTGCGCGGTCTCCCGCTCGACCGCCCTGCGCATGCTCATGTGCCGGGCGGTGCCGCTGCTGCGCGTCCCGCGTGTGCTCGGTATCGACGACTTCGCCCTCAAGCGCCGGTCCCGCTACGCGACCGTGATCATCGACGCCGAGACCGGCGAGCGGATCGACGTCCTGCCCGACCGCACCACCCGGACCCTGGTGGCGTGGCTGCGTGCGCATCCCGGGGCCGAGTACGTCTGCCGCGACGGCTCCGCCTCCTACGGCGAGGCCATCCGCCAGGCCCTGCCCGATGCGGTGCAGGTCAGCGACAGGTGGCAGTGCGCCATGAGGCGCCTTGTCGTATCCCCGATTCAGTCGGGAAGGATTTGGAGGGAGATTCTTGGGTCCAATGGCTTACCTAATCCGGAAACGGTGAGGGGACCGTAGCATGCCAGAAAAGCGACGACTGGGCCCAGGCATTGGGGACGGGGCGTCGCGGGACCCGCGTGATATGGCGAAAGCTGGATTGCCTGAATCCCAATCCCCAGAAGATTGAAGGTCGAATCCACCGGAAAGATGCCTGAAACCGGTGCCGCGCCCTGCGGCGGCTTAGCGCCATGGCCGACGTAACCTCCAGAGCGCGGAGCGATGCCCAACGAGGGCATTCAAGGGGATGAGTGGGACGCCTACGTCACGCTGTTACGTACGACAAGGACGAACATGGGATCGCCTAAGGGAGGAGATCTTCCTACGGCGACGGAGGCCCCGTAGTAGTCGCCGGAGTCACGACCGGCCAAGGAGGACGGGAAAGCCGTCCGCACGGGCGAAGGGGGCCAGGTGATCGGACACCCAAGAATCGGGAGGTATGCGTAATGCAGAGCGCCGAAACGGTGCTGGGTGTCCTCCGTGAACGCGGCAGGCACGGCCTGCCGTGCGATGAACTGTATCGACAGATGTTCAACCCGCAGTTGTATCTGCTGGCCTACGGGCGTCTCTATTCCAACAAGGGAGCGATGACGCCCGGGGTCACCGGGGAGACCGTGGACGGCATGTCGCTGGGCAAGATCGAGCACGTCATCGACGCGCTGCGCCACGAGCGCTACCGGTGGAGCCCGGCCAGGAGGGTCTACATCCCCAAGGGGCGGGGCAGCACGAAGCTGCGTCCGCTCGGTCTGCCGCCCTGGAGCGACAAGCTCGTCGGCGAAGTGGTCCGTCTGCTTCTTGAGGCGTACTACGAGCCGACGTTCTCCGACTCCTCCCACGGTTTCCGTCCCCGCCGGGGCTGCCACACCGCGTTAAGTGATGTGGTCCATACCTGGACGGGCACGGCCTGGTTTATCGAGGGCGACATCGCCCAGTGCTTCGACCGGCTTGACCATTCGGTCATGCTCCGAATCCTGGGCGAGAGGATCCGCGACAACCGATTCCTACGGCTGGTGCGCAACATGCTCAAGGCCGGATACATGGAGGACTGGGTCTGGAACGCCACGCACAGCGGAAGTCCGCAAGGCGGGGTTGTTTCACCGATCCTGTCTAATATCTACCTGCACAAGATGGACGAGTACGTCGAGAAGGTTCTGATCCCGGAATACACCCGGGGAGGAGTCAGGCAGTCGAACCGCGCCTTTCATCGGGTGTGGGCGGCTATGGCACGGGCTCGCAAGCGTGGTGACCGAACCACAGTGCGGGAACTGCGCAAGCAACTCCGCAGCATGCCCAGCATGGATACTCATGATCCCGGCTACCGGCGGCTGCGATATGTGCGTTATGCCGACGACATCCTCCTCGGGTTCGCCGGACCAAAGGCAGAGGCCGAGGAAATTAAGGAGCGTCTGGCGCAATTCCTGCGCGATGAACTCGGGTTGGAATTGTCGCCGGAAAAGACGCTCATCACTCATGGCCGCACCCAGGCCGCGAGGTTCCTCGGCTACGACATCACCGTGCACCACAACGACCGCAAGATCACCGGCGGACGGCGTTCCGTCAATGGGGTCATCAGATTGCGTGTCCCTCGTTCGGTGGTATCTGCCAAGCAAGCCCAGTACATGGAGCGCGGCAAACCCGCGCGTCGGCCCGAACTGCTGAACCAGGACGATCACGTCATCCTCAGCACCTACGGGTCGGAGTACCGCGGCATCGTCCAGTACTACCTGATGGCCGGCGACGTCTTCCGACTCGCCCGGCTGCAATGGGTCATGGAGACCTCGATGTTGATGACGCTGGCGAACAAGCACCGCTCGTCGGTGTCCAAGATGGCCCGCAAGTACGCGACCACCATCGAGACACCGCACGGGCCGCGCAAGTGCTTCGAGGCCCGCGTCGAACGCATCGGCAGGAAGCCACTGGTCGGACGGTTCGGCGGGATCCCGCTGCGACGGGACAAGAAGACGGTCATCAATGACCGTCGGCTAGCCCCGGTCAACACCAAACGCAAGGAGCTGGTCACCCGGCTCCTCGCTGGGCGATGCGAGGCATGCGGGCACGTCGACGAGGTGGAAGTCCACCACGTCGCCAAGCTCGCCGACCTCGGAAAGCCAGGACCAGACCGGCCACCGTGGGCAGATCTCATGGCCGCACGGCACCGCAAAACCCTTGTGGTCTGCGGACGTTGCCACGCGGACATCCACGGAAGAAAATCTGTCCCAGCACTCACGGAGTAGTCACTGGAGAGCCGGGTGCGGTGACAAGTCGCAAGCCCGGTTCGGGCTGGGGGCCGTGGGAAAAGGACCTGCTCAGCAGGCACCTCGCCGACGGCCCACCAGTACCCTCTGGTCCAACCTGTGCGGCAAGGTCCTGGCCGAGGTCCGCTCCCACGCCGTCTGTTGGGCCAGCACCGTGAACCCCGCACGCCCCGGGGGCGTCCGCGAGCAGACCACCCGCGAGCGTTGGCAGCAGGTCCACACCCTGCTCGGCCAGGGCGTCGGCCTGCTCGAATGCGCCCGCCGCCTCGACGTCGCCCTGAACACCGTCAAACGCTACGCCCGTATGAAGGAGCCCACCGCAGAGCGCCGCACACCCCGCTACAAGCCCACCCTCGTCGACCCCTACCGCGACCACCTGCGTCGGCGCCGAAGCGAGGACCCCGCGGTGCCCGTCACCCACCTCCTGCGCGAGATCAAGAAGCTGGGCTACACCGGCAGCGCGAACCTCCTGGTCCGCTACCTCACCCAGGGCCGCGCCGAGGGCGACAGGCCGGTCACCACCCCGCAGCGTTTCGCCCGCCTCCTGCTCACCCGCCCCGAGAACCTGCGCGACAAAGACGCCGTACTGCTGCGGGAACTCACCGAAGCCTGCCCGGAGATGACCGAACTCGCCCGTCTGACAGGAGAGTTCGCAAAGCTGCTGACCCCGGCCGAAGGCAATGACGCCAAGCTCACCGACTGGATCACCACCGTGCGCGCCACCGACCTGCCCCACCTGCACAGCTTCTGCAACGGCCTCGAACTAGACCGGGCCGCCGTCGACGCCGGCCTCACCCTCCCGTACCACAACGGCCGCACCGAGGGCGTCAACACCCGAACCAAGCGGATCATGAGGCAGATGCACGGCCGAGCCGGATTCCCTCTCCTCCGCCACCGCATCCTCCTCCAGTGACCACTACACAGCGCTACCACCGATTACGGGACAGAGCCGGAATCCTGATACTCCCACGACTGAGGAGGTGGCCGACAGCTTGGGCGCCGGGTAAGAAGGACAGTCCGGCATCCCGGCGCGGCGGCCCAGGCGCAGCGCGCCGGTGGGTGTCGTCGAGGCTGGTGAGGATGTCAGGGGTGTCCTTGTCGTCGTCGGGGTTCCAGTCGACGGCGAGCTCCGGCGATTCGGGGTGCCTCCGGAAGGTCACCCGAACCACTGGAGCTGTTCAGAGCGAGTAGCCGTAGGAGGTACCGCGAGTGGTGCCGTTCATCCGAATGTAGCGGCCGGAGCCGGTGAGGCCGGTGAGGTCGTCGGTGCCGCCGGCGCCGGTGGTGGCGGTGTAGACGGTGGTCCACGTGGTTCCGTCGTTGGAGGTCTGGATCTGGTCGGCTTTTCCGTAGGCCTCCTCCCAGGTCAGCTTCACTTCCTTGATGGGCTGGGTGGTGCCGAGGTCGACCTGCAGCCACTGCGGGTTGGAGTATGCGCTGGCCCAGCGGCTGGGGGGCTTGCCGTCGGTGGCGAGGGCGGCGCTGAGGGTGCTGGCCTCGACCGAGGAAGCGGTGGTCGGCCGGCCCAGGGCCAGGTCGACGGTCCACGTGAGGACCGCGTAGCCGGAGGCTCCGGTGGTGTCGGTGGCGGTGACGGTGCCCGTGGTGCTGTTGACGCTGATGGGGGTGCCGGTGATCTGGCCGGTGCCGGTGCTGATGGTTAGGCTGGTGGCGGCGTAGGTGAGGGTCTGGCCGGGGGCGGAGTCGGTGGCGCTGACCTGGATGGGGGCAATGGCGGTTCCGGGGGCCGTGTTCTTGTCGCCCGGGCTGTTGACGGTGATGGTGTTGGCGGCGGTGCCGCCGACGGCGGTCAGGGTGAGGGTCTGGGCGTTGGTGGGGCGGGTGTCGGAGCCGGTTCCGGCGTTGTCCCAGTTCCGCTGGGGGGAGGTCAGGACGGACTGGGCGCCCTGGTCGGTAAGGCTGAGGGCGAGGCCGCTGTAGCGGTTGACGAGCCGGACGGCCGCCTGGTGCGATCGCGTCGAGGCCGGACTGCATTCAAGGGCCACGGGTCGGTCGCGGACAGCGTCGTATCCCCACCAGGACAAGTCCGGATGGGGATACGACACCGAGTCAGGAGTGCGTTCTCCGGTGGGTCCGGGCACCCCGGTGGGTCAGTTGACGCGGAAGCTGTAGATCGAGTAGCCGTAGCCGGTGCCGCGGGTGATGCCCTGCATCTTCACGTAGCGGGTGGTTCTCGGGGCGAGGGTGATGGTGTCGGTGCCGGCGGCGGTGTGGCCGCGCTGCTGGGAGACGGTGGTCCAGGTGGTGCCGTCCGTGGAGACCTGGAGGTCGTAGTCCTTGGCGAAGGCTGCCTCCCAGACGAGAGTGGCGCTGCTGATGGTCTGTGCGCTGCCCAGGTCGACCTGGAGCCACTCGTTGTTGGTCGCGTTGCTGGCCCAGCGGGTGGTGCCGTTGTTGTCGAAGGCCTTGTCGGGGAGGCTGTTGCTGGTCTCGATGGAGGAGGCGGTGGCGGTCCTGCCGGCGGCGAGATCGCTGGTGTCACTGACCTCCAGGCTGTAGAGGGAGTAGCCGTAGCCGGTGCCGCGGGTGATGCCCTGCATCTTCACGTAGCGGGCGTCGGCGGCGGGGAAGGTGATCTTGTCGGTGCCGGCGGCGGTGTGGCCGCGCTGCTGGGAGACGGTGGTCCAGGTGGTGCCGTCCGTGGAGACCTGGAGGTCGTAGTCCTTGGCGAAGGCCGCCTCCCAGGCCAGGGTTGCGGAGGTGATTCGTCGCACCAGGCCGAGGTCGACCTGGAGCCACTCGCTGTTGGAGTATGCGCTGGACCAGCGCGTGGCGGGGAGGCCGTCGGTGGCGTTGGTGGCCTTCAACGTGGGCACTTCGATGGAGGAGGCGGTGGTGACCCCGTTGAAGGCGAGGTCGGAGGCGGGAGCGTACGGGGCGAGGGTGTCCGGGAGGTACGAGGTGCCGGGGCCCTGACCGGCGGTGCGGACGGTGTTCATGAAGACCGTGTAGTCGGTGCCGGCCTTGCCGCCGGACCACATCTTCTGGGCCAGGGCGCCCAGGCTCTGCTCGATCAGGCTGTGCACCTGGAATTCGGTGTAGTCGGCGTGCACGAGGTCGTTCCAGACGGCGGGCATGGCACCGAGGAGGTGGGGGTCCTGCTTGGCGAGCGTCTGATCATCGGGGAAGACGTTCGGCTCCCAGGTGTTGAAGATGTATTGCCCGTCCAGGCCCCGAGGGTGGTAGTAGTTTGCGAACGGCATCACGTAGAGCAGCGCGTCGTTGGAGTTGATCACGTCGTAACCGTCGGTAATGGCGTTCTTCGGGCCGTACCAGCCGTTGTTCCAGCTGTTGACAGTCATGTTCGTGTCGTAGCCGGCACCGCCGCCCGACATCGCCGTGAAGCTGCCCCAGATGTTGACCTTCTTGCCGAGGCTGCGCACGTAGGGGGCGATGGTGTTGATGTAGGTCTGGTACTGGCCAACGTGGGCCTTGTCGTACTCGTCGGCGCCGATGTGGATCACCGGACCCCGGAACCACGGGGCGAACTCGCTGTAGACCGACTTCATGAAGTCGGTGGTGGCCGGCTTGCTCAGGTCTAGGTGGTCGGAGAGGTATCCACCCAGGCCGAGTTCGGGCTTGAACTTGGTGAACGCCCTCGCGTGTCCGGGGGCGTCGATCTCGGGGATGAGAGTGACCCCTGCGGCGGCGGCGGTGTCCTCGAACGAGTCCCAGTCGGCCTTGGTGTACACGCCGTCCGTGGCGGCGAGTCCGGCGAAGGCCGGATTGGTACTGGCCAGGCGGAAGGCGGACTGCGCCGTGGACCAATCGAGGCCCTCCCGCGCGATCTCGTTGTCGTTCAGGTGGATCTGCAGGGCGTTGAGCTTCTGGTAGCCCATCCACCGGATGTAGGACCGGATGAACTCCGGTGTGAAGTAGCGCCGTGCGACATCCAGGCTGAAGCCGCGGATCTCGTAGTTCGGGTAGTCGACGGCGGTTCCCACCGGCAGGCTGTGCTTGTCGGCCGAGCCGACTATGGTCTGCAGCAGCGTCGTGGTGCCGTTGATGGCGCCTTTCTGGCCGGCGGCGGTGACGGTCACCTGGTTCGTGGTGGCGTCGATCCGGTAGGCCTCGTCCTTGAGCTTCGGCAGGACGGAGCCGTAGTCCGCAGACGGGTCGATCTTCAACCGGATGTCGCCCGCCGCGGCCGTTCCGGTGGCGGTGGTCAGGCGCAGGCCCGTCAGTTCGGCCGTCTCGGCGGCGACTTTCGTGGCGAGCTGCTGGAGCTGCGTGGTGGAGCCGGTCGGGGTGACGATGCGGCTGGCTTGGCTCAGCGCGATTCGTCCGATGCCGCCGGTCCACTGCTGGATGGCGGGCAGGACGGCGGGGGCCGCGTTCACCGAGGCCGTGTCGGCGACGGCGTGGGGCGTGGAGCGGAGTAAGAGGGCCGGTGCGGTGATCAGCAGGACGCCGATCATCCTTCCGGCCAGGGGAATTGCCGTGGGCTTCATGGCAGTCACCTCGTGCGGGTACGGATCTGAGTGGGGGATCGGTACGGGAGGAGCGTGCGCCGCGTGGGCGGTTCGTCTGCCGCGCCTACCGCCGAGTCGGAAAGAACCCGAACAGGCGGGAAGGTCGACGGGCCGGGGCAGGATGCGCAAGAGGCCACCCGGCTGACCTTCACTGACCTCAGCAGGTGCTCATGATGGGACGGGCAAAGTGGAGTGTCAACGGGACAAGGTCTAGTCCAATAGCGATCTGAGCCCACAAGCCCGTCCGGTGAAACCTGAAGGAGAACACCGATGAGCACCTGCGGCCACTTCGCCCCCAGTGGCAACAATGCGTGGGTCGAGTCCCGCTCCCCGTAGGTAAGTTGGTGAACGGTCAGTAGCTGGGAGGGTTGCCTGTCGTTCGCGCGTTGAACTGCAGCCCTGGTCGCCCGGGTATCGGGTGAGCCCCGCGTCGTCTTGATCGTCAGATCATCTTGCCTGCAGCGCTGCTGTCACTCCGCCGCCGTAATCACACATCAGGCCGTAAAGCCACCTAGGCCTTGACGGTCGCTAGCTGTTGTGGAAATCTGCTTGAGAAGTAGCTATTTCATGCATGTTAGCTCAGAAAGTTTCAAGAATCACCCATCGGTACCTCCTGATCCCCTCGTTCTCCATGGCGTTTCGGGAAGGGAAATGTCGGTGGCTCGGGCAGGGCTACTCAACCAGGCCTGCTCCATGGGCCTGCCGAGGTACGTGCCGCTGCGGTGTCGCCGGTTGCTGTGAAAGCTGCCGGTCTCTCAGTGTCGGCGGCGCCTTTCCGATGCTGCCGCGGCCGCACCCACTTCGACGACAGTGGCGGTGAGATCCGCCGCTCCCGTGGAGGTGATCGATCGGCTGAACTCCGGCTGCAACGTCCCCAGAAGCTCACGACCGGCGATGTCGGCCCCTTCGTAACCCCCAGCAGTCTGAAGGCCGACGTCTGCTCGGTTGCGAGCGCCACTCGGCACATGACGACGCCTCAGCGCTCTGCTGATGCGGCGTGAGCACCGCAACGATTCGTCACACTCCCTCAATCCCGGCGGAGTGGATGCCTGTGAGTACAGGAAGGCGACTCCATGAGACTCGGTGAACTGTCTGCACGTTCAGGACCCGGCGGGACGCGCAGGCGATGGGTGATCCTCCCGCTGGCCGTCACGTTGATGGCGGCGGCGCTCACGCTGGCCGGACCGGCACCCACGGCAAGGGCCGCCACGGCCGGGACGGCCAGCGGAATCAGCAAGTCGGGCAGCACATACACGATCAGTACCTCGGGAGCGGCCAAGGCGCGGGTGGTCATCGCGCGGGACGACATCTTCCGCCTCTGGATCTCGCCTGACGGCACGTTCTCCGACGATCCGGCCGGCACGAGCCTGGCCATCAGGACGGACTTCGGGGCGGTCACCACGTCGTACACCGACGAGACCACCTACTACAAGATCACCACGCCGGGCCTGACCATCCGGGTGAACAAGTCGCCTCTGCAGTTCTCGACGTACCGTTCGGACAACTCGACGCTGGTCTGGAAGGAGTCCGCGCCGACCGACTGGACGACGACGCAGACCACCCAGCACCTCAGTGAGGGAGCCGACGAGCAGTTCTACGGAACAGGTCTGCACCTCGGGGAGTGGGCACTGCGGGGCAGGACGGTCCCGGTGTCCGTCGGCGGCGGGTGGAAGGAGGGCACCAACGCCAGCCCGGCGCCGTTCTACATGTCCACCAACGGCTACGGCGTCATGCGCAACACCTGGGCACCGGGCTCCTACAGCTTCGGTTCGCCCGGGGGCTTCACGCACGACGAGAGCCGCTTCGACGCCTGGTACTTCGTCGAGGACTCCCTCAAGGGCGTGCTGAACTCGTACACCGACGTCAGCGGCAAGCCCTTCATGGCTCCCCAATGGGGGTTCGAACTCGGCAACGCCGACTGCTGGAACGCCACGAGCAGCACCTACACCGGGGACCACACCCGGGTGCGGCACCAGACGACGCCCGATGTCGTCGGATACGCGAACGACGCCCGGGCCGCGGACATGCCGTCGGGCTGGTTCCTGCCCAACGACGGCTACGGCTGCGGCTACACCGACCTCGCCGGCACCGTGGCCGGCCTCAAGGCCAAGGGCTTCCAGACCGGCCTGTGGACGTCGACCGGCCTGTCGAACATCAAGGACGAGGTGGGCATCTCGGGCAGCCGTGGTGTGAAGACCGACGTCGCCTGGATCGGCGGCGGCTACAAGTACGCCTTCGACGGCGTGCAGCAGGCCGTGGACGGCATCGAGGGCAACTCCGACGCCCGCCGCTACGTCTGGACCTTGGACGGATGGGCCGGCACCCAGCGCAACGCGGTGGTGTGGACGGGAGACACCAGCGGCACCTGGGACGCGATGCGCTGGCACGTCCCGTCGATCGCCGGAGCGGGGCTGTCCGGGTTCAACTACGCCTCCGGCGACATCGACGGCATCTACGGCGGCAGCCCCCAGACCTACGTGCGCGACCTCCAGTGGAAGGCACTCACGCCGGCCTTCATGACGATGTCGGGCTGGGGGGCGACGAATCCGTCGACGGGCTACCAGGACAAGGAGCCCTGGCGGTTCGCCGAGCCGTACCTGTCCATCAACCGGAAGTACCTGCAGCTCAAGATGCGGCTCATGCCGTACCTGTACACGGCCAGCCACACGGCCCACGTCACCGGCGTGCCCACCACCCGGGCCATGGTCCTGGAGTACCCCGACGACCCGGTCGCCCGTGGCAACCTGACCAGCGGCCAGTTCATGTCGGGAGACTCCCTCCTCGTCGCCCCGGTCGTCTCCGACACCACCACGCGCGACGGCATCTACCTGCCGGCCGGATCCTGGACCGACTACTGGACGGGAAAGACATACACCGGCCCGGGCTGGCTGAACGGCTACTCCGCCCCGCTGGACACACTGCCCATGTTCGTCAAGGCCGGCGCCGTCGTCCCGATGTGGCCGCAGATGAACTACACGGGCGAGAAGGCCGTCTCGACCCTCACCTACGACGTGTACCCCCGGGGCTCGTCGTCGTACAAGCTCTACGAGGACGACGGCATCACCCGCAAGTTCGAGCACGGCGAGTCGGCCCAGCAGCAGGTCGACGTCACCGCGCCGACGTCCGGCTCCGGGGACGTCAGGATCTCCGTGGGCGCGAGTGACGGCTCCTACACGGGCAAGCCCGCTTCCCGTGGCTACGAGTTCACCGTGCACGCCGCAGCCGCTCCGAGCTCGGTCACCGTGAACGGCACCAACCTCACGGCGCTCACCACCAAGGGTGCCTACGACACGGCCACCAGCGGGTGGTACTTCGACGCCGCGGACCGGTCCGGACTGCTCTGGATCAAGGCGGGCAGCCAGACTGGCGCGTTCTCGGTCACCGCCAAGTCCGTCACCCTTCCGACGGGCACCGGTGTCGCCACGTCGGGCCCCGACATCGCCAAATCCGCATGGAAGCTCGTCTCCGCCGACAGTCAGGAGACCAGCCGGGAGAACGGCGCGGCCACCAACGCCTTCGACGGCAACAACGCGACGATCTGGCACTCCGCCTGGTCCGGTGCCACTCCCACCCCGCTGCCCCACGACATCCAGATCGACCTGGGAGCCCGCTACAAGGTCGATTCCTTCTCCTACCTCCCGCGCCAGGACGGCGGGACCAACGGTCGCATCGGCCAGTACGAGGTGTACGTATCCGACACCACCGGCGACTGGGGCACCGCCGTCGGGGCCGGGACCTTCGACGACACGGCAACCGTCAAGAAGGTCAGTCTGCCCCCGAAGCCGGGCCGCTACCTCCGGCTGAGAGCAATCACCGAAGCAGGCAACAGAGGGCCCTGGACAAGTGTCGCCGAGATCTCGGCGACGGGGAGTGGGGCTCCCTGGCCGACCAGTAGTGTCACGCTGATCAACGGCGCATCAGCCTCCTGCATCGACCTTCCCGGGTCGGCGACCACCGCGGGCACCCAGCCGACTCTCTACGGCTGCCACGGCGGCGCGAACCAGCGCTGGACATTCCAGCCGAACGGAACACTCACCGGCCTGAACGGCGTCTGCCTCGACGGCGCCGCCGCCACGGTCGCCATCCAGACCTGCAGTGGCGCCACCAGCCAGCAGTGGCGGCTGGGAGGCCAACTCAGCATCACCAACGGCACAGGATGCCTTACCCCGACCGAGTCGGGTATGGCCAGCGGGACCAAGTTCGAGTTGGCCACGTGCACCGGATCCAAGGCGCAACAGTGGACACCCACCTCCTGACCCGGTGAGCCGGTGGGTAGCGTGATCCACTCCGGATTCCGCCACCCGCGACCGGCTCCGATCGGACCCCGCCTGCCGGCACACAGCCGGCAGGCGGGGTCCCACGCACCGTACCGCAGTAGTCCCAGTGGGAGAGTGCACCAGACAGTGGGACCTCGGCCACCGGCGTACGCCCGAAAAGGGTGAGAGCGATGATCGTTGCCAGGGTCGCCGACGCCGGTCAGCCTCGACCGCTCTTGACGGTTCGTCGATTCACTCGGCGGACCGTCAGTTGCAGCTGACGCCACTGGTCTTCCAGGTGGTGGCGTCGACCATGGTGGTGGGGGCGAAGGCTTCGGCGGGCATGTCCTTGCCGTTCTTGAGCTTGTCGTACATGGTCTGGACGGCCAGCGCCCCGACGTCCTTGCCGTTGATGAACAGGGCGGCCTTCATGCCGGAGGGCTTGGTGCCGCTCCAGTCCTTGCAGGCGAGGTAGGCACCGAGGCCGACGCCGATGACGTTGTCCGGGCCGACGCCGGCGTTCTCCAGCGCGGTGACGCCGCCCTGGACGTTCTCGTCGTTGCAGCCCCACACCACCCAGTGCTTCACACCGGCCCCGTCCGCCGCGATCCTCGACGCGACCTTGTGCCGGGCGCCCTCCACCGTGTTGTCGGTACCCACGTCGAAGGAGCGGACACGATGTGCGACCTGGTCGAAGGCCTGGCTCGCCGCGTTCACACGTTCCCGGCACACGTTCACGTCCTGCTGCCAGGCGTAGATGATCCGGGTCTCCTCCGCCGCCCAGCCCGCTTTCCGGAACTCCTCGGCTGCGCGCAGGCCGACCTGGGCTCCCAGCTTCTGCCCGCTGAATCCGACCCGGGGTACGAGGTTCTGGTGGGAGCAGACACTCGGGTCGGGGAGGTCGGTGCAGATCTGGTCGTCCGAGGTGAGCAGGGCCACTCCCGCGTCCGCTGCGGCCTTGGCGACGGCAGGGCCGATCGCGGGATCGGGGACCACGATGATCACACCGTTCGTCCGGCCGGCGATGGCCGAGCGCAGCTCGCGGAGCGTCCTGTCCGCATCGCTGCCCACGTCGACCACCTTCAGGTCCACTCCGAGAACGGCGGCCCTGGCCCGGGCACCGGCCGCCTCGTCGAGGAAGTACTGCTGGTCACCCTGCTTCTGCAGGTAGGCGATGGAGAGCCTCCCGGCAGGTGGGGCATCGGTCCGGGCTGCGCCCTGTCCGGTGGAGCATGCACAGAGCAGGCCGGCCGTGAGCAGGAGACCTACGGGGGCGGCCGAACGGCCGCTGGGGAAACGGAACATCAGGAGCACTCCTGTACGAGATGCCGACGCGGAGCCGACGGTGGGGAGAGCCGACCGCAGCAACGGCCCGGGCGGGCGCAGCGGGCCGGTCGATCGCGGAGCGATGTGCCCTCGGGCTGTGTCTCGGTCCGGCCGGGGCCCCGGCCACCGGTGGCGCCGGATCGAACTCGGTCCGGTCCTGGCACCGGCGGCAGGGACGATCCGGCCCGGCGTCGTGTCGCCGCCTCAGGCGGTGGCGACACGACGCCGGTGTCCTTGGGCCGGTCTCGTTGAGTAGGTGTCAGGTGCAGGTGATGACGGGCTGTGCCCAGTCGGCGTGGTCGTAGGCGTTGCCGTTGCCGGCGTCGGTGACGCGCAGGGTGATTTCCTGGCCGCCAGTGAGGTCGGCCTGCAGGGCCTTGGGCGTGTCGGCTCCGGTGAGGGTGCCGCTGTCGGCGACCTTGACGCCGTCACGCAGGACCTGGAAGACGACGGATCCGTTGTTGCCGACCTCGTCGTCGATGCCGACGGTGGCGGTCAGCGAGGTGCAGGTCCCGCCGAGGAAGTAGGTGATGTCGGAGGCCGCGTGGGTGCCGAGGCCCTTGGGGTAGCCGGTGCCGCCGATCTTCATCGGCTGGCCGTCGCCGGCGCCGGATCCGCCGTTGCTGGTGTCCCGTTCCACCGGGCCGTAGCCGTTGGTGGTGGAGGTCCAGGTCAGGCCGGAGACGGCGTTGGCGCCGACGGCGGGGCCGTGTCCGCAGGAGAGCTTGGCGTCGGCCCAGTCGGCGTGGTCGTAGGCGTTGCCGTTGCCGGCGTCGGTGACGCGCAGGGTGACGTTCTGGCCGCCGGTGAGGTCGGCCTGCAGAGGCTTGGGTGCGTCGGCTCCGGTGAGGGTGCCGCTGTCGGCGACCTTGACGCCGTCACGCAGGACCTGGAAGACGACGGATCCGTTGTTGCCGACCTCGTCGTCGA